>CAVPEE010000043.1:0-35500 GCA_963702825.1 uncultured Alphaproteobacteria bacterium
CGCGGGCGCGTCTGGACCAATTTCGGCGGGAATGAAGGGGCCGCCGACTCCGCCTTCGCCTTGGGGCAGAACGAGCTTCGCTGGATCGAGTCCGGTCTCGGCGACGATCGCCGCGTCGCGCGAGGCGGAACGTTCCGCAGTGCGGTCGATCGCGGCGAGCGCCGTCGTCTGGCTCATCTCTATCCGGTCGAGCGCGGGATCCACGAGCGCCAGCCGCGCCGAGGGGTCAAGACTGTCCGTCGCACTTGCAATGCTTGCCGTCGTGAACGGCGCGTCGGAGGGCAGGGCGCTCAGGGTTTCGCCGGATTCGTCGATCGGATGAGGCTTGACGGCCCGAGGCTCGACGCCGGGCTGGGGAACAGGGGCGTAAGCACGCGCGTCGTCGTCCACGCTTGCGCCGGGGGCGGTTGGTGGAGCGAGAGCCTGGATCGCGTTGACGGCATCGGGAGCGCCGAGAGATTTCGCGATCTGACGACGTGTGGATAGGTTGCGCGCCTCCGTCTCGGCGAGCGCGGCGACGATCGCGCCGCGCTGTTCAAGCCGGGCCTGCCGGGAGATGACTTCGCTCACCTTGCCGTTGAAGGAATTCCGCTCCAGCAATTGCCGGCTCGCGGCTTCGTCGAGCTGAGCGCGCGCCTCGGCCAGACGGTCCTCGTAAGCCGCCTTCATTTCCGCCTGCCGGGCGAGGATTGCGCCCATCAAATCGTCGTGGAAGGCGACATAAACGGTGACCGAGGCGGTCCAGGCGAACGAGATGAGCGCCAGCGCGGCAAGCGCCCCGACGCCGGCCCGCCCGAGCCGAACACTGCGTGTGATGTCGCCCCGGGAGAGCGACAGACAATAATGCGACCCCGGCGGCCTCGCCGCCGGATAGCCCTCTCGCAACGACATGAACCAGCGCTCCAGCCCAGCGAAAGCGGGCGTGCTCGACCGCAGAGCAAAGCGCATTAAGGTTAATGCATCGCAAAACCGCGTTTCGTGGACGCAAGCCCCGCGATCCCGCCGCTTCCGTCAGAGCGCCTTCGTCGCCGCGAGGACCTCGTCGGCATGGCCCGGCACTTTCACTTTGCGCCAGACCTTGGCGACGCGGCCTTCGCGATCGATGAGAAAGGTCGAGCGCTCGACGCCGAAATACTTGCGGCCGTACATGCTCTTTTCCTTCCATACCCCGTAGGCCTCGATTGCTGAGCGCTCCGGGTCGGCGGCGAGCGCGATCTCCAGATCGTGCTTGCGTTTGAACTTGTCGTGGCTCGCTGCGCTGTCCGGCGAAACGCCGATGACCGTGGCGCCGACGGCGGCGAATTTGGCGCGCAAGCCGTTGAAGGCGATGGCCTCCGCGGTGCAGCCGGAGGTGTCGTCCTTGGGGTAGAAGTAGATTACGACCGCCTTGCCTTTGAGATCCTTCAGATGCGCCCGGCCGCCGCCGTCGGTCGGCAGCTCAAAATCGGGCGCCTGATCGGCCTCAACCAGTTCCTTAACCATTATCGCCCTCGTTTTGTCTCATTATGCGACCACTGCCCGCGTCCCGGAACGCGGCCGCAGCTTCGGACATTGTCTTGGCAGGTCCGCAGTTTCAACCGGTTAGACAAACGACCTAAACGTCAAGTCGGCTTGCGGCCTTCGAATCAACGAAGATTGCGCTTACTCTGCTCACGCCACGGAGGGTGATCGGTATTGGTCGTTAGATATAGCATGACGACACGGGCTCGCGCCCGGGCCGCTGTGCGCGGCATGGCGGCGGATGCGCAGGGTCCTCGTCTTCGCTCGCGCTGGCGCCGAATTGGCGCCGGCCGGATCACGCACATTTGTCTCCGGACGGTGGAGTTCATCGCAGCCCTGTTCATCGTTGGCGGGCTGGCGTTGGCCTCGTTGCTCGCGCGAGGGCCCCTTCGCCTGGTTGGCATGCACGACCAGATCCAAACCTCGCTCCAGGAGCGCGTCGGCGATCGTTACGCCATCGTTCTAGGCCCGACCTATCTCATGCACGATTCGTGGGGCGTGGGTCTGGGGTTCAAGGGCCTGACGGTGCGCGACGCGGCTGGCCGAACGGTGCTTTCGGCGCCGAGCGGAAAAATTGGCCTCGATCCGTTCGCCGCGGCGCTCCTCGACGTCCGGGTGCGGCGGCTTGAACTCGACGGGCTCGACCTGCGCCTGCGGGTCGCCGCCGACGGGGCGCTGTCGCTTGCGGTCGCGAGCAATTCGGGCGCAACCCCGATCCCTCTCCCCAGCCCGGTGTCAGCGGGCGCAGGCGGGACTGGACTCGCCGCTCTTGTCGGCGCCGCTGTCGAAACGATGGCCGGCGCCACACAGGCGCTCGACCGATTGACCCTCGCGAACGGTCATTTCGAGATCGACAACGAAGCGACGCAGCGCTCCGTCGTCTATAATGATTTCGCCGTCGTCTTCGATCATTCGGGCTCAAGCGCGCGTGCAACGCTCTCCGCGACCGGTCCAGCGGGACCCTGGACAATTGCGGCGCAAGCTGCGGAGGGGGATGCTCGGACCCTGTCTATCCGGGCGCATGATCTGAGCCTCGCCGACCTTCAGACGTTCGACAAGAAGCCTCCGCCTCTGACCGCGGAGGGGCCGGTTGCGATCAAACTCGACGCTGAACTCGCGCCCGACTCGGCGCTGCGCGCGTTTACTGGCCAGTTCACCGTCGGCGCCGGACGCGTGCGCATCAACAACCCCGACGCGACGCCGTTCTTCATCGACGAGGCGAGCGGCGCCGTAGCGTGGGATGAGGATGCGCGGCGGTTTCGCATCGACAGGCTTCAGGTTCTCGCCGGACTGACGCATGTCGAGATGCAAGGCTGGATGGCGCCCCCCGCCGACACCGCAAAGGTCTGGACGACGCATCTCGAGTCGCGCGACGCGCAATTCAGTCCTGAACGGCCGGGCGCCAATCCGGTCCCCGTCGAGTCCATGGTCGCCGACGCCCGCTTCCTCGAGACGACGTCACAGTTCATCCTCGATGGCTTCACGGCGCGCGGACCCACTGTGGATGTGGCGGTCAAAGCAGAGACCGCGCCGGACGGCGATGGCTCTTCGCTCAAGCTCAACATCGACGTCGGCCCGAGCGCCACGGCCGATCTCATTCGTCTGTGGCCGCAATTCATCAATCCCGACGTGCGCGAATGGTGCGCGCAAAATTTGCACGGCGGACGGCTTCAGGGATCGCTGAAATCCAATTGGACCGCCGCCGACCTCGACGCGATGGCGCATAAACGCGGCCTGCCGCGCGAAAGCCTGCACGGTGAATTCACGACCCGCGACGTCGGCGTCGACCTTCTGCCCGGCTTGCCGATCATGATGACCGATGTAGGGACGGGATCCTTCACCGGTCATGAGTTCACCGTCTCGGGCAACCACGCGACCATGGCGCTGTCGCCGTCGCGGCGGGTGCAGGCGAACGACCTCGCTTTCACTGTCCCTGATATCACGCCCAGACCCATCGTCGACGCTTCGTCGAGGGCGCACATGACCGGAACGGCGGACTCGCTCGCCGATCTCTTGATGCGCGAACCTTTGCGCCGTCAGGCGGGCCTCACTCTCGATCCTGCGACCGTCAAAGGGCAGGCGGAAGGCGACCTTGTCCTTGCTCTCAAGCTGGGCAAGACCGCGCGTCCGGAAGACACCCAGTTCCACGCCAGCGGGGCGCTCGACAATCTCCAGATCGAG
This sequence comes from uncultured Alphaproteobacteria bacterium, assembly GCA_963702825.1. GTDB lineage: Bacteria > Pseudomonadota > Alphaproteobacteria > Rhizobiales > Beijerinckiaceae > Roseiarcus. The sequence continues at coordinate 3,682 of CAVPEE010000043.1, forward strand.
AAGTTCCTTGCCGACGAGAAGCTCGACTCGGCGACCGCCTCGTTCGAGGCCGATCGCAATGTGCTGAAGATCGCCGGTGACGGAGAGCTGCTCGGCGCCGCGACCCATGTGGATGTCGCCCGCGCGCCCGGCGAGGAAGGGTCGGCGACAATAACGTTCGCCCTCGACGCGGCCGGACGCGCCAAGCGCGGCCTCAATTTCGGTTCGTGGCTGACCGGGCCGCTGCCGATCAAGCTCAAGGCGCCTTTGACCCGCGCCAGCGCGGAGGTCGAAATCGACCTCACGCCGGCAGGCGTCGACAATCCCGTTCCGGGGCTCTCGAAGCCCGCTGGAAAACCGGGCAAGGCGACGTTCCTCGTCAAGCCCACGCCGGAGGGCGCTTCGCTCAGCAACATCGCGATCGAGCTCGGCGTGCCGATGTTCCGGGGGTCGGCTCAAATGGACCCCGCCGGCGCTATTGAGAGCGCCACGATCACTCAGGCCCGCATCGCGGCTGGCGACGATTTCAAGTTCGACGTTGTCAATGGCGAGTCTTCGCTCAAGGTTTCGGCGCGCGGCGCTTCGCTCGACGCCCGCGCCTTCGTCAAATCGATTTTGGAGGGCGGCTCCTCCGGACAATCGGCGACGAAGGATTTCGACCTCGACGCCAGGATCGCGAGCGTCACGGGCTCCAACAAACAGGCGATCACGAATATGGAGCTCACCGCGTCTCGGCGCGGCGGCGAAACGCGACTCGGAAACCTGCGCGGAAGAATCGGCGGCGGCGCCGTGACGGCGACCGGAAGCGGCGGGGAAACGCGGATCTCGACGTCCGACGCAGGCGCGCTTCTCCGTTTCGCCAATCTCTATTCGCATCTCGAAGGCGGCGATCTCAATCTGCTTCTCCGCTCTCGTGGCGAAGTGAGCGCCGGCGAGGCAACGCTCACCGACTTCGTCCTGCGCGACGAACCGGCGTTTCGCCAGCTGGTCAGCGCTGCGCCGCAGCGTGCATCGGCAGGGGGAGCCGCCGCCCCAGTCGACGCGGCGCGCGTCCGTTTTGAGAAGATGACGGCGTCGTTTGAGCGTAGCCCAGGCAAGCTCACGATTCAGGACGGCGTCATCTACAATCCAAGCATAGGACTGACGACCCAAGGCGCGATCGATTTCGAACACAACCAAATCGACGTCAGCGGCTCATTCGTGCCCGCTTACACGGTCAACACGATGCTGACGAAAATCCCACTGGTTGGCGTTCTGCTCAGCGGCGGTGAGAACGACGGCGTTTTCGGCCTCAACTATCGTGTGCATGGGTCGATGAGCAGTCCGACATTGACCGTCAATCCGCTGTCCGCGATCGCCCCTGGCATTTTGCGCCGGATTCTCGGCGCTATCGACGGGACGACGTCCCGCGGCGCCGCTCATGAGCCGGCGGGGACAGCCGACACGGCGACACGCCGGCCGGCGCGCTAGGTAGGGCAGATTGCGCGGCCAATTGTAGCCGCGCTCGATAGCCCGTCGTGAGACAGGCGTTCTTTCGAACGCCCTTTGGAGCGGTGTAGACGCGGTCGGCGACCGCGTCTACACCGCCCGTAACAGAACGTGCTTCTTGCGGCCGAGCGACAACTTGACGACCCCGCTCGAGTTCAGCGCTTCGCGGGTGATAAGAGCCTTTTCGTCGCTCAGTGTCGCGTCGTTGACCCTTAAGCCTCCGCCGCGAATCTGGCGGCGCGCTTCGCCGGTCGAGGCGACGAGGCCAGCCCGCATGAAGGCGCTGAGCGCGCCAACTCCGGCTTCGAACTCTGCACCCGGCACGTCGACCGTCGGCAGGCTTTCGGCGAGCTCCCTGTCCTCGAAAGTCTTGCGCGCCGTGGTCGCTGCCGAGTTCGCGGCCTCCCGGCCGTGCAAGAGCGCAGTCGCCTCATTGGCCAGCGCCTTCTTCGCTTCGTTGATCTCGGCTCCGGGCAGGCTCTCGAGCCGGCGGATTTCGTCAAGCGGCATGAGCGTGAACAGTCTGAGGAAGCGGCCGACGTCGGCGTCGTCGGCGTTGCGCCAGAACTGCCAGTACTCGTAAGGCGAGAGCATCGTCTCGTCGAGCCAGACCGCGCCAGCGGCGGTCTTCCCCATCTTCGCGCCGGACGCCATGGTGATGAGCGGCGAGGTCAAAGCGTAGAGCGGCTCGAGGCCCATGCGCCGGCCGAGATCGACGCCGGTGACGATATTGCCCCACTGGTCGGAGCCGCCCATCTGCAGCGTCACACCGTAGCGCTTGTGGAGTTCGGTGAAGTCGTAAGCCTGCAGGCACATGTAGTTGAATTCGAGGAAGGAGAGTTCCTGCTCACGGGTGAGCCTGAGCTTGACCGAATCCATGGCCAGCATTCGGTTGACCGAGAAATGGCGCCCGACGTCGCGCAGGAAATCGATGTAGTTGAGCTTGGCGAGCCAGTCCGCGTTATCCGGCATGATCGCGTCGTGCTTGCCGTCGCCGAACTGGATGAAATGGGAAAAGGCCTTGCGGATGCCTGCCTTGTTGGCCTCGATCTCGGCCACCGTCATGAGCTTGCGACTTTCATCCTTCCCCGACGGGTCGCCGACCATCGTCGTGCCGCCGCCCATCAGCGCCACAGGCTTGCCCCCCGTTTCCTGCAGCCAGTGCAGCATCATGATCTGGACGAGCGAGCCGACGTGCAGAGACGGCGCTGTACAATCGAAGCCGATGTAGGCGACGAGCGATCCTGAGCGCGCCTTGTCGTCCAGGCCGGCGAAATCCGAGCATTGATGGATGAAACCGCGCTCCTGCATCACGCGCAGGAAATCGGATTTCGGTTCGAACGCGTCGGTCAAACTCGGTCCTTCAGCCAGCTTTTGCGGCGACCTTTACGGGCGCAAGTCGGCGAGCGCAACTCTCACGCGCTCGCCACGTCGCCGGGGGCGCCGCGCCTATTTGCCCGGGCTGTACTGGTAGGCGCCAATGTCGACCCGACCCGCGCGCGGCGCTCCCGTAATGTCGACCGACGGCGCTTCCGCGGGATTGCCAGCTCCGATTGCTATCGCCCCGGATTTCAGCCGGAGGTCGTAGGCGAACTTGGCGGGATCGAAACCAACAAACATGCCCTCGGCGCCGCGACGGTCGATGATGTTGTGGTCGCCGTGGATGCCCGGCTTGAACACGTTCCAATTCGCCTTCCCATTCTCATAAGTGACGATCTGGCATTTCCCGTTAAGGCCGAGGCAGATGTTGTGATCCATCGTCATGTTGGGGTCGCGGTTATCAATGCTGAGACCGTTGGCGATATTGTTTCGGATAATGTTGTTGCTGGATGACGGGCCTTCATGGGTTTTGTCGCCGATGATCACGAGCGGCCTGCAGTTCCCAGGCATCGGTATCAATCCATCCGCAACAACCGTGTTGTTGACGATCTTTCCGTTATGCACGCTTGAAAAGTAGATGCCCCAACAGGCGCTGGTCACGACAACGTTGTTCGTCACCGTGAGGTTCGTCCAATCTCCATCGAAGGCGTCGATCCCTTGCAGATAGGTTGGGAATGGCAGCTTCGGATCGGTCTGCCGGATGACCCGGTTGCTGTCGATAACGACGTTGCTGGATACGCCAGGATATCCTTGCATGCCATCCATGTGCGCGCCGTTCCCGAGCACCTGGTCGTCGTGAATGTAATTCTTTGCTATCAATATATTGCTCGCGACGTAGTCGATCCCGTCGTCGCCGAAGCGGTCGATCTCGTTGCCGGAGAACAGCATATTGTTCGTCATGACGTAGGAACCGAATATAACGTTAGAAATGTGAGAGTTCGTCACCGAAACGCAAGTTGTGTCGGCTCCGTGATCGGCTCCCCTGGCGTAAACGCCGACCACGCGGGCGCGCGCCAACCACTCTGGCTGGGTCCATCCATCCGTGTTGTCAGCTGAGCTGATCTGCATGCTGTCCAGGATGATGTCGGAGGTCGGGTGCGCGGCTCCTTGGTCCGTGACGGTCACCAGCCCCTGCTTGTTGTTATTCGTGCCGAACAGGCTCTGCACCTTGATGCCTTTGAACACCCACTTGTTGGTCGAGCGGATGAACAGGGTCGAGAACAGCGGCGTCTGTCCGGGCGCGGCCTCGACTGTAACGAAACTCGGGTTGACGACCTGCTGCAAGTAATCGCCGATGACGATGTCGCCGTAATCGCCGCTCATCAGCTTGATCGTGTCGCCGGGCTGGACGGGCGGGCTCCCGAGCTGGTCCGCAACGTAAACGCGCTTGCCGTCGACGACGTGGAAGTAGGGGACGCTCGACAGGAGCGGGCGTGTGTAGCCAGGGGGGAACCTGAACGAGAGGATGCCTGGCAACGAGTTCCAGGGCGCAGTTTTCGATCCATCTCCGCCGGCGGCTGGCGTCTTGCCGTTGACCGGATCGACCTACCAGACTTTCCCCGTCGGGCCGGGCTGAGCGCAACCTGGGTAAACCTCAGCCGCCCCGGCGCCGCCGCCGAGCGCAGCTGCAAGGCAAAAAAGCCGGCTGCGACGAGCGCGCGCGCCTTTTTCAAAGTCATGGGGCAACCTTTCAGCACGATTGGCCCAAGACGAAAGTCAAAGGCGGAGGGGGTCGTTTTACCAGAAACAAGGTCAAGAAGAAGGCGGGCCGAATCGATGCAAGGCCGGCTTCCGGCTCATGCCCATTTTGTCGCGTAGCTCATAGGCGACTCCGACGTTCGAATGCGCTAACAGACCGACCTCCGCCGCCAATCGTTGGCGCGCCCCTCCGGATTTGCGCTTCCCATGCCTTCTCGCCTTGGCGAAGCCGATCTCATCGCCCGGTACTTCGCGCCGCTGGCGGGACCTGCGGGCTTGGGCTTGCGCGACGACGCGGCGCTGATGCGCCCGCCGCCCGGCGAAGACCTCGTGCTGACCACCGACGCGCTGGTTGCGGGCGTCCATTTCTTTGCCGACGATCCGCCGGGGACGATCGCCCGCAAGGCGTTGCGCGTGAACCTCTCCGATCTTGCAGCCAAAGGCGCTCGGCCGCTCGGATTTCTGCTGGCGCTCGCGCTGCCCTCCGACTGGAGTGACGAATGGCTGGCCGCCTTTGTCGAGGGTCTTAGCGCCGACGTCATGGACTTCAAATGCCCTCTTCTTGGCGGCGACACCGTCGCGACGCCGGGGCCGTTGACGCTGAGCGTGACCGCGATCGGCGCGGTTGCGCAAGGGCGGATGCCCAGACGGACGGGCGTCAGGCCGGCGATCGCCTGTATGTCACCGGCACGATCGGCGACGCCGCGCTCGGCCTCAAGGTTCGGATGGGGCAGGGTCCCGACATTACGCAGGCCGACAAGGCGTTCCTGCTCGAGCGGTATCTGACGCCGCAGCCGCGTCTCGGCGCTGATCGGCGCGATGGCCGCGCATGCGAGCGGCGGCATGGATGTGTCGGACGGCTTTGTCGGCGACCTCACCAAGATGCTGGACGTCTCAGGGGTCAGCGCGCGCGTGCAGATCTATCGTCTGCCGCTGTCGCCGGCCGCGCGCGCGGCGATCGCCGCCGATCCTGACCTGTTCGAAGTTGCGGCGACCGGCGGCGACGACTATGAGCTTCTGGCCTCGTCGTCGCGTGAATCCGCGGCCGCCTTCGAGGCTGCGGCCGCGGCTGCGGGCGTGCCATTGACGTTTGTCGGCGAAGCGGTCGAGGGTCAGCGGCCGCCCAAATTCATCGGACCTGACGGCAATCCGGTCGTCTTTGAGCACGGCTCCTACAGCCACTTTTGACGGGGATTAAGATGACCGAAGGCGCTTCCACGCTCATGGACATGCGGCTGCTCGCGGCGCAGGCGGTTGCGCGCGAGGCCGGCGCGATGGCGCGGCGACGTTTCCTCGACCAGTCGTTCACCGTCGGCTTCAAGGGTCCGCAGGACTTTCTGACGGAAGTGGATGGGGAGACGGAGACGTTCATCGCGGAGCGCCTCTTCGAGATATTTCCAAGCGACGGCTTCATCGGCGAGGAGAGCAAGGCCCGCCCCGCAGGCGAGGGCGGCGCGGCATGGGTCGTCGATCCGATCGACGGCACGGCGAACTTCGCTCGCGGCGTGCCGCATTTCTGCGTGTCGATCGCCTGCGTCGCCGCCGACAAGGTCGAGGTCGGCGTCATTTACGATCCGATGCGCGACGAATTGTTCTCAAGCCGGCGCGGCGGCGGCGCGCGGCTCAACGGCGCGCTGATGCGCGCATCGGCCGCGAGCGAACTCGCCAGCTCCGCAATCGAGGTTGGCTGGAACACGCGTGCGGGCCCCGACCAATACGTCGACCTCTTGCGTCGGGTCGCCTCCACCGGCGCCTCGCCGTCGCGGACCGGCTCCGGCGCGCTCGCGCTCGCTTATGTCGCGGCCGGCCGGCGCGACGGCTTTGTCGAGCATCATATCAATGCGTGGGATTGTCTCGCCGGGATCCTGCTGGTCACCGAGGCTGGCGGCTACGTGAACGATTTTTTGCGCGGCGATGGTCTCACGAAGGGCAATCCGCTCGTTGCTTGTGCGCCTGGGGTCAAGGATGCCCTTATCGCCGCCGCGGCTTTCGAGGGCGTTACGATATGACCGAAATCACACTCACGCATGGCGACGCGGAGGCGACGATCGCGCTTCTCGGCGCCGAGGCGCGAAGCTGGCGGGTCGCCGGACGCGACCTCTTGTGGCCGGGCGACCCGGCGATCTGGAGCGACATCAGTCCGATCCTCTATCCGGTCGTCGGCTGGACGCGCGACAGCGAGGAGCGGGTCGACGGCGTCCGCTATCCGCTCGGCCTGCACGGCTTCGCGCGTTTCGAGGCTTTCGCCGTCGAAACATCAGGGCCTGACTTCGCGCGGCTGACGCTCAGCGACAATTCAAGCACGCGCGCGATCTATCCTTTCGCCTTCACGCTCGCGATCGAATATCGGCTGAGCGCCGACGCGCTCGCAATCGCGATCGAAGTCGCCAACCCCGGCGAGCGGCGCGCGCCTTACGCTTGCGGGCTGCACCCCGGTTTCCGCTGGCCGCTCGGCTCGGCGGGACGCGAGGGCGCGCTGGTCCAGTTCGACAAGGCGGAGCGGCCCGAGGTTCCGGAACTCGCGCCGGGCGGACTTGTCCGCAGCACGACACGCCCGGTCCCCCTTTGCGGCCGCAGTCTGCCGCTGTCCGACGCCCTGTTCGAACACGACGCGCTATGCTTTCTCGATTGTGCGAGCCGGTCGCTGGCGTTTATCGACGCCTCCGGGGCTTCGATCACGATGGAATATGAGAGCTTCCAGCACGCGGCGCTGTGGACGCGGCCCCACGCGCCGTTCCTCTGTCTCGAAGCCTGGACCGGCTACAGCGATCCCGACGGTTTCACCGGCGACTTGTTCGAGAAGCCCAGCATGCGGGTGCTCGAACCGGGAGAGCAAGCGCGCCATGAAGCGCGCTTCGTCTTCCGGCCGGAGTAAGGCGTGACGGCCAAGCCCGCGCGAGGACGATCCATGACCGACGCATCCGCCTTCGTGCTTGACGGCGCGACGATCGCCGACGAGACGCTTGTCAACGTCGCCGAAGAGGCGCGCGCGCTGATCGCGCGTGGCGTGACGCCGGGTCTCGCGGTCGTTCTGGTCGGCGAGAATCCGGCGAGCCAGATCTTACGTCGCCGGCAAGGGCAGGGCCGCCAAGGCGTGCGGCTTCCATTCGATCCAGCACAATCTGTCGGCCGCGACGAGCGAAGCGGAGTTATTGGCGCTGGTCCAGGCGCTCAACGCGGATCCCGCCGTGCACGGAATCCTCGTGCAATTACCGCTGCCCAAGCCCATCGACTCGGCGCGCGTGCTGGAAGCAATCTCGCCGGCAAAGGACGTCGACGGCTTTCACCCCATCAATGTCGGCCTGTTGTCGATCGGCGACACGCGCCGCGCCCTGATCCCGTGCACGCCCGCCGGCGCGATGATCCTCATCGACAAGGCTTGCGAGCGGCTCGGCTGGACTCTTCCCGGCATGGAGGCGGTGATCATCGGCCGCTCGAACATCGTCGGCAAGCCGATGGCGCAGCTGCTTTTGGCGCGCCATTGCACGGTGACCATCGCCCATTCGCGCACGCTCGATCTGCCTTCCGTCGCGCGCCGCGCGGACATTCTCGTTGCCGCCGTCGGCCAGCCGGAAATGGTGCGCGGCGACTGGGTCAAGCCGGGCGCAATCGTCATCGACGTCGGCATCAATCGCGTAGCCTCCAACGAGCGCGACACGTCCGGCAAACCCAAGACGCGTCTCGTTGGCGACGTCGCCTATGCGGAGGCCGCCGCGGTCGCCGGCGCGATCACGCCCGTGCCCGGCGGCGTCGGCCGGATGACCATCGCCATGCTGATGGCGAATACGGTTCTGGCGGCGAAGCGGTCGGCTGGGTGTAGACGCTGATATGAGCGAGAAAAAAAACGACGCGGCCTCGCGGCCGGATGACGAAAGTCCGGAATGGACGCGCAAGGACTTCGAGCGGGCGCGACCGGCGCTGTCCCTCGTCGGCGAGGTCTTCGGCGCCGACGCGGCTGAGGCAATCTCTCGGCGACGCTGTCCCGAGCCCTCGACGGTCCTACGGCGATGGAGGCGGTTCGGGGGTGAGGGTCTGCGCGCGAAGCGCCTTCGCGCATTCGGCGGCTCCCTCATCCGGCCGACTGCGTCGGCCACCTGCTCCCGCGGGGAGAAGCGAAGGCGGCGCCTCGACAATCCTCTCTACGTCGGCGCCTTCACGACATGGTACTCGATGCGGCGGTTCTTCAGCCGGCCCTCGGCGGTGTCGTTGTTCGCGATCGGATCGGCTTCGCCGTAGCCTTTGGCGACCAGCATGTCCGGGTCAGCGCCATACTTGATCAGCGCCTCGCGCACGGATTCTGCCCGCTTCTGCGACAGCGCCAGGTTCAGCGCCGCGTCGCCGGTGTTGTCGGTATAGCCCGCGATCTCGAGCACGTGGCCGGCCTTGAGCTGCTTCAAATCCGCGGCTGCGGTCTTGAGGAACGGCTCCATCGATTCCGGCACTTCCGCGCTGTCCGAGGCGAAGCTGAACACGGAGTCGTTGAGCGCGAAAAGGAGGTCCTTGACGCCGAAGCCGGACCCAAGCGACGCAAGCTCGGTCGTCGCTCTGTCGTTGGCGACCGCGACGGCCGCCGCGGTCTTGTCCGAGAGCGCGCCAACGGTGACGCCCGCGCCGACCACGCCTTTCAACGCCGCGATGACCGTGTCGCGCGCGGAGTCGCTCATGGCGGCGCCGCCGACGTTGATCTTGTCGCCTTGGAAGATCGCGTCGACGTTCGCGCCTTTGATCGCGTCGAGCGCGGCGCGGAATACGCCAAGCCACGGCGCCGTCGTCGCATTCTTGTCGACGCCGATGTCGCTCTTCACTTTGTCCGCGCCGAAGACCGCGTTCAGCGCGTCGGTAATCGATGTCTTCGCGTCCTGGTCGCGGACGACGCCTGACGCGCGCACGGCGCCATTGTCGTTGCTGAGCGCGAACCGGGTTGGCGTCGCTGCGGACGCGGGCGCGGTCGGCTCAGCCGTGGCGACCGCCGGAGCCGGAGGCGTTGCAGGCGCCTGTGCGGTCGTTGCGGGCGCTGGCGGCGGAGGAGGCGGCGCTTCCGCTTTCATGGCGGGGGCAGGGGCAGGCGGAGGAGGCGTCACTTCCGCTTTCATGGCGGGGGCGGGCGCTGGCGGTGGAGGGGGCGTCGCCTGCGCGTCGGTTGAGGCGGGAGCCGGAGTCTGGGCCGGCGGCGCAGGCGTTGGCGCGGGGGGCGGCGGAGTTGGCGCTTGCGCAATTGGCGCAGGAGCAGGCGGCGGGGGCGGCGCTTGTGCGACGGTCGCCGGCGGGGGCGTCGCCGGCTCGGGCGCATTGGCGACAGGCTGAGCAGGCGGGATCCGGTTGAGGGTCGACCAAAAATACGAAAGGAGGGCGACGACGACCAGCGCGGCGAGCGCCGGCCATAGCCAACGTTGGATGGTAGGCTCGCTCTCTACGGCTGCCGGAAGAACGTCGATCCGCGTCGGCGCCACTTGCTCCGCCACCGCCGCGACGCGCGGTTGCGAGAGAAAAGCGGTGACTTCCGGCGGAACACCCGCCGGAACGGCGCCGCCCGGCGTCAGGAGGCCGATGATTTTCGGCAGCGCGTATCCGAGCGCGGTCGACACTGCGCTCTGGCCGAGGCCGAGCCGGCTTGCAATGCCTCCAAGCGCAGTCGCGCCGAGCGCCCGTTCGATCTGGCCGGCGGCAACGGGAGCGGCGTCAGGACGACCGAGCCAAGACCCGACCTCCGAGGTCAGGCCGCCGGATTTAAGTCTATCGAGGAAACCGCCCAGGCCTCCTTGCGAAGTCGAGATCATCGTCAGGACTTCTTTGACAAGCGTCCGAGCGTTGACGCCAAGCCCGAAACGGCCGGCTAGATCGTCGATCAGCGTGTCGAACGTCGCCATGTCTTTCTCCCCGAAAGCTTGCTCCCAGGTTGAGCTTTGCAGAAGACAATGACCGCTCGATGGCGCCTGAAACCACCATCAACAAGCCGCCCGAGGCTGGCGGAATGGCGGCCGCGTCCCAGGGTTCGGACACAATCAGTGCCAACGGACGTTCCGGTCAGTCCCTTTCTCAAGAATTGGCGCGCCGGGCGACGCCTCGACGCTCGCGACCCGATCGAGGCTTGCGATCAGGCGCGTCAGCAGGGCGACGAGCAGCCCGGCCTCTTCGTCCGTGAAGTCGCTCAGCACTTCATGATTACCCCGGAGTAAGACAGCAATCGCGTCCGGCAGGCGCGCTTCCGCGACCTTCGTCAGCGTGATGCGGCTCATGCGCCCGTCGGCCGGGTCAGGCGTACGCCGAATGAGCCCGTCCCGCTCCATGCGGGCGAGCATTTGCGCCATCGGCGGCTGTTCGATCTTGGCGAAGCGGGCGAGATCACGTTGCGTGCTTGCCCGGCCGTCCTGAAGCGCGACCAGCACCGGCAGATGTCCAACGCCAAAGCCAAGCGGCTTGAGCCGCGCTTCGCTGAGCCGGGCGAACCCGCGCGCCGCGAGGCTGATCAGGTGGCCGGGCGTCGAGAGCACATCGAGATCCATCGCGTCTCACCCCTTGCACTCGCCGTCGTCCTGATGCATACGTGCATATGTAAATGACTAGGGCTTCTTACGCAACGCGGGCGCCAGCCGAGGAGAGACGCAATGGACGATGACGTGAAACTCCTCGAACGCCTCTACGATCGCTTCAACGCGCGGGACATCGACAGCGTGCTGACCGCGCTCGCCGACGATGTCGCCTGGGCCAACGGCATGGATGGCGGCCACGTCCATGGCCGCGAGGCCGTACGCGCGTACTGGACGCGCCAATGGACCATGGTCAGTCCGCACGTCGAGCCTGTGGGCTTTCATCGAACTCAGGATGGCGCGATCGTCGCGGAAGTCCGGCAGTCCGTCCGCGATCTCGAAGGCAAACCGCTTGAGGGGCAGACGCACGGGCTCAAAGACAAGACGGTCGGACACGTCTTCCGTCTTCGAGAGGGCAAGGTGGCTCGCTTCGACATCGAGGATGCCGCCTGATCCATGAGCCCGCTCGCCCGCGCCGGGGGGAGCGCGATCGGGCGTTGTAGGCGCGGTCGCGGACCGCGCCGGAACCGCGCTCATCGAGCGCGGCTACAATGGCTGGCTCGTCGTCGAAAGCGACTCGGAAATGGCGCCGCATCCTGTTGGAATTGCATGAAACGCGCCCGAAACCGGCAGGCGTCCGTCCGGTCGGCGGACCTTCACCCGATGAGGCCGTTCGCCTTCGCGTAGTAAAGCAGCGCGATCGTCTTGGCGTCAGCGATCGCGCCGCTCCCGATCATCGCCAGCGCCTCGCCGAACGGGATCTCGAGGACCTCGATATGCTCGTCCTCGTCGACGCCGCCGCCCTTTCCGGTCCGGTCCGCTTCGCCGTAAGGAGCGACGAAGCAGGCGATCTTTTCGGTCATGCCGCCCGGGCTCATGTAGGCGTCGAAGGCGTGGACAGGGTCGCGGATGACGACGCCCGTCTCCTCGAGCGCCTCGCGGGTGGCGCAGACATCAGGCGGATCGCCGTCCAGCATGCCGGCGCAGACCTCGATCGTCGCCAGCGCTCCGTCGCTCAGATAGGCGCCGGCGCGAAACTGCTTGACCAGCACGACGACCCGGCGCTTCGCGTCGTAGAGCAGCACGGCCGCCGCTTTGCCATGGCGATAGACATCGTGATTGAGCGTGCGCGTCGAGCCGTCGTCCTCATGGACCTCGATCTCGGTGCGGGTGAGATCGAACCGTCCGGTGGCGAGAACAGTGTCGCGGATGACGCGTGCAGCTTTGGCCATTGGCTCGCCTAGTAGCGGAATTGTTCGCGCAGGATTCGCTCGTCGAGCGAATGACCAGGATCATGCAAGAGGACCAGGGACGTCGCCTTGTCCATCGCCACCTCGACCTGAACGACACGACGGATCTCGTTGTGGTCAGCGACCGCGGCGACCGGGCGCTTGTCAGCTTCCATCACCTCGATGGTCACCCGCTGGGAATCCCTGAGGAGCGCCCCACGCCAGCGACGCGGGCGGAACGGCGAGAGCGGCGTCAGCGCCATCAGCGGCACGCCGAGCGGCAGAATCGGCCCGTTGGCGGAAAGGTTATAGGCGGTCGAGCCGGCTGGGGTGGAGACCAGGATCCCGTCGGCGATCAGTTCCTCGAGCTGCACTGTGTCGTCGATCTCGATGCGCAGTTTGGCCGCCTGATAGGTCTGCCGCAACAGCGACACTTCGTTGATCGCCCGCGCCGTCGTCTCGGCCCCGTTGATGTCGCGGGTGCGCATGATGAGCGGATGGATGATCGACGGCAAAGCGGCTCTGAGCCGTTCCGGCAGCCCCTGTTCGGAATAGTCGTTCATGAGGAAGCCCACCGATCCTCGGTTCATGCCGTAGATCGGCTTCGGCGCCTTCATGGTCATATGCAGGGTTTGCAGCATCAGGCCGTCGCCGCCGAGCGTCACGATGACGTCGGCCTCGTCGAACGGGCTGTTGCCATAGAGTGCCGTGAGGCTCTCAAGCGCGTCGTTCGCTTCTTTCGCGCCCGAAGACAGGAAGGCGATCGATTGGCTTCGCGCCACTGGCGTCACGACCGTCATGTGCACCTTCCCCGAACGCCACGCGAACGAAATGGGCGTTCGCGCGCGTGTCCGCGGGGCGCAGTCTTAACCGAGCGCTCGCGCGCTTCAAAATCGAGCGCATTTTAAGGGGGATACGCCCCTCAAGGGACGTGGATTACGGGAGCAGCTCTCTGGCGTCCGAGGGGACTCGCGTGGACTTGCGCGCGCCCTCGGCGGTCGGCAATTTGATCAGGAATCGCGCGCCACAGTAAAAGTCGTCGGCCTTGGCCGGCGCCAGCGTGATCGCGCCGCCGTTCCGCGTCACCAGGTCGGCGGCGATCGCAAGGCCAAGGCCGGCCCCGACATCGCTCGTCGACTTGTGGAACGGCTCGAAGATGCGGTCGTATTGATCAGGTGGAAATCCAGGCCCGGTGTCGCTGATCTCGATCAGCGCCAGCCCGTCGGTGCGAATGGCCGCGAAGCGAATGGCTTTCGGACGTCCGTCCGTGGCGCCCTTCGTCATCAACGCCTGAGCGGCGTTGCGGCTCAGGTTCTCGAGCACGCGCAGGATGTGGTCCGGGTCCGCATGGACACAGAAACGAGGCGGAATGTCGATGTTGTAGTCGACTGCGGCGTCGTGCTCGGCTTGCCCCGAACTCGACGACCTGGCTCACGAGCTCGCTGAGATCGAAACGGCGGCGAGACGGGGGAAGCTCCCGGCTGGCGCCATAGGTGAGCGTCGACTGGCAAAACTGGATCGCGCGATCCAAGGTCGCGACCAGACGCGGCGCCAGTCGTTGCGCGAGGGGGTCTGGGATCGTCGCCAGGCGATCCGAGATGAGCTGTGCTGCGCTCAGGATGTTGCGCAGGTCATGATTGATGCGCGCAACCGCCATGCCGAGCTCGGCGAGACGCTTGCCTTGCGCCAGTTCGTGGGCGAGCGACCCCTGCATGACGGCGAGCGCCGCCTCGGCGCGGCCAATCTCGTTGCCCCGACCGGAGGGCGCGATCACCCGCGAGCCGTCCTGCGGGCTCTCGCCAAAGGCGATGATGTTGGAGGTGAGCCGGCGCACCGGCTGAAGCACCATGCGCCACAAAGCCGCCCACAGGACGCAGGTGACGACGGCGGCGATGGTCAGCGAAATCGTGAGAAAATTGTACGATACCCGCTTCAAGGACTGAATCAGCGTCGTCTCGTCGAAGGCGAACTCGATCGCCGGTTCGTTGGCTTGCGCCGGAGCGCTCAGCTTCACGACCGTCCCGGGCGCGGCGAACAGGGCGTGGAAGGTGGCCGCCATGCTCTCGAAATAGGAGCTGTCGTCAGCGGTGACCGACTCGACGCTCTCCAGTGGCCCGCCCGCGGTAACGAATTCGTGGCGTCCCACCGGCGTTTCGATCGCCATCCACTTCACGTCGACGCTGTTGAGGATCTTTCGCGACAGGTCCTGGGGCGGCGGGGTCGGCGCGGCCATCCCGAAAGCGTCGACCGTCGTCTGAACGGCGCTGATCTTGCCGTGCAGCAGCATCTCGCGATGGGCCGTGAGCCGGGTGACATAGAAGAGGCTCATCGCGAGGAGGACGAAGCCGATCGTAACCGCCAGGACGCGCGCCGCGAGGCCGAAGCCGTAAATCGACGGCGCTAGTCCCACCGCGCTTGCCTGCTTTGCAACCGCGTTCGGGAACGCGAGCGCGTTGGCGCCTTCGCTTCTGGCCGGAACGTCTAGCATCTTTCGGTCACGCCCTCAGCGCGTTGAGTTCATCCTCAATATGGGCATTGATTATGGCGGAAAAATTGGCGTCCGCTTGAAATCCAAGGCTTTTTGCCCGCGCCGGATCGAAATCGCGCGCCCATCCCGCGACGATCCGGATGATCGTCTCATCGGGCTCGCGGCGGATGAGGGCGACGGTCTTGTCGCCGGCGATGGCGCGCAAGGCCTCGATCTGCTCCCCGACGGTGACGCTCACGCCGGGCAGATTGAGCGAGCGGCGAGCGCCCAGGAGCGAGAGATCGAGCTCCGCCGCCCGCAAGAGGAACTCGACCGCGGCTCGCGGCGAGGCGTGCCAATGACGGACGTCCTCGCCGACCGGCAGGATGGCTTCCTTGCCCGCCAGGGGCTCGCGAATGATGCCGGAGAAGAACCCGGAAGCCGCCTTGTTGGGCAGGCCAGGGCGAACGCAGATCGTGGGCAGGCGGAGCCCAACGCCGTCGAAGAACCCGCGCCTCGAATAGTCAGCGAGCCAAAGCTCGCAGATCGCCTTCTGGGTTCCGTAGCTGGTCAGCGGAGCGGCGAGAAATTCGTCGCCGATCTTGTCGGGAAACGGCGCGCCATAGACCGCGATCGAGGAGGTGAAGATCAGGCGCGGCTTGTAGGCGCCGCCGGACAAAGCCTGCTCGCGCCGGATCGCCTCGAAGATCGCGTGGGTTCCCCCGAGGTTGATGGCGTAGCCTTTGTCGAAATCCGCCTCCGCTTCGCCCGAGACCACCGACGCCAGCAAGAAAATGACGTCAGGCCGCGGCGCGACGAGTTTCGACGCCACGTAGGAGGCGGCGATGTCGAAGGCGTCGAGGGTCACCGTGAAGGGCGCGTTCGCCGGCGGCTGCGGCGCGACGACATCGACGAGATGCGCGTTGGTGATCGCCTTGCCAGCGAGTTTTCCGTCGCGGACCAGGCGCGCGGTCAACTTGCGCCCGATCATGCCCGCCGCGCCGATAATAAGCACCTTCATTCGAACTTTCTCCTCATCGCCGCCACGCCATTCCTGTTCGCGGGATGGCCGCAATCTAAATCGGTTTTTCGGTCCTGCATATTCCCGGCCATCTGTCAAATTGAGCAAAGCATCGTCAAACCGGAAAATAACAACGCCTTGTTTTGGCCTCATACCCTCTCCAGAGGGGCCTCGTAATGTTTGAAAGATGAGGTGTAATGAATGCGGAAAGTCATGTTTGTGTGTGCGGCCATGGTTGGATTTACGAACGTAGCGGCCGCAAGTGAGTTAGGTATAGCCTCATACTATCTTAATCCACATTACAGCGGGCTGATTGCCGCCCACAAAACCCTTCCGATGGGAACGCGAGTGAAGGTGGTCAATCTCGACAATGGCCGCAGCGCCATCCTGAAAATCGTCGATCGGGGGCCGTTCATCCGCGGTCGCGTCATCGACGTCTCGCCGGCCGCCGCGAGCGTGCTCGGCTTCCGCGCAGCGGGCCTCGCGCATGTGCGGCTCGAGCGGATCTGAGCTTCAGACAACCTGAGCGCCACTCAAGGCCGCCCTCAGCAGTCCGGAGCGCGCTCGGCTAAGGCGCGGGCAGTCAGGTATGAAATCCGGTCGTTGAAATGAACGGCGGCGGCTCGGCGGGGCGAGCACAGTTTCGCTCAATACGACCGGCAGAGCGTCGGTGCTCGCTACTTTTGGACGACCTCTTTATTTCACGAATATGTAGGTCGCGGTGTACGGCTCCGAATGCAGCTCGCCTTCGCTGTCGCAGGCTCCCTCGAAGACGCCCCCTTTTGTGTCGATCCGTAAGACCGATGTTGCGCCCGCGACCAGACCGGATTTCGGGGGTTCTTTGACTGAGAGTTTCAACCAGGCAATGTCCTTAGCGGTCGTGCCTGGCGCTTTGCTCACCACTTCGCCGACAACTCGCGACCCATCGACGAATTCCCACGTTGGGCCGACAAAATGACGTCCCACTGTCTTCCCGTCTTCGAGCAAGGTTGCGACGGGTTCGCGGAACGTCCAATTCCAAGCGCCCGCAGCATTCTTTGCACATACGTAAATTTGCGCTCCCGCCCCCTGTAGCCGCGCTACGGGGACGCTGCCTTCGACGGCGATCGCCGCAGGGAGATTCCCAATGCCCTCGGCCTGAGCGGCGGAGGCAAGCGACCCCGATCAAACCAAGGACCAAGATCGGTCTCGACATGTATAATTCCCCACAGCCTCGACGGCATCCGCGTCCGCTTCTGTCTTGCCCTAGTTTCCGCCCTCAAGCAGCCGCCGCGCGATCACCTGGGCCTGGATCTCCGCCGCGCCTTCGAAAATATTGAGAATGCGCGCGTCGCATAGGACCCGCGAGATCGGATATTCGAGCGCGAATCCGTTGCCGCCATGGATCTGGAGCGCATTGTCGGCCGCGGCCCAGGCGACGCGGGCCGCGAGCAGCTTCGCCATGCCCGCCTCGAGGTCGCAGCGGCGGCCTTCGTCCTTGGCGCGTCCGGCGAAATAGGTGATCTGGCGGGCGATGTGGATCTCGACCGCCATCATCACGAGCTTGTCGGCGACGCGGGGAAAATGGAGGATCGTCTTGCCGAACTGCACCCGCTCCTTGGCGTAGCGAAGCCCGAGCTCGAAGGCGCATTGCGCCACGCCGACCGCCCGCGCGGCCGTTTGGATGCGCGCCGACTCGAAGGTCTCCATCAATTGCTTGAAGCCCTGGCCCTCGACGCCGCCCAGGAGCGCGTCGGCGGGCAGGCGGAAGCCGTCAAAGGCGATCTCGTATTCCTTCATGCCCCGATAGCCGAGCACTTCGATTTCACCGCCCGACATGCCCTTGGCCGGGAACGGATCGGCGTCATTGCCGCGCGGCTTCTCGGCCAGAAACATCGACAGGCCCCTGTAGCCGCGCTCGTCGGGGTTGGTGCGGACGAGGAGCGTCATCAGATCGGCGCGAACGGGATGCGTGATCCACGTCTTGGCCCCGCTGACCACATAGTCGATCGCCGTCTCGGGTCGCGCGGGTGCGTAAAGATGCGAGGTCGGAGCCGGTGTTGGGCTCGGTGAAGACCGCGGTCGGCAGGATCTCGCCGCTCGCAATCTTGGGCAGGTATTTTCGTTTCTGCGCCTCAGTGCCGCCGACAATGATGAGTTCGGCGGCGATCTCGGACCGGGTGCCGAGCGAGCCGACGCCGATATAGCCGCGCGACAATTCCTCCGACACGACGCACATCGCGACCTTGCCGAGCCCCATGCCGCCATAGGCCTCGGGGATGGTGAGGCCGAAGACGCCCATGGCGCTTAGCCCCTCGATGATTTCGAGCGGGATATAGGCGTTGGCGCGATGCCAGCTTTGGGCGTGCGGAACAACCTCGGCGTCGGCGAATCGGCGCATCTCGCCGCGGATCGCCTCGAAGGTCTCATCGAGGCCGGGGTCGCCAAACACGCCTTCCTGCGCTTCACCGATCAAAGCGGCGAGGGCGGCGCGGTTTTCCCGCGTGGCGCCCGAGGCGATCAGCGCCTCGACGGCCTCGCTGCGAAATTGCGCGATCTCACCGGGAGCGAGGCCGAAGTCGGCGGGGCGCACGAATTCGCTCTGATTCATCGGGATGGCGCTAAAGATCTGGTCGAGATATTCTCCAAGCCCGATGCGCGTCAGCAGCTGTTCAGTCTCGCCGAATCGGCCGTCTTCCTGCATACGGTTGGCGTAGGCCGCCATTTCCTTGATCGCTTCGACATAGGTCGCAAGCCAAGCCAACCCGTGGACGGCATGCTGTTCAGTTTCGATCTTGCCAGCGCTCAGCTTGCCGTTTTCGCTCACCCGGTCGCGCATGGCGTCGAGCGCGCGATCCATGAAGCGGTCGGCGGCGAAGTGGGCCTGGCGGGCAAGGTCGTCGAGCGTCAACAGGCGTGGCTCCTTCATTGGGCGCCGTTGCTGCGCCGCAGCATGCGTCGCTGCTTCCGCCGTTGCAATGCCTCTCCGCGCGCCAGGCTGCGTGAATTCGGCCTCGCGTGGGTGGCGCTCGCCGCCGCGTCGGGCCAAAATGGTTGCTGACGCGGGGAGGGTCGAGCGAGGGTGAGCGCACGCCTGAAAATCATCTGGCAGGCGGCGGAAAAATTCGCCGCCGATGACGGCTGGGCGATCGCCAGCTACATCGGGCTGACGCTCCTGACCTCGTTGTTCCCGTTCCTCATTTTCGTTGCGGCGGTCGCGGGATTTTTCGGCTCCAGCGATCTCGCCCATGAGGCGGCGAAGCTCGTTTTCGCCGAATGGCCGGAGGTTGTGGCGCGTCCGATCGCCGACGAGGTCGAGCGGGTTCTGACGACCCCACGGAGCGGCGGATTGCTGACCTTTGGCGCCGTCTTCTCGTTCTATTTCGCTTCGAGCGCCATCGAAGCGCTGCGGGTCGGCCTCAATCGCGCCTATGGCCTGGTGGAGCCGAGACCTTGGTGGATGCTGCGGCTCCAGTCGCTGGGGCTGGTGCTGATCGGGTCGATCGCCCTGTTGGCGTTAGCCTTCCTCGTCGTGCTCGGACCGCTGATCGTGGACACCCTCGGGGCGTTCTTTCCCTCGGTGGAGCAGGCGCACCCCCTGCTCACGTTCCTGCGCATCGGCATCGCCGCCTTGATGCTGGCGAGCTCGCTCATTCTCGCGCACATCATCCTGCCCGCCCACCGGGTGGGGTTTCGCGATATCCTGCCGGGCGTCGCGCTGACCTTCGTCGCCAGCATCGCCTTCGGCGAGCTTTTCGGCGCCTATTTGAGCGAATATCTGCGCAACTACATTTCGACCTATGCGGGCCTCGCCTCCGTCATGATCGCGCTCGTCTATCTCTATTGGGTGGCGTTGCTTTTCGTGTTCGGCGGCGAGCTCAACGCGTCGATCATCAGAGCGCGTCAGGCACGGACGGCGCCCTGACGCAAAGACCCAACCGCGTGCCAGGGCGGCGACCGTTTGGGCGAAATCGGACGAATTTCGGTGAGAAGACTACTGAAACGGCCCGCTCACGATTAAGCTCTGGTCCGCGAGTCAGTCCGCCGCTTACGTCGCCGATGTGTCCGGTCGAATCACAAGAGGTCGGAGGGACGATTTGAACATAGTTGCCCCCGCTCGCTACCCGTTTTTGAGTGGTGGAGGGGAAGCGGCCGAGATCATCGCCGGTTTCGACTGGGCTGCGACGCCGCTTGGTCCGATAGAGAGCTGGCCGGCGAGCCTTAAAAGTACGATCGCGCTCATCCTGCGCTCGCCGGTCCCGATCGTGACCTTGTGGGGCGAGGACGGGATCATGATCTACAACGACGGCTATTCCGCGTTCGCCGGTGGCCGCCACCCAAATCTGTTCGGCTCCAAGGTCCGGGAGGGTTGGCCTGAGGTCGCCGACTTCAACGACAACATTATGAAGGTGGGTCTCGCCGGCGAGACGCTCGCCTATCGAGATTTCCCCCTTACGCTTTACCGGCATGGCGGCGAACCGGAGCAAGTCTGGCTCAACCTCGACTATTCCCCGCTCCTGGGCGAAGACGGCAGGCCTGCCGGCGTCATAGCCATCGTCATCGAAATCACGGACAAGGTGCGGATCGAGCGGGAGCTCGAGGCTGAACGCAAGAGCCTGAAGCTCATGTTCGAGCAGGCGCCCGGATTCATTGCGATGCTGAGCGGACCGGAGCATCGCTTCACCATGGTGAATGAGGCCTAGCGGACGCTGGTTGACGGCCGCGACGTCGTCGGACGGACCGTTGCGGAAGCTCTTCCGGAAGTGATCGAGCAGGGCTTCGTCGGATTGCTCGATCGGGTTTATGCTTCGGGCGAGCCCCATATCGGGCGCGGCGCGCTCGTCAATCTGCAACACGGCCCGGATGGCGTCCTCGCCGAGCGCTATCTCGATTTCATCTACCAGCCAATCGTGGCGGGCGACGGCGCCACGACCGGCGTCTTCATCCAGGGCCACGACGTCACCGAGCAGCACGAGACGGAGACCGCGATCCGCGCGAGTCTCGGAAGCTCGACGTTTTGAACCGCACGGGCGCAGCGCTGGCCGCTGAGCTTAATGTGGACAAGATCGTGCAGATCGCGACCGACGCCTGCACTGAGATCGTGGACGCTGAGTTCGGCGCCTGAGTCGCGAGCGTAGCCGCGCCGAAGAAGCCTCCGGGTTTTGAACAACACGCTCGAGCAGCGGGTTCACGACGAAGTCTCCGCCGCTCCAAGGTTGAGGCAGGCGTTGCGCATGCTCGACGAGGGCCAGCAGGTCACCCTCTTGTTTACCGACGTCGTCATGCCGGACATGTCCGGACGACAACTGGCCGATCGCGCGCGCGGGAAACGGCCAAACCTCAAGGTGCTCTATACGACCGGCTATACGCGCAACGCCATCGTGCACAACGGGATGCTCGATCCCGGCACCAATCTCCTGACCAAGCCTTTCAGCATCGAGGAGCTGGCGGCGAAGGTTCGGAAGATCCTCGATGAGGGGGCGTAAGAGGGTCTCACAGCCCCCTCGCCTTGAAGTATTTCAACAGCGTCCAGACCGCCGCTTGCTGTTCATCGTCCATCTCATTCAAGTCGAGATGCGTCAGTAGCATTTCTGACGGCTTCCCGCCCTCGAGTGGGGGCAGGGAAGCCTGGGGCGGCGAAGGCGCGGCGTCGAACTCCCTTATCGGCGGATGTGCGGACGCTGGCTTCGCGGGTTTCCTGCGCGGCGTCAGAGACCGCGGCTTCCGGCCCTTGAGGACGCGGCCGCTGATTTTCACGCCCGCATCGTTCGCCGCATAGAGAAAGAACGTCACGCACTTCTGGACGACCGCGTCCGCAGCCGGAAACGCCTTTCTGAAGGCTTCGCTGAAGTGGGATGGGGTCGCGGTTTCGAGGTCGATTGCGAACATCGGCGCATATTCGTGTCTGAGCAGCTCCAAAAACCTCTCGGACCAATTGGCCGTCCCGTGCGCTTTCACCAGCCCCTTGAGGCGCTCGGTCGGGCGTCCATCGTCCTCGATGAGGCCGAGAAACCGAAGCGCGTGCATGAGCTGAGTGCCGACCACGCCTGAAAAGCGCGTCAGCACGCTGCGGTCGATGCGCGACGGAACGCCGTGCTCGTGAAGATCCTCGATGAAGGTCTTGAACGTTCGGTACGACGTATACGGCGGCGTTCCCGACGATCTCGTCCGCTCGAGCATCACCATCTCCCGGCGGTTCGGAACGCCGCGCCCCGTATTCCGCACGATGGGGTCACTATACCGTATTTATGGTCCCAGTAGGACTATTCCAAATGGGCGATTGCAGCCTGATTCGTTTTTTTAAGATGCTGAAGAAATTGGAAATTCTTCCAAAATCTGGGGGCTGCCGAGGCCGCAACGTCTCTGCGTCCGGCTAGGACAAGAATATCCACCCTCAGACCATTCCGCGCGGCGTTACGCCGCAGCGACAGCGATTGGAGCACGCGCATGCTATGGACCGCCGAGGCCGTCGAGGATCTCAAGAAGCTCGCTCTCGAGGGAAAGAGCGCAAGCCACATCTCAGCGGCGCTCGGCGTCGGATCCCGAAACGCGGTCATTGGCAAGGCAAGCCGGATCGGGATCAAACTCAACGGCGGCGGGGGCGCCTCCGTGCGCGGGAAGGGCCCACCCCGCGCGGCTCGTCCCCAATGGGCGACAGCGCATACCACTCGGCCCAACGCCGACGCACAACGCTCCGGCGCTGCCGCTGCTCGCGATCTCCAGGTCTCGCCGGGGGACGGCAGGGCGGCGGGGAGGAGCTTTGGCGTAGCCGAGATCGGCGAGATGCGACGGCTGCGGTTCGAGGACATTCGTGAATCCGCCTGCCGGTGGCCGCTGGGCGATCCGAGAAGCGGAGATTTCGCCTATTGCGGGCTCACGCCGGCCGGAGGCCAGTCCTATTGCGCCGGCCATTGCCAAATGGCTTATCGGTCACCGCACGCGCGATCGATTGCGCGGGAGCGACAAGGGCTCCGCGCGATCGCGAGTTCATGGCGGCTATCGTGAGGCGGCGCGCGAGAGCCTACGCGCCGACCTGCCGCTCCGTCTTCCCAAACACGCAGATGAGGCCCGGAGCGTCCGCGCCCGCTTCGCGCCGGGTCGACGCGGATCGAATGAGAAGCGGCTGTAAGCCGACCTCCCGCGCCGTGGTCTCGACATAGGACCGGCTGTGCGCAAACCGCATCGTCGGCTCGAGCTTGAACCCGTCGCCTTCGCAGGTTTCGACCGAGAACGCGAACAGGCCATCCGAGGCCAGCGCCCTCGCCACAGCAGCGAACAGAGGCGCGAGGTCGCCGACATAGACGAGCGCGTCCGCGGCGACGATGAGATCGGAGCTTCCCGGCGGCTCACGACCGAGCATCGCCGCAGCGTCTCCGACCACGAGCCGATCATAGATTCCGCGGTCGCGCGCTTTCGCGATCATGGCCGCCGAGAGGTCGACGCCGGCGAGGTGGTCGACGCGGCCGCGCAGCGCCTCGCCCATGAGCCCCGTGCCGCAGCCGAGGTCGAGGGCCGAGGCGAAGCGGCGGCCCGACGCAACCGCGCTCAAGGCCTCGGCGATGAGGGCAGGGGCGCGATAGCCGAGATTGTCGGTGAGATGCTTGTCGAAGCGCGGCGCGTAGTCGTCGAATAGCCGCGCCACATAGGCCAGCGGCAGCGCGCGGGGCGCGTCGCCTCGGCCAATGAGCGCGAGACGCGCCATCGCGCCCTGCGCATCGGCGGGATCGGCGACAAGCGTTTCGCGAAAGGCTCGAGCCGCCGCGTCGAGGTCGCCGAGTTTCTCCCGCGCTTCGCCAAGCGCGAACCACGCGGCCGCCCAATGCGGCGCGAGCTCGAGCGCCTGTTCGAACAGCTCCGCCGCCGCGCTCGAAGTCGCCCTCTTCAGCAGCGGCCTTGGCGTAGGCGAAACGGCGCTCGGCGATGAGGTCGCCCGAGGCAAGCGGATCGTGCGTCACGCTAGGGACCGTCAGCGAGCGCGGCCTTGAGGCGCGGCAGCTTGACACGCACATTGTTCGTGTCGGCGAGTTCGATCAGGCCGCCGAAGCGGCGCTGCTTCTTCGCCTCGTGGTTGGTGAAGATTTCGGAGAGACGGTGATCGAGAAAGGGATTGGAGAACCGTTCGATCACGGTCTTGAGGTAAGTCTCCGCCTCGTCTCCCATGCCGATCGCCGCGAACACTGGCATCACTTCTTCCGCGTAGAGCGCATCAAGCTTCGCGCGCATCGTTGTGTCCGCCACCGCCTCGCGGACCGTCAGGGTAGGCGCGCCGCCTTCTTTGGCCCAAAGCTCGGCGAGATAGGTGTGGCCGAGATTGAGAATGAACAGCTTCAGGCGCTCGTAAGGCTTCAGGTCGGCGGCGACGACGATGGCCGGATGCCGGCAAGGCAGTTCGAGGCCCGGCTGGTCCTCGATCGCCCATAAAGCATAGGGCTCGGCGACCGCGCCCAAAGGCTCGAGCGGCTCGGAGACGATGCGGTCGACCAGCGAATTGACCCAGACGCATTCCTCCCCGACCCAGCGGCGCGCTTCCGCCGGCGCCTGCCAGCGATCGAGCATGTCGAGCACCACGCCCCGCAGGACCTGGCCGTTGCCGGGCGTCAGCTCGCAGGGGAAGAGCGTGATCGGGTCGGCGCCGGCGCGGTGGCGCGCGAGCAGGAGCTTGGCGAGCTTGGCGGGAAACGACCGGGGCGGACCCGCGTCAGGCCGATCGTCGGGATCGGTCTCGTAGCCGCGATCGGCGGTGTTCGACACGGCGCAGCGCGCGGCGATGAACAGGCGCTCGAGCTCGTCCCATTGCGTCGCGGCGTCGACGCCGGCGCCGACGCTCTTAACCTCCACGATTTCGTCGACGACCGCCCCGTCGCTGAGGCCTTTGACGAGAACCGGATAAGGCTTGCCCGCAGCAAAGGCGGCGATGCGCCGGCGGCTTTCCGGGCTCCCCGTGGTTCCCGCCACGGCGATGCGGCCCATCGCTTCGCCGCGAGGGAGCGCCTCACTCACGAACAGGTCGACATGCGCCTGCAGGAAGCGGCTGGCGCCGAACTGGAGGATCGGGAACTCGGTCAAATCTCACTCCGCGCGGGCCCGCTTGTGGCCGGGCCAAGGGCGCTTGTCCATTCCGACGAACGCGGCGGGTTGATTTTTTTGGCTATCTCTGCTTGAAGGGCGCCCATGCGAACGTGGTCGACGACCCTGCACCTTAGACGCCCGGCGCGCTAGACGCGTCGGGACATAGTTTCGCATCCGCCTTTTCGTTTCGACAGGCAAGGTCGGCCGGCTGATTTCAGCTTAAGCGCCGCCACAAGTCTTCCAGGGTTCGTCATGACACAGATGCCTATTCAAAAGTACCGCGCCTACGCGCCTATCGTCCTGCCTGACCGGCAATGGCCCTCCCGAATCATCGAGAAGGCGCCGATCTGGTGCTCGGTCGACCTTCGCGACGGCAATCAGGCGCTGATCGAGCCGATGGGCGTCGAGCGCAAGAACCGAATGTTCCGGCTCTTGACCGACATGGGGTTCAAAGAGATCGAGGTCGCCTTTCCGTCCGCCTCGCAGACCGATTTCGACTTCGTCCGCTCGATCATCGAGTCCGGCGCAATTCCTGACGGCGTCGCTATCCAGGTGCTGACCCAATGCCGCCCTGAATTGATCGAGCGGACGTTCGAGGCGGTGAAAGGCGCCAAGAAGGTCATCGTCCACTTCTACAATTCGACTTCGACCTTGCAGCGCGAGGTCGTCTTCAGGACCGATCGCAAGGGCGTGACCGAGATTGCGGTCAATGCCGCCAAGCAGGTCAAGGCGCTGGCGGCCGCGGCCCCGGGCACGGATTTTCAGTTCGAATATTCGCCGGAGAGTTTTACCGGCACCGAGCTCGATTTCGCGCTCGAGATCTGCGAGGCGGTCAAGGACGTCATCAAGCCGACGGCCTCGAAGCGGCTGATTCTCAACCTGCCGGCCACCGTCGAGATGGCGACGCCCAACACTTACGCCGATCAGTTCGAGTGGTTCGGGCGGCGCATATCCGATCGTTCGAGCGTGATCCTGTCCGTGCATCCGCACAACGACCGCGGCACCGCAATCGCGGCGGCTGAGCTGGCGCTGATGGCCGGCGCGGAGCGGGTCGAGGGCACGCTTGTTCGGCAATGGCGAGCGCACCGGCAATGTCGACATCGTCACCATGGCCTTGAACCTGTTCACGCAAGGGGTCGATCCTGAGCTCGACGTCAGCGACGTCAACGGGATCCGGGACGTCGCCGAGCATTGCACGCAACTGCCGGTGCATCAGCGCCACCCTTACGCGGGCGAACTGGTCTACACCGCATTTTCCGGCTCGCATCAGGACGCGATCAAGAAGGGCTTCGACGCGCAGGAGAAGCGCAACGATCCCTGTGTTTCTCGTGCCGTACCTGCCGATCGACCCGAAGGACGTCGGCCGCGACTACGAGGCGGTGATCCGCATCAACAGCCAGTCCGGCAAGGGCGGCATGGCCTACATCCTGCGCGCCGACCACGGCCTCGACCTGCCGCGTTCGCTGCAGGTCGAATTCTCCAAGATCGCGCAAGAGCGGATGGACGCTGACGGCAAAGAGCTGACTTCGCCCGAATTATGGGCTTTGTTCCGCCAGGCCTATCTTCTCGACAATCCGCCGATGACGCTCGTCAAGCAGCAGACGGTTCCGACGAGCCCTGACAATCGCGAACTCGTAGCGACGCTCCGCAAAGCCGACGGCTCGACCATGACGATCGAGGGCGAGGGCAACGGGCCGATCGACGCTTTTGTCGATGCGCTCGAAGAAGGCGTTCAAGGTCGAGTTCTCGTTCATCGATTATCACGAGCACGCGGTCGGGCGCGGCGCCAATGCGACGGCAGCGAGCTATGTCGAGATCCAGGACGCCGAAGGCCGCGCCGTTCATGGAGTGGGCATGGACCCCAACATCGTGATGGCCTCGCTCAAGGCCACGCTCGGCGCGGTGCTCAGGCTGATGCGGCGAGAGGGCAGGGCGCTTTAGTTTAGAATTGGCCGCTCAAATCGGGCCGTCATCGCGAGCGTACGCGAAGCGATCCAGGGGAACATAGAGCGCCCCACGACTCTGGATCGCCGCGTCGCTTCGCTTCTCGCGATGACGTTGGACTCACGCCGTCGCCAGCGCTTCCTTCGGTCGCCGACCGATCGTCAGCACGAGACCGGCTGCGATCACGCAGGCGACGCCAGCGACGTAGAGCGCCGGCAGATAGGTGGCGAAATCGCTGCGCGAGAACCCGGCGCCGAAGGCCGCTGTCGCTGCGCCGAGCTGGTGGGCGGTGAAAATCCAGCCGAAGGTCAGGTTCGCCCTTTCCGCGCCGAACCGCTCGGCGGTCAGCCGGACGGTCGGCGGCACGGTCGCGACCCAGTCGAGGCCGTAGAAGACCGCGAAGGCGGACAGCCCGACGACGGTGAAATTGGTGAAGGGCAGCGCGATCAGCGAGAGGCCGCGCAGTCCGTAATACATGAACAGGAGCCAGCGGTTGTCGTAACGGTCCGACAGCCAGCCGGAGAGGATCGTGCCGACAAAGTCGAAGGCGCCGATCATCGCGAGCGCGCCGGCCGCCGCGACGGGCGCGATGCCATAGTCGCCGCAGAGCGAAACCCAATGCGTCTGGATGAGGCCGTTGGTCGAGAGCCCGCAGACGTAGAAGGTCGCGAACAGCACCCAGAAGGTGCGGCTCGTGCGGGCCGCATAGAGCGCGCGCAGCGGCGACGCCATCATCGCGGTGAGCCGCAGATCCTGCTTCGGCGCCGGCTGGATGGCGCGCTCGCCGAACGGCGCAAGCCCCACGTCGGCCGGGCGGTCACGCAGCACCATGAGCGCGACGAATAAAGCGACGAGCAGCATGGCGACGACGAAGACGAGCGCACTCCGCCAGCCGTAGTCCTGCGTCAGCTTGGCGATGAGCGGCAGAAAGATCAGCTGCCCGGTTGCACTGCTCGCCGTCAGCATGCCGACGACGAGGCCGCGTCGCTGAACGAACCAGCGGGTGGCGATGGTCGCCCCGAGCACCAGCGCGACCATGCCGGTGCCGATGCCGACGATGACGCCCCAAAGCGCGACGAGCTCCCACACCTGCGTCATCGCCATCGAGGCAAGAATGCCCGCGACGATCATCGCGACCGCCGAGACGACGACCGGCCGCACGCCGAAGCGGTTGATGAAGGCGGCGGCGAAGGGCGCGATCAGCCCGAACAAGGCGAGCCGCACCGCAAGCGCGACCGAGATCTGGGCCGTGCTCCAGCCGAACTCCTTCTCGAGCGGCTGGATGATGACGCCCGGCGCGCCCATCGCTCCCGCCGTCGCCAGCATGACGAGGAAGGTCGATCCGGCGACCACCCAGCCGTAATAGAGATTCCGTTCGGCCATCGCCGCGGCGAGCCGATTGGAAAGCGAGAACGCCGCGAACTGCCTTTGCGGCTGGGCAGTGTTCTGAACAGCCGGCCCCGATATCGTCATCTCAAACTCCGTGACGGGTATCTACCCGCAAATTGGCCAAAAAAATCAAAGATTGTGCGCGAGCGTCTGCAGCTGCGACGCTCCGGTCGCGCCCAGGGCCGCCTCGACGCGCCGCTGCGCTTCGTCCCATAAGGGGGCCCCGACTCGCAACGTACGCTCTCCCTCAGGCGTGAGCCGCACCGCGGCCTCGCGGTGGTCCTCCGCCGAGGCCATGGACACGAGCCGAAGTTTTTCCAGCGCCTTCACGTTTCGTCCGATCGTCGAGCGGTCCAATTCGGCGAGGCGCCCAAGCTTAGTCAGGGAAACCGTTCCGGCGCGCTTGATTTTTCGCAAGAGACTGAATTGCGCGAGCGTGACGCCCGCCGGCTCGAGGAGCGAGTCATAAAGCGCGGTTGTCTTTCGCGCGGCGGTCCGAACCGCGGCGCAGTAGCAGGTGGTCTCCATTCGCGGGTATATACCCGCGACGCGCGCAGGGCGCAAGCGAAAGCTTCGACCCAACTGTACTCCCAACCACTCGTCCTGAGGAGCGCTGGAAGCGCGTCTCGAAGGGCGCTTCAGCACACGCCGAGCCGCCGGACCCCACTGGACCATCCTTCGAGACGCGAGGCTTCGCCTCGCCCTTGAGGCATGAGGGCGGTGGTTCGGCTGGGGAGTCGAACAGTTGCGGAGTTACATCCAACCGGCGGATGGCGCTGAGCGGTTTAAGGGCTCAAGCCTCGGCTTCGCCCGCCAGGCGCGCGGCCAGGGACTCGAGCCTCGAGCCGAGGTCGTCGAGGGTCGAGGCGAGAGCGTTGACGCGCAGCTCGGCGTCGTCGGATCGCTTGCGCTGGGCCGCCGCCTCGTCCTTTGCTTCGGTCAGGCTGTCGGCGAGAGTCAAAGCGGCCATGATGACGAGTCGCTGGTCGCCGATCTCGCCGAACGTCTTGCGCATTTCGCCGATCTTCTCATCGATCGTGCCGGCAAGCGATTCGAGCCGCGCTTCTTCGCCTTCGTTGCAGGCGAGGCGGTACTTGCGCCCGTCGATGGTGACCGAAACCTGGGACATCGCGCGCGCCTTCTCCACAGGCGGACCGGCCTTAATCTTCAGAACTCGGCGCCGACCGGCCGAGAACGCGCTCAACGGCCTGAGCGGCGCGGGCGAGCCGCTTGGCTGCTTCAGCGTTGGCGGATTCGAGCACGCGCGACCGGTCGACGGCGGCGTCGAGTTCGACCGCAAGCCGCGAGCGATCGTCTTGCATCAGCGCGAATTCCTCTTGCGTGCTTGCGCGCGCTTCGTCGTGGCGCATGCGCAGGTCTGTGGCCCACTCGAGCGCGTCGACCGCGGAGGCGAGACGTTTGAGCGAGATCTCAAGCGAATCCATGGAGGTTATGATTCCATCCATTGCGAGGTTTTGTTTACGCGATGCTTGAACGGAACGTCAACGCGGCCTCAACCGCAATTGACAGGTTCCTGCGACCGCCCCTAATTGACGCGCCCGTTCCGCGCGGGGTCAAATCACTGCCCGCGCTCGGAACTCCCAATTTCCGGCGCCTATTTCTTGAGGAGACCCCCGATGGCGACAACGACCCTGTCCCCTAGTGCGACGAGCGTGTCTCATGATGCGATGGCGAACGCGATCCGCTTTCTCGCCCTCGACGCGGTCGAGAAGGCCAAGAGCGGCCACCCCGGCCTGCCGATGGGGTGCGCCGATATCGCGACCGTTCTCTGGCGCGACGTGCTCAAGTTCGACGCCTCCGATCCCCATTGGCCCGATCGCGACAGGTTCGTGCTCTCCGGCGGCCACGGCTGCATGCTGTTGTACAGCTTGCTCTATCTGACCGGCGTCGGCGGCGCCAAAGGACTGGGGATCGAAGACATCAAACAGTTCCGGCAGGTCGGTTCGAGGACGCCGGGACATCCCGAATACTGGTGCGCTCCCGGCGTGGAGACGACAACCGGCCCGCTAGGGCAGGGGATTGCGACCTCGGTCGGCATGGCGATCGCGGAGCGCATGCTGGCCGCGCGCTTTCCGGGCATCGTCGATCACCACACTTATGTCATCGCCTCCGACGGCGATTTGATGGAAGGCGTAAGCCAGGAGGCGATCGGCATCGCCGGCCATCTTAAGCTCAACAAGCTGATCGTCTTCTGGGACAACAATGGGATCTCGATCGACGGGCAGATTCCGGTCCTCGCCGACAACATCGACCAGGTCGCCCGCTTCCAGTCGGCGGGCTGGAATTCAACCCACATCGACGGGCACGATCCAAAGGCGATCCTTGACGCCATCCATGCAGCGCAGAACTCCGACAAACCGACGATGATCGCCTGCAAGACGACGATCGGCTTTGGCCTGCCAACCCATGCGGGAACCCAGAAAGCGCACAGTGATGCGCAGGGGGCGTCCGAGGTCGCCGGCGCGCGCAAGAACCTGAACTGGCCCTACGAGCCATTCGTCATCCCGGACGACATTCTCGCCGCTTGGCGCAAGGCAGGGACGCGTGGCACAGCGCCGCGCGAGGAATGGAACCGCGCGCTCGAGGCGCTCGACGCAAAGGACCGCGCCGAATTCGAGCGGCGGCTGCGCGGCGATCTGCCGCAGGATCTCGACAAGGTCATCGACGCGTACAAGCAGAAGCTTGTCGCTGAAAAGCCGGAGGTCGCGACCCGCAAATCAGGCCAGGCGGCGCTCGATGTGATCGGGGCCGCCGTGCCCGAGCTTGTCACCGGCTCGGCCGACTTGACCCCGTCCAACAACACGAAATTTGGGGAGGAGAAAGAAATCAGGCCCGACGATTTCTCCGGGCGCTATATCCATTGGGGCATCCGCGAGCATGGAATGATTGCTGCATGCAACGGCATCGCCATTCATGGCGGCTTTATCCCCTCCGGGGCCTCGTTCTTCTGCTTCACCGACTATTGCCGTCCCTCGCTGAGGCTTTCGGCCCTGATGGGGATCAGGGTCGTGAACGTGTTCACCCACGATTCGATCGGCCTTGGCGAGGATGGCCCAACTCATCAACCCGTCGAGCATCTGGCGGCGATGCGGGCGATGCCAAATTTCTATATCTGGCGCCCGGCTGACAGCGTCGAGACCGTCGAGTGTTGGCAGGCCGCGCTCGAGCGTGAGCACTCGCCCTCCATCCTGGCGCTGACGCGGCAGGGCCTGCCCGCGCTACGGCTCACGCATGTGACGGAAAATTTGTGCGCGCGCGGCGGCTACGAAATTTCTCCCGCCTCTGGACAAGCCGAGGTGTCAATCTTCGCCTCCGGCTCCGAAGTGTCGCTCGCCGTCGCCGCACAGGCGCAATTGAAGGAGAAGGGCGTGGCCGCCCGGGTTGTATCGATGCCGTGCTTCCCCGCCTTCTTCGAGCAGCCGGAAGACTATCGCCGCTCGGTCATCGGCAACGCGAAGGTGAAGGTCGGCGTCGAGGCGGCGGTGCGGTTCGGATGGGACGCCATCATCGGCGACGGCCCCTTCATCGGCATGAAGAGCTTCGGCGAAAGCGGACCCTATAAAGCCGTCTATCAGCATTTCGGCATCACGGTCGAGGCGGTGGTCGAGGCGGCGCTCAGCAAGCTGCG
>CAVPEE010000044.1:0-79900 GCA_963702825.1 uncultured Alphaproteobacteria bacterium
GCAGTCCGTCCTGTCCCTTGATCTCGAAAGCCTTCAGCCCGCCGACGCGCGCGTGGACGCGCGGCCCGGTCGTCATCACAAGCGCAAGCAGAATTCCGTCGGCCCGCGGAGCGTCGGCGACGCCGACCTCGAAGGCGTCGAAGTGGCTGCGCACGTAGGAAGCGTTGATATGGGTCACCGGCACGTCGAGCCGTGCGCCCGGGGCCCCGACCTTCTTGGTCGAGGGCACGATCGCCTTGGCGTCGCCGAGGATGGCGCGCATCGCGTAGCCGCCCGGAACATGCCACAGCGCGCCATGCTC
Source organism: uncultured Alphaproteobacteria bacterium (assembly GCA_963702825.1). GTDB lineage: Bacteria > Pseudomonadota > Alphaproteobacteria > Rhizobiales > Beijerinckiaceae > Roseiarcus. Next base: position 302 of record CAVPEE010000044.1, read on the forward strand.
GAGCTCGCCGGCGCTCCCGACGATCGCGCCCTTGCCATAGCCCTCGATCATCTTCGGATCTCCGCCGAGCGCCGCCACGAGATCACGCGCCATCGCCACGCCGAGCGGCTCGAGGTCCTTCATGAACGGCGCGATCTCCTCCACATACCGCCCCGCGTAAGGATTGCGTATTACCGCGAGCGCCGCCCCGCGCCGCAATGGCTTCGCGGCCGGCGGCCCGCCCTCGTGAACGATCTCTTCGACGATCGTGACGCGCTTGCGCACCTCCACGTCAGGCATCAAGACGCTCCCTCAACATCGTTACGTCGTCCCGCGCATCAAGCGCCATCAGGCCGCTGTCGGCGCTTGCGATCCGGGTCAGGCCCTGCAAATGGAGCGCGGCGGCGACGATCATGCCCCGCGCGACCAGCGACCGGGCGGCTACCAGGCCGCGGTCGAGCGCCGTCGCGATCGACTCCGGATCGAGGGGCGCAACGGCGCGCGTCACCAGTCGGTCGCCGAGATCGCTGTCCGGCTGGAGGTTCCGCGCGGGGCGCCGCTCCACGCGCGGATCGCCGGGAAGATCGACGGCATTGGCGACGACCGTCGCGGCCGCGTCCGCTTCCGCGGCGCAGGACGCAAGGATCGTGACCGCGTCGGCGATCCCGAGCGAGAAGCTGCGTCCCGGCGCGCCCGACGTGGCGATCCCGCCAATTCGATCCCCCGCCGCGAGGCGTGCGTGTGCGAACAGCGCCGGGCGATCGGGCCGGCTGACAAGGCCGATCGTCGTCGCCTCTCCAGGCGCGAGATGGAGCGCAATATCGCCCCCGTTGTTGACGCAGACGCGAGCAAGGCTGTCGCCGGCGGCGCTTCGCATCACAGCGAGGATTTCGTCGGCGACGCCGCCCGCGACGGCCGCCATCGGAGTGATGAATGCGTCCGCGGCGTACGGCGCGACCGCCGCCTCCATTCGCCGCGCGACCGGGCCGCGGAACGGGCGCGGCCTCGGCGTCGCGGGGGTTCGCAAGCCTGGCAGTTCCGCGCAAAGCTCGTTCAGCACGAGACGAAAACGCGCTGCGGCGGCGCGATAGGCGGCCTCGACGACCACTGGAGCGCCTGCCGCCTCGATGATCAGGTCGATCGGGCCGTCCTGCAGATGCAGTCGCCGCCCGTCCGGCAAAAAGCAAACCTGCGCACGCTGAGCGCCATCCATGGTCAGGCTTTCAGCCGTTCCGACGGCCGGACTGGCCACGGATTGCCATCGATCTGGCGCACATGCCTCGCGTCCCCCTGACTGAGAGCGCTCAGCGGACGAACATGGTCCATGTGCCCGCCGAGCGCAGCGTAGTCTGAAAGCCGCATCGTGAACTCGATCGGCGCGACAAGGGCGGGCGTCGGCACATAGCCGAACGAATTAGCCGGCAGGCGCGTCACGTCGACCATGAAGGTGATGCCGCCGCCGGGCCAGACGTAAGCGGGCGCGCCGCCGCAGGTCACGCGGGTCAGCGCATCCTTCACCGAGCGGGTGAGGCGGACCGGGTTCTCGGTGACGCCTGCGCGCAGCGAGCCGCCGGCGCCGCCCATGAACATGACCGTCGAGAGCGCCGGCTCGCAATTCTCCTGAATGCGCTCGACAGAGAGACGCAAAGGCTCCGGCAGCTCGCTCTCGATGGGGCGCAGCGCCTCGTCCAGACGGTAGAAGCCGTAGTGCTCGCCGGTCGTCGAGACCATCAGCATGGTGAGGCCCGGACGCGCCTCCTTCGGGTTGAACGGTCCGAGGATCGACAGCGGATCGGAAATGTTCGTGCCGCCCCAGCCCGTGCCGGGCTCCGCGACCTGAAAGTAGCGGCCAGGGGTCGAGCGCCGTCCTTTCATCTTGACCCCCGTCGGGGGAATGTCGAGCAGCTTGCCGGCCTGATGTTCCGAGAGGACGCCGGTAATGTGGTCATCCACGACGACGACTTCATCGACGTGCCCGAGCCATTGCTTGGCGAACATGCCGATCGTCGCCGACCCGCAGCCGACACGCATGCGCTCCTCGCGCACGCCATTGATGATCGGCGACGCGCCCGCCTCGACGAGGATCGTGACGCCGCCGTCGACGGTCAATTCGACCGGCCTTCGGTTGGACAGGTTGAGGAGGGCGTCGCAGGTCACGCGCCCCTCCTTCTTCGACCCGCCGGTCAGATGGTGGACGCCGCCGAGCGAGAGCATCTGCGAACCGTATTCGCCCGTCGTCACATGGCCGACGGCCTCGCCCTCCGAGCGCACCGTCGCCTGCTCGGGCCCAAGGTAGCGGTCGGTGTCGACCTTCACCTTGACGCCGCAATAGCTGAAGATTCCTTCGGTCACGACGGTGACCATGTCGACGCCGTCGACCTCGGACGAGACGATGAAGGGCGCCGGCTTATAGTCGGGATAAGTCGTGCCAGCCCCGATCGCGGTCACGAACACGGAATCCTCGGGAAGAATGGCCCCGGCCCATTCCGACGCATTGCGCGAGAACGGCACAACCGAGCCGCCCCGCTCCATCGTGCGCTCAAGCAGGACGTGGGGATCGACCCGCACGAGCTTGCCGTCGCGATTAGCATAGCGGTCGCACGCGCCGGCCATCCCGCGGCGGATGTAGCAGGTCACGGGACAGGCGTCGCAACGCACCTTGTCGTCGGTTTCCGCCTCGACCTGTCCGTGGCTCATGGCCTCACCTCGCCATCCAAGGGCCTCAATCATTAGCGTACTAATGAACAATCGCGTCGCCGTCCGCGGCTGTCAAGACTTCTTTGCGCAGCCGCGCCGCGGTTTCGGCGACACGGGTCCAGGACGGTTTGTCCGGCGCAAAGCGGGCGCGCAGATAAGCGGTCAGCTCGCCGATCTGCTTATCGTCCAGATGATGCCCGAAGGCGGGCATTGCGCCTAGCTCGCCCAGTCCCTCAGCACGTGCCCCTTCAAGGACGACCCGCACAACGGTGTCCGGCGTCCCAGCATGGATCGCGGTGTTGAGCACGAGCGAGGGCTTGACCCCAAACATGTCGATACCCTGCCCAGGTTCGTGGCAGACTGCGCAGGAGCCGTCATAGATGCGCGCGCCGGGAAGATACGCGAGACTCGACGCTCGCGCGCTGGACGCCTGTTCGAGGCGGGTCCTGAGCCCGGGCTCGACGGGCGGCGACGCTGGCGCGAGCGAGACGAGGTAACGCGCCATCGCGCGGATGTCCGTGTCGGGAAGCGGCTTGAGGCCGGCTACGATCGGCGCCATCGGGCCGCCGGCGGCGCCGTGCTCGGTGGTATAGCCGGTGCGGAGGTAGTCGAAGAAGGCCTGCTCGGTCCAGGCGATTGGCGCCGGCGACGCTCGATTGAGCGGCGGCGCGAGCCAGCCATCGACCTCTCCGCCCGCCAAATGATCCGCACCCTTGAGTTCGGCGCTCAGCGCGTTGCGAGGCGAGTGGCAGGCGGAGCAATGGCCGAGCCCTTCGACGAGATAGGCGCCGCGATTCCATGCAGCATCGCGATCGGAGCGCGCCTCGAACGGCTTTGCTTGATGAAACATCGTATTCCACACAGCCATCAGCGGCCGGAAGCCGAAGGGCGCACTCAGCTCGGCCGGGCGGCTCGCGGACGAGACCGCGAGCTGAGCCATGAGATACGCATAGATCGCCTGCAGGTCGGCCTCGCTCGCCTTGGCGAAGGACGTGTATGGGAACGCCGGGAACAGATGACGCCCCTCGCGTCTGATTCCCTCCCGCATCGCGCGCTCGAAGGCGCCATAGGACCAGGTCCCGATGCCTGTCGCTTCGTCGGGAGTGATGTTCGTGGCGTAGATCGCGCCGAAGGGAGTGTGGACGGCGCGGCCGCCCGCGAGCGCGGCTCCGGCTTCCGCGGTGTGGCAATGGATGCAACCCCCAAGATTGGCGAGCACGCGACCACGCTCGATCGTCGTGGCGGACCATGTCGAGGGGTCAGGCCGCGCGACGGGCGCAATCGCGCCGCGAATCGGCAGCGTGGCTATTCCGAGCGATCCCAGCGCTCCGAACGCCGCGGCGATCAGCGGAACAAGCCAGGCCTTTTTCCTGGGTGCGGCTGCCCCCGCGTTCGCAGGGGGAAGCATCGCCCCGGGCGTCTCTTCGGCGAGCCCCGCTTCGCGCAAGCCTTTGAGGATGCGATCGGGCGTGAAGGGTGGTTCGCGGAAGCGCACTCCGGTTGCGTCGAAGATCGCGTTGGCGATGGCCGCCGCGCTCGGCACCGACGCGGATTCGCCAACTCCGAGAGGCTGCTCCTCAGGCCTCGGAATCATCAGCACATCGATGGCGGGGAGTTCCGGGAAGGTCATCAGGGGGTAGGTTCCCCAGTCGCGCGAAGTCACCGCGATATCGGAAAAGGTGACCTCCTCCTTGAGGACGCGGCTCGTGGACTGAATGACGTTGCCATGAATCTGGTGACGGACGCCTTCAGGATTGATCATCAATCCCGAATCCTGCCCGACCGTAACTCGGGTCAGGGACACCTCGCCTGTGCCGGGATCAACGGCGACGTCCGTGGCCCACGCGGACCAGGCCGAGGCGAGGCCCGGAAACTTCGAATGAACGTAAACGGCATAGGCGAAGCCTTGCCCAACGAGATTGCCGGTCTCGTCGCGGCGCTTTCTCGGCCCTGCATGCGGCGTCCACTTGGCCCGCGCGGCGACCTGCTCGACGAGGTCTCTCCCCCGGGCGTCCTTCAGATAGCGGAGCCGGTAGGAGACGGGATCGACGCACGCCTCCGTCGCCAGTTCGTCGATATAGGATTCGTGGGCGAAGGTGTTCGGCAGAGACGACACGCCCCTCAGCCACGCGGCGCGCGCGATCGGCGCCATATCGTGCACGACGACGCGATGGTTGGTGAAATCATAGGGGCCGATCGCGGTGCGATCGCCCATGTCCGCAACCGCCGGCGTCGACGAAATTTTGCCGGTGAGGATCAGCGCCAGCGTCGGCGCGGCGTTGGACGGATAGCGCGTCGCGAAATCATAGGCCGCAACCTCCCCGCTCGCGTCGAGTCCGCCGTCGACGGTCATCAGCTGCGCCGCGCCCTTGGGCTCCCACTGATGCTCCTGGTCGCGTGTGAGCTGTACTCGCACCGGGCCGCCGACCGCGCGCGAGAGCAGCGCGGCGTCGGCGGTGACGTCGTCTGCGCCGTTGCGCCCATAGCACCCCGCGGCTTCCATCCGGATCACCTCGACGGCGTCTTCCGGAAGGTCGAGAAGCAGCGCGAGGTCGCGTCGCATCCATAGGGGGTTCTGGGTACCGGACCAGACGCGCGCCTTGCCGTCCCTTACGTCGGCGAGCGCAGCGGAAGGGCCAATCGACCCGTGCAACTGGTAAGGCCAGACATAGGAGCGAGTGAGTCGCCTGGCAGCCGACTTGAGGGCGCTGTCGACGTCGCCCCTGTCGAGCAGCTTGCGCGGCTGCGACGGGTTGCGCGTCAGTGCGGCGGCGACGTCAGAGAGGTCCGGCGGCTTCGCCCCTTCGCGCCACTCGACTCTCAGCGCGCGCATCGCAGCCTCGGCCTGCTCCTCCCTCTCCGCGACGACGCCGACGAAATCGGCAACGACCACCGTGGCTACGACGCCCGGAAGGCGAGCGACGGACGCCTCATCGACGCGGACCAGCGAGCGCCCGACATGGTCGCCGGAATCGAAGCCCGCATACGGCGGACGCACCACGCGGCCGTGCAGCATTCCAGGCGTCCGCATGTCATGGACGAAGACGAGCCCGCCTGTCGCCTTGGCCGGCAAGTCGACGCGTGGCGGCGAGGCGCCGACAATGCGATAGGCGCTCGGCGCCTTGACCGGCGCATCGTCAGCGAGCTTTAGCCTGATGCGCTCCTCGCCGATGAGTTCGCCGTAGCTCAAGCGGCGATTGTCGTCCGCCAGAGGCCGGACGACGCCGTCCTCGACGATCAGCGCGTCCGCAGCGATCCCGAAGATCGTCGCGGCGCGGCCGACGAGGAAGCGCCTTGCCTGCGCCGCCGCCCTCTGCAGCGGCTTTGAGCTGAGCTGGATGGTCTCGCTGGCGATCGTCGGCCCCTGATCGGGCGCGACTGCGCTGTCGCCGAGCACCATCGCGACGCGCTCGAAGGAGACGTCCAGCTCTTCCGCGACGATCTGCGCTAACGCCGTGCGGATGCCGGTGCCGAGATCGACATGGCCGTTGAAGGCGGTCACTTCGCCGGAGGCCCGAACGAGGATGAAGGGTTCGAGATCGTCTGCCGCCGCCACATCGAGTGGCGCACCCAGCGCCGCGGGCCGGACCACCGCAAGCGTCCCGAGAGGTTCGAGATAGTCGCCGCGTCGCAGGCCCTGCGGCTGAAGCGGCATCATACCCGGGCGAGCGCCGCGGCGAGCCGCACGGCCGCGATGATCTCGACATGCGCGCCGCAGCGGCAAAGATTGAAGCGCAGGGCTTCGCGAATGTCGGCTTCGGACGGATCAGGGTTGGCGTCGAGGAGGGCGCGCGCGGACATGATCATGCCGTTGAGACAATAGCCGCACTGCGTCGCTGCGCAGGCGACGAACGCCTCCTGGACCGGATCGAGCTTGTCGCCGTCGGCCAAGCCCTCGAGCGTCGTCAGGCGCCGCCCTTCGACATTCGCAAGCGTTAGCACGCAGCTTCTCGCGAGCTTGCCGTCGACAAGAATGCTGCAGGCGCCGCATTCGCCGAGGCCGCAGCCGTATTTCGGCCCGTTGAGGGAGCAGTCGTTGCGCAGAAACGAAAGTAGGGGCGTCGTCCGCGGCAGGCGCGCTTCGAGGGTCGTGCCATTTACTGACAAAAACAAGCGGGCTCGATACAACTCGGAATGCGGCCCAGCGTCCGCGTCACCAGGGAAAACCGGCATGTTGTTAGTACACCTATGATGCAGGGCGCAGGAGGGCTCTGTCAATAAAGGCATAGTTGCCGCCAGAGACGACCGGACTTCCGACGCCAAAATCGCCCCTCGCGATGGTCCGCTTTTGCGTGTCGCGGTCTTTGTCATTAACGTCCAGTCGCGCGCCGGTTTACCCCTTCAGCCATACTGGACCTCATCCGTGTTCGCCACGCGGACCATCGGCGCGTGGATTCCGAGCGCCTGTGGGTCGCCTTGGGGAGAGCCAGGCGCAGGCGTCCGAGACGAGACGGACGAAGCGGCCGTGATCGACGGCGCCGAGGATGGTGCTCAGCACGCAGCATTCCGTAGCGACCCCGCAGACCGCGATCCGGTTGCGCAGTCCGGTCAGGGCGGCCATCGGCTCGTCCCACTTGCTGAAGGTCGTCCGAGTCTCGGCGAATGCTCCCGCGCCTGCGGGCAGTTTCAAATCCCAGAGCGGATCATCCTCGGGCGACATTGCCGTTTCGGAAGGCTCCGGCCAAATGGTCGATGAAGGCGCGCACAACTGGCGGCAAGCCACGGCGCGTCGTGAAGACCAAGTGGACAATGCCGTCCTCCGTGCGCCATTGCGGGAAGACATGCACCAAGCGACCGCTCGCCAGTTCGCCTCGGCAGGTGTGATCCGGCAGGAGGGCCACACCAAGCCCAGTGACGGCGGCATCACGAAGCGCCTGGAAATCGACGCAGGTCATCCGCGGCTCATGACGGATCGAGCGTAGCTCGCCATCCGGCCCGGAGAACTCCCACACGATCTCGCCCATCTGATCGGTCGTGGCGAGCGTCGGCAACTCGGAGAGCGCCGCCACGTCACCGACGGTGCATGAAGTCGCTAGGGTCGGCGCGGCGACCAAGATCCGGCTGGAGCGACCTAAAGTCCGTATAGTCAGGGCGGCGTCGGTGTCGAGCGCCGCGCGGACGCGGACCGCGACGTCGATCCGCTCGTCGATGAGGCCGACTGCGCGATCGACGGCCACGACCTGCAGTTTCGCCTTCGGAAAAGCCTTCATGAAGCCGACGAAAGTGGACGATAGCGCCTCGACCAGGCCCAGCGGGCAACTGCAGCGAACAACGCCGCGCGGCTCGCCCAGAGCCTCGGACACGACCGCATCGGCCTGCTCCACGTCCATCACGACGATGCGGCAGCGCTCGTAGAAGGCTTGTCCGATTTCGGTGACCCGGAAGCGGCGCGTGGAGCGCTCGATCAGCCGAACGCCGAGGCGCGTCTCCATAGCCGCTACTCGGCGGCTCAGAGTCGATTTCGGCGCCCGCAGCGCCCGCCCCGCCGCAGCGAAGCCGCCATGGGTCACCACCTCGGCGAAGAGGGCATAGTCGTTGAGGTCCGCCGCCATCATCGTCTCATTTAGGGAACACTGAAGATCAATACCTCGGTCTACTGCGTTCTTCGTTCCATGAACATCTTGTTTCCACAAGGCGAGCCATTTGCCGCCCAGATCACGGAGACAGAAGATGACCGGAAAATTCGAGAGCAAGGTGGTCGTGGTGACTGGCGGGACCAGCGGCATCGGCCTTGCCACCGCCAAGCGCTTCGCAGCCGAGGGCGCGTTCGTGTTCGTCACTGGCCGTCGCCAGGAAGAGCTGGACGCGGCAGTCAGGACGATCGGCGGACGAGTGAGCGGCGTGCGCGCCGACATGTCGAAGCTGGCCGACATCGACCGCCTCTACGACGCGGTCCAGCAGAAGCATTCACAGATCGACGTCCTCTTCACCAATGCCGGCGGCGGCTCGATGCTGCCGCTCGGCGCCATCACCGAGGAGCACTACGAAGACACCTTCGGCCGCAATGTGAAGGGCGTGATCTTCACAGTGCAAAAGGCTCTGCCGCTGCTGCGCGATGGCGCTTCGGTGATCCTGATGGGGTCCACCGCCGGCGTGACCGGCACGGCCGCCCGCAGCGTCTATGGCGCCTCCAAGGCCGCAGTGCGCAATCTGGCGAGGAGTTGGACGCTCGACCTCAAGGAGCGCGGAATCCGGGTCAACGTCGTCAGCCCCGGTCCCGTGAAGACCCCAGGCCTTGTCGGGTTGGCCGGTCCTGACGCCGCCCAGCAGCAAGGGCTCCTCGACTATATGGCGACCCAGGTCCCGATCGGCCGGGTCGGCGACCCGGATGAAGTCGCCAAGGCGGTCGCTTTCCTTGCCTCGGACGATTCGAGCTTCATGGCCGGCGCCGAGCTCTTCGTCGACGGCGGCCAGGCCCAGGTCTGAGCCTTCACGGCGGACCGGGAGCCGACCCACCGTCGCTCGCGATCCATCCCTCACCCCATCGGACAGGAACAGGATCATGTCGGACATCATCGAAACGCTGCCGCTGCGCAACCTGCAGGAGGTCTTCGGCGAAGGCGATCCTGCGCACCGACGCGCCGCCATCGCAGAATTGTACGCTGAGGACTGCGCCGTTCTTCTCCCCATAGGCCGTTACGTCGGCCACAAGGCGCTGGATCAGGTCGCCGGCGAATTGCGGGCCGGTCATCCGAGCTTCGTCTACACACCGCATAGCGCCCCGCAAGCGGTTCAGGATGGGGGACGCATCGCGTGGGGATCCGGACCAGCCGGCGAGCCGCCTCGCTATACTGGGCTCGACGTCATCATCGTCCGCGACGGGAAGATCGCCGCCCTATACGTCTTCCTCGACTCGCGGCCCGTATGAAGTTGGGCACTGCGGTTAGATGGAATCTGGTCATCGGCGCGTTCTTGACAATGCGGGCGCGGATGCCGACTGGCAGCGCGACCTTGGAACTGCCAATCGCCGCGGCGGAGACCGTCAAACAAGTCTCCCACGGATCAGGTGGGGCGCGCCAAACCCTATTCGTTTGGACAAAGCAGCCGCTCCCGGAAAGGCGTTTGTGTTTCGACCCTAGCGCCGCAAGTCCCGATATTGCGTCGGCGTCAGGCCGAACACCGCGCGAAAGGTCTTGTTGAAGGTGGAGAGATCGCCAAAGCCGGCGTCGAGGGCGACGGCGATGACCGGTCGGCGGGACGACGCCAGCGCGAGCGCGGCGCGCCGCAGCCGAGCGCTGATGAGATAGCGATGCGGCGTCACGCCCGTCAGCCTGCGGAAGACGCGCAGGAAGTGATACTTGCTCATGCCCGCGACCGCCGCCATTTCCTTGAGCTCAAGCGCTCGCGTCGCGTCGGATTCGACCAGTCGGATCGCTTCGATCACCCGTCTCGTCTCGCGCCCGGTGGGTGCGGCCGCAGCTCTGTCGATCACTGGCCATCACGGCGATGACGCGCTCGATGATCCGCAACGCCAGTTCCTCCGAGCGCAGCGAAGACGGGGCGCAAGACAGCGCCTCCATCTGCGCAATGATCGGCAGCGCTTTCGGCGACGGCGAAAGGCTCGGAGCCGAAAAGCGAAACCGGCTGGTCGAGGTCGCGGCCGCGGCGACCTCGCTGAACTGCTCCTCACAAACATTCAAAGAAATGCAGCGATCGCCAATCCCATGCGCGTGACCGCATTCGAAACATGAGCCATTGTTTCCGAGCAGCAACGCGCCGGGATAGAGCAGCCCGTGGCCGGCGTCCGAACGATAGGTGAAGTTTCCTCCGATGACGGCCGAGACGCTGAACCCGTCGTGCCGCTCCTCGAAAGGCCTGTCGGACGGGCCGGCGCGGCAGACGATTTCGTGCAGGCTCCAGCCGTCTCCGGCCGCCAGCGTTCGCTTGAGGAGCGCGTCGTCAGGCGGCATGGGCGGGCGAACGCGAACGGGTCGGACTGCACCTTGCATGGGCTGAAGATAGCAATTTTCCCCAAGCCGTGGAACGCCAGCAGAACTAGGGTTCCACCTCGACGAGAACGACCGCCCTCACCGGCTGGTCGGCTGCATCAGGAGAAATCATTCATGTTCGATCACATATCGATCGGCGTTCGCGACATCGCGAAGGCCAAGGCGTTTTACGACGCGGCGCTGAAGCCGCTTGGATTGACCTGCCTCAGCGCCGACAAGACGTCGCTCGGTTACGGCAAAGAGGCCCCGCGCTTCTGGGTCAACGCGGCGGAGCAGCCAGTGCGCGATGATCCAAAGTCCGGGCTCCACTTCTGCTTCACTGCGACGAGCCGCGAGAGCGTCGAGGCGTTCCATAAGGCGGCGATGGCGCATGGCGGGCGCGACAATGGCAAGCCGGGACTGCGCAAGGATTATGGGCCGAACTATTACGCGGCCTTCGTCCATGACCCTGAAGGCTATCGGCTCGAAGCCTATTACGGCGGGAAATGACCGATGGCGACGATTCGATCCGAACTCAAAACCCGCGCGTCGGCCAGCGACGTCTGGTCGGCGATCCGCGACATCGGCGCGCTGCATACGCGGCTCGTCCCCGGCTTCGTCACCGACACGAAACTCGAGCCGGGCGCGCGCATCGTGACCTTCGTCAATGGCATGGTGCTGCGCGAGCCGATCGTCACGCTCGACGATGAGGCGCGGCGACTCGTGTGGACCGCCGAGGGCGGCCGCACCCGCCACTATAACGCCGCGCTCCAGGTCTCTGAGCTCGCGGACGGCTTAACCTCGGTTGTATGGACCATGGACTTCCTGCCGGACGACGCCAGCGGCTTTCTGTCAAAGGCGATCGAAGCGGGGATGGCGGCGATGCAGCGGTCGCTGGACGCGCTGGCGGCGTAGCGAAGGACGTCCACGCGCAGCGCGGTAAAACGAAAGGCTTTGCTTTGCATGTCGACGGGTTCACGCCTACGCTGAGGGTGTCGGCATCGTAATGAAGCACGGCGCGACCTATGGCCCGGGAGACAAGAGCATGAACCTGACGCATGCAATTGTCGTCGGTCTTGCCTTGTCGGTGGTCCCCGCGTGGGCGGCGGACTTCAGCGCCGAACTCGACTTCGTGACCAGGGCCTCGAACACCAATCTCTTCGCGATCGAGGAATTGCGGCTCGCCCTCGACCGGAGCGCCGACCCCAAGGTGAAGACCTTCGCGCGTCGGTTGGGCGAGGACCATCGAAAGGCGGAGGCCGAGCTTCAGACTGCAGCCAAAGGATCCGGCGCGGCGGTCCCGACGACGCTCGACCACGAGCATCAGACCCGTTTAAAGGCGTTGCGGGGGAAGTCCGGCACGGACTTCGAAAAGGCCTATGTCGCCGATCAGGGCGAAAACCACTCCAATGCTCTCACCCTCTATGGCGACTACATGCTGTGGGGCGAGTATGAGAAGCTCCACGCCCTGGCGATCAAGATGATCCCGATCACCGAGGCGCAGCTCAAGGACGCCCAGGTTCTCGCCGGCGACTGATCGCGGCGTTCACGGCCGCCTGCTGGCGCAGGCCGTGGGCTTTCGCTATCTTCGCCGCGTGGGGAGGCCATCTGTTCATGTCGGGCAATCTGGACATCACCGGCTACGCCATCGTCTCGGACGACGACAAGATCGCCGGCGCCGACGGACTGACGCCGACTTCGCTGCGCAACGAAAAAGACTGGGAGCTCTACCAGCGGGCGCAGGAGGTTGCGAACCTTGTCGTATTTGCCCGTCGTAGCCACGAGCTCGAGCCCAATGTCCACCGGAGCGTGCGTCTTGTCGTTTCACGCGAGGCGCCGGGCCTTGAGCAGCGCCCGGACGGTTGGTGGTGGGACCCGCGTCGCGCGACCTGGGAAGAGGTCGCGGCCCGGGTTCTGCCGACGGGCGGAATCGTCGCCGTGGGCGGCGGACAGGTGGTGTTCGACCTCTTCCTCATGATCGGCTTTGACGGGTTTCACCTGTCGCGCGCGCATGGGGTCAGACTTCCCGGCGGACGGTCGGTCTTCTCCGCCTGCGACGCCGGCGTCTCGGCCGCGACCGTGCTTGAACAGCATGGTCTCAGCCTCAGCAAAACGATGCCCCTCGATCCGGCGCATAATGTCGAAATGACGATCTGGCAGCGCGGGCCTTAGGCAGCGCTGTTCGCCCTGCGACCCTTCCGACCTACGCCGCCGGCAGATTGAAGGGCGTGATGATCTGAACCTGGGAGGGCGGCGGCGGGGCGCTTTGGGGCACGACGCGATGCGCCTGCATGACGACGCGACAGGCCGAGCGCATGTCGGCGCGCAAGTCGTGATGCAGCACCGCCGAGATCTTCCGTTCGCGCAGGAGCGCAAGATTGTCTGCGTCGAGGTCGTGGCCGATGAACACACGACACGTCCGCGCCGTCGCGCGAAACGCCTCGACCACGGCGCGGTTGCCGCCACCAATCGAATAGGCGCCGACGATGTCGGGATTGGCGGCGAGCGCCTTGCGCACGAGCGCGCCCGTCGCCTGGTCGATGCCGAGACCTTCGCTCGCTTCGACAATGCCGAGATTCGGATAGCGCGTTCGCAACGCGCGCCGGAATCCGATTTCCCGCTCCTCCTCGCCGCGAAAGCGGTTGCTGCTCAACGTCGCCAGGATCTTCGCCTTCGCGCCGCCAAGCCATTCGCCAATGAGATAGGCCGCCGTCTCACCGGCGGCGCGGTTGTCCATGCCGACGTAGGCCGCGCGGCGGCTGTTCGGCACATCGGTGACGAGCGTGACGACGGGGATTCCACGCGCAACGACACGATCAACCGCCGACGCGATCTCGGGCTCGTCCGGGGCTTTGAGAAAGAGGCCATGCGTTCCACGCGCGCCAATCCGGTCGATGAGCGCCGCGAGATCGGCAAGGCGCACGACCTCGCTGAAGTGGTAGCGCGCGCGGAAGACCGCAGGCCGCAATGTCGGCATCTCATCTTCCAGCGCAATCCGCACCGCCTCGGAGAAGCGGTCCGGCGCCTGCATGATGACGTCCACGACAAACTTGCGCCCCGTGAGGCCCGCTTGCTCGCTTTGCCCGCGCAATTCGCGGATCGCCTGCTTGACCCGCTCAGCGGTATGCCCGCGCACGCCGCCCCGAATATTGAGCACGCGATCGACGGTCGCCTCGCTGAGGCCCGCCTGAAGCGCGATTTCCTTGATGAGAAACGGGTGGGCCACGGGCGACGGGTTGATGGGTTTTTGATGGGTCGGCGCAACAATCTTGCTGGGTTAAGCCCTTATACTGAGCGCCAGAAATGATTGCACGGAGGAAAAGCTCATGAAGGACGACAACGCCAAACGACTGAGAGCCAACCGGGTGTGGCTCACCGCCAACTCCTGCGACCTCGAAGAGTTCAAAGGGCAGGTCGAGCGCTCGCTCAACCGCGCCGATTATCCCTTCGCCAGCGACGTCGTGTCGAACGTGCTCGTCTATGACGGGCTCGAGGCGCGCAAAGCCGCCGCTTCGCCCGAGTCCCGCAAAGAATTGCTGGCCGAATGGGTCGACGCCTTTACGGACGGCCCCGGCATCATCGTCATACGCAACGCGTTTCCCGAACACACCGCGATCGATAGGTCCAACGCGCATTACTGGGCGATCATCGAGGAAGAGCGCGCGAGCAACGTGGGCGGCGGCGATCATTTCGCGAAGCCGGGCGCCAATGACCGCATCTGGAACGCGCTCGAGAAGCTGTGCCTGCGCGACCCTGCGGTCTTCGCTTCCTATTATGGCAACGCAGTCATCGCGCTCGTGAGCGAAGCATGGCTTGGGCCCTCTTATCAGATCACTTCGCAGCTCAACGTCGTCAATCCGGGCGGCGCGGCTCAGGTCGCACACCGCGACTATCATCTGGGCTTCCAGTCGGCGCAGACGATCGAGCGCTTTCCCGTCCACGTCCAGCGTCTTTCCCCCGTGCTGACGCTGCAAGGCGCGATCGCCCATTGCGACATGCCGGTCGAGACCGGGCCGACGCTTTATCTGCCGTTCTCGCAGAGCTATCTGCCCGGCTACATGGCGACGGCGCGGCCGGAGTTTCGCGACTATTTCGACAAGCATCATGTCCAGCTGCCGCTGGCCAAGGGCGACGCGGTGTTCTTCAACCCGGCCCTGTTCCACGCTGCGGGAACGAACCGCTCGAAGGACGTGCGCCGTATCGCCAACCTGCTGCAGGTCTCCTCGGCCTTCGGCCGCGCGATGGAGAGCGTCGACCGGCTCAAGATGAGCCTCAAACTCTATCCAGCGCTGAAAGATCTTCTGAGCGATCAGGCGATCACGGCCGCCGAGGCCGACAACGCGATCGCGGCTTCAGCCGAGGGCTATTCCTTCCCAACCAATCTCGACCGCGATCCGCCGAAAGGCGGCATGGCGCCCAAGACCCAGCAGGACTTGATGCGCCAGGCGCTCAAGGAGAATTGGCCGCCCGAAGTGTTCGTCAACGAGGCAGACGCGCAGGCCAGGCGGAAGCTGACCTGAGGCCCGCTGTCGCGGGATCAATGGGAGAGGGTGATCGGGCCAGCGCAAGCGCGCCTTTGCGCGCGAGCGCCCGCTTCTGCTAGAGCCACGCGCTCGATCCAAATCCCGCGCTTCGAGCCCGCAAATGTCCACCGTAATCACCCGCTTCGCGCCCTCGCCGACCGGCTTCCTGCATATCGGAGGCGCGCGCACGGCTTTGTTCAACTGGCTCTACGCCAAGCGCTTCGGCGGCACGTTCCTGCTCCGCATCGAAGACACAGATCGCGAGCGATCGACGCAAGCCGCGGTGGACGCAATTCTCGATGGGCTGAAATGGCTCGGACTCGATTGGGACGGCGAGGCGATCAGCCAGTTTCAGCGCGCCGAGCGCCATCGCGAGGTCGCCGAGCAGTTGCTTGGCTCTGGCGGCGCCTACCGCTGTTACGCCAGCGTGGGAGAGCTGGAGCAAATGCGCGAGAAGGCCCGCCTCGAGGGCAAGCCCATGCGTTACGACGGTCGCTGGCGCGACCGCGATCCGGCCGAGGCGCCCGCCGGCGTCAAGCCCGTGATCCGTCTGCGCGCGAGCCAAGAGGGCGAGACAATCATCGACGATAAGGTGCAGGGCAAGGTCGTCTTCGCCAACAAGGATCTCGACGATCTCGTGCTGCTGCGTTCGGACGGCAATCCGACCTACATGCTCGCGGTCGTCGTCGATGATCACGACATGGGGGTGACGCACATCATTCGCGGCGACGATCACCTGACCAACGCCGCGCGACAGACCCAGATCTATCAGGCGCTCGGCTGGGACGTCCCCATCATGGCGCATATCCCGCTCATTCATGGGCCGGACGGAGCCAAGCTCTCCAAGCGGCACGGCGCGCTCGGCGTCGACGCTTACCGCGCCTTGGGCTATTTGCCGGTCGCTCTGCGCAACTATCTGGCGCGGCTCGGCTGGAGCCATGGCGACAAGGAATTCTTCTCCACCGAAGAGCTGATCGACGCATTCGATCTCGGGGCGATTGGCCGCTCGCCGTCGCGCTTCGACTTCGCCAAGCTCGAGAACGTCAACGGACATTATATGCGCGCGGCGAGCGACGACGAATTGTTCGAGGCGCTGATCGACGCCCTGCCCTATCTCGCGGGCGGTCCAGAGGTTGCGGCCAAGCTCGACGAGCATAAACGCGCCCAGCTTCGCGCCGCGATCCCGGGCTTGAAGGAGCGCGCCAAGACACTGGTCGAATTGCTCGACGGCGCCGGATTCCTGTTCGCGACAAGGCCGCTCAATATGGATGCGAAAGCGGAGGAGATTCTCGCCCGCGCCGGGCGCCTCCACCTCAAAAACCTGCTGCCGCGCCTGACCGCGCTCACAGAGTGGACGGCGGCAAGCGCGGAGGCTGTCGTGCGCGCCTACGCCGAAGAGGAAGGCGCAAAACTCGGAATCGTCGCTCAGCCGTTGCGCGCGGCGCTGACCGGCCGCTCGACCTCGCCGGGCATTTTCGACGTGCTCGCGGTGCTCGGGCGCGAGGAGAGCCTCGGGCGGATCGCGGATCAGGCTAAAGGCGCGGACTGACTGGATCGCTGTAGAGCCACAGCGTTTCTTGTCATGCCCGCGAAAGCGGGCATCTAGAAACGTTTCCCCAAGCGCTGGATTCCCGCTTGCGCGGGAATGACAACATGATCGAATGCAATGCGATCTTCATGATCCTGCGCCTGCGCGTTTCCGCGATTGGCGGCTCAGCGTCGGATGCGAACCGGCAGATCGCTCGCTCGACCGCGAAGCGAAACAATGAGCGGCGCGTAGACTACGGAATCGAAATTCGCCAATGGCGCCGTCGCGCTTGCAGCAGCGCCTCTTGTCATGCCCGCGAAAGCGGGCATCTAGAAACGTTTCCCCAAGCGCTGGATTCCCGCTTGCGCGGGAATGACAACATGATCGAATGCGACGCGCATCGTCATGATCCGGCGCCTGCGCGTTTCCGCGATTGGCGGCTCAGCGTCGGATGCGAACCGGCAGATCGCTCGCTCGACCGCGAATTGAAACAATGAGCGGCGCGTAGAGCCCGGAATCGAAATTCGCCAATGGCGCCGTCGCGCTTGCGGCTTGGAAAAGATCCTCCGCGACGACGATGCGGCAATGCTGCTGCTTGGCCACCTCCAGAAGCCGGCTCGCGACGTTGACGGTGTCGCCCGTGGCGGTGATCTGCTGTTGGGTCGGCGAACCGAGCCGGGACAGAATGGCCGGGCCGAAATGCAGCCCGATCCGGAAATCCAGACGTTCCCGCGCCGAGGGCGGCAGGTTGGCCAACCAAGCGGTCATCGACTCGTGAAGCGCCTCGACGGTGGCTAGCGCCCGCGCGGCGTCATCGCTTCGCGGCTTCGGCAAACCGAACACCGCCAGAACCCCATCGCCCATGTAATTGATGACGACGCCCCCGTGCGCCGTGACCTCGCCCTCGACGAGGGTCTGCATCGCGCCGAAAAGATCGCGCGTCCATTCAGGTCCGAGCGCCTCCGAGACCCCTGTCGACCCGGACAGGTCCACGAACATCACCGCGACATCCTGGCGGACCGGCTTTTCCAGAAAATCGGGCTCTCTCTGAAGCTGATCGAGAAGGAGCGGCGACTGAAACCTGGCCAGCGTCGAATTCTCGGCGGCAATTTTCGTCCCGGCACGACGTTCGACAATCGACCGGGCGGCGGCGAAGCCGACCGTCAGCGGCACGACCGACGCGAGCGGCGCCGCGATGCCGAGCCAATAGCCATTGACGAAGGCGAGAAAGACTCCTCCAAGCCAAAGGGCGAAGACCAGGCTTGCGAGAGCGAGCCCGGTCGCCGCCCCCTGCATCGCCATGAGCGCGATCATGAGAACGGGAAGCGCAATCGCTACGTCTGCATCGAGGCGGCGGGTCGATGGCGTCCGCGCCAACCCGTCGCCGGCCATGAGATTGCCGATTGCGGTCGCGAAGACTTCTGCGCCTGCCGCAACGCGATCGAACGGCGTCGCGAACGAGTCGGAAGCGCCCGTGGCCGTAACGCCGACAATGACGACTTTGCCACGGAGCGCCTCCGGGTCGAGTCCTCCTCGGAGGACCTGAACTGCACTGATGCGCTTGAAACTTCCCTCGGGCCCGTAGAAGCGCAACGGCATGTGATAGCCGAGGTCCATCGCCCTCGACTGCCCCGCGATCTCGATCCGGTTTGGACTAAAGACTGGCTCTGCCCCTAGCCCCTGGGACGCGGCAGCAAGCGCGAAGGACGGAGCCACGCCGTCCGGCGTTTCATAGATCATCGGAATGTAACGAGGCACTCCGCTCTTATCGGTCGAAACGTTGGCAAGCCCCACCTGGGCCGCATCGCGGATCGAGTCGATTGGCCAGAGAACGGAGGAGGGCTTCGGCGCCAAGGCCAGATCGCTCGGTTCGGCTGTTGCGTTCGAGGGATCGACCGCATCGAAATTGCCGATCGCCGCGACGACGGCCGGCCCCGCCTTGAGCGCGTTGGCGAGTTCTGCGTCTGCATCGGCATCCCGCGGGTTGAGGAACGCGATATCGATCGCGATCGATCGGGGATGAAAACCCGCCAACGCCCGCACGAGGCGAGCCATCATTTCGCGCGTCGGCGCATCGCTTCGCGCTTCGCTGAGCGCCTCATCGTCAATCGCGACAATGACCACGCTCGATGGCGCGGGACGGGCGCCGGCAAGAAGGAAGCGCCAGTCGAGGGTCAGGTTTTCAATTCGGTCCAGCGGGGAAGCGAGGCCGTTAATCTCTTGCGCGCCTAGAGCACCGCCGACGACGACCGCTGCGGCCAGAAAGGCGCCGGCGAGGAGCCGGGAAGGCCCGGCCGCTCGGTCGCCATTCACTCTCCGAAACGAGACAGAAGGGCCCTGACCCGCTCGTCTCCCCACGTTCTCGCAACCACGGACGTATCGGTCGGCGTGATGTCGACGCCCTGCCCTTCCGTGAGGACAACGAACTGATTCAGGCGCCGGTTGGTCACCGCCACAGTGCCCGTGACCACAAGCGTGGAGGTCTGGGCTTCCGTGACGTCCATCGCCCATTTCGTGCCGCGGACGGCGGCTATCGCGAGCGGCGTCAGGATTTGGAATTTCTCCTTCGAACTCGCCGGATGATATTCGATGAGCAGTGCGCCGTCATTGAGACGGATCGCGACCGGGAGCGGGTCGCCCTTCTTGTATAAGGGCTGATAGCTAGTGCCTGGAGCGGGGCGGACCGTCAGAGTTTGGCCGCATTGCAGGATCTTTCCGGACGGCAACCTCCCGTTGGGGACGAGCGCGCACGCGCCGGCCGCCCGAGCGGGCAGCGGTCCGGCAATCGCCGCCACAAACAGAGCCGCGGCGACGAGCGTCGCCCCGAGGCGGTTGCGCCCGGCCGTCCGATTGCTGTTCGACATGCGCTCCCGCCGATTGTTCGGCTCCCGATGCGAGGCGTCTTACGAAGCGCCTCAAAAGCGCTTCGCCGCGAGCGGAGGCGCTTCCAGCCGTGCTGGTCTACCGCCGAACTTTCGCAAAAGCCAAGGGAATCGGCGCCGCTCCTCGCCGTCACGCTCTAAGTACTCTGGCAAGCATCTGTACTTTCGTCACACCTGCTTCATCTGACCGTGTTGCTTCCGTCATGCAACGGCGTCAGTTGCGTCATACAAGCGTGCTTTACTAGACTGAGATTATGCCGAGGAGTGATCCGTGGATACTTTTAATAAGCGATTGGCTTGCGCAATATTGGCGTTAGCGCCTTTCAGTTCCACGACGGCTAACGCGACCTATCTCTATAATAACATTGATGTCAGTTCAGGCGGGACCGCCCATGCTTCGACCTCGGGCAGCGGCCCGCTCGGCAACTCATTTTCCACAGGTCCATCAGGCTATACTTTGACGGCGGTCGATCTCCTGGTTCTGGTCGACAATCCGAGCGATGGCGGGTCCTTCACGGTCTCTCTCCTCAACGACAGTTCGATACATCCCGGGTCGACAATAGCAACGGACACCTTTCACGACTCCATGTTGTCTACAAGCCTGAGCACCCTTTCCGCGCCCTTCTCGAGCATAGCGCTCGCTGCGGACACGCGTTACTGGATCGAATTGTCGACCTCGACGGGCTCCCTCGAGTGGGCGTATACCGCCGCCAACGACGGCATTGGCGTCGCCAACGAGTATAATTTCTCCGCCGGCTCTGTGTCGGCCAATCAGGCATTCACCCCGTACCAAATGAGGATTGGGTCGGCGGTTCCTGAGCCGTCTACGTGGGCATTGATGCTGGCAGGCTTCGCCGGACTTGGTTTTGTCGGCTATGCTCGCACACTAAGCGGGTCGGGCGCGGTTGGGGCGCCGGGCGACAGCCCTCGGCCTCAAGTTGCTTGGGTCGCGAGGACTCGCGAAGGGCGGCGACAGGCGATCCGGAGCCAATGGGCACAGAGGCGGCCCGGTCGGGCGATGCCGGCATTCATATGTGTTATTGTCGTTTAACTACATATCATGCCGTATTGGTATTATACATTGGCGACTCTCCGTTTCGAGTTGCAGAAAAATGAACCTAACACATTGAAAACAAAGCGTCGCGTGCAGAACTGCACGCCCCGTCAAGCCGCCCACGATCAGCCCGAGGTGGGAGCGAGGAAGCGCGGCTCCGTAGACTATTCCTGGGGCAGCGCCAGCGGCTGGACCGGGACGGCGGAAGCCACCGGCCCCGGGCCTGCGCCGTCGCGCTGATAAATGTCGGGACGGAACTGAACGAGACCGTCGGGCGTCGCCCAGGCGGTCACGTAGATCCAGTAGACATTCACCGGCTGCGTCAGCTTTACGTTTTGCTGCTGGCCGGAGCGGATGACCTCGTCGATCTGGTCGCGGTTCCAGCCCGGATTATCCTTGAGCAGCCAAGCGACGTAGTCGCGGACGTCTTGCACGCGCACGCAGCCCGACGAGACAAAACGGAAGTCGTCGCCGAACACGCCCTTCTCTGGCGTGTCATGCATGTAGACGCCATAGGGGTTCGGAATGTTGATGCGCACGAAGCCCAGCGCGTCGAGCTCACTGCCGGGATCCTGGCGATAGCTGAAATGCGTCGCCTCGTCTGAGTTCCAGTTGATCGAGGACGGCGAAACCTCCTGCCCATCCTTGTCGAGGATGTGGATCTTTTCCTCAGCAAGATAGTTCGGATTGGCCTTCATCTTCGGGATCAGATCCTTCTTGATGAGCGAAGGCGGCACGTGCCAGTACGGGTTGAAATTGATCTCCGTCGCCTTGGTCTGCATGATCGGCGACTGACGGTCCATCCTGCCGACTCCGGCGCGGTGGTGCGAATAGACGACCCCGTTCTCGACCGTCTCGACGGAAGCCCCCGGCAGGTTGACGATCACGAACCGCTCGCCAAGGTCGCCGGAATAGGAGCGCAGGCGGACGAGATTCGTCTCGAGCTGCTGGAGACGGGCGGCCGCCGACAGGTTGAGCGACGCGAGCGTATCCTTGTCGACCACGCCGCTCCGGTTGAGGCCGTTGCGCGCCTGGAATCGCTTGACCCCAGCCTCGACGAGCGAATCGTAGACCGGTCCCGAACCCGCGACCGGATCGAGATCGCCAGTCGCGACCAGCCGTTGGCGCAGGGCCTCGACCGCCCCGCCCTTCGAGCCGACGCGCTGCTCAGGGCCAGCCGGCACGGTCTCCCAGCCGCCGTGGGCGACAATGTCCTGATATTTCTGGATGGCCGCCTGCGTGGCGTCGACCGTCGCCGCCGACAAGATCGGAGTGGCCTCGCGCTGGATAGCCATCTTCGGCGAGGTTTCGTAGCTCTGCGGCCATTCCGCTTGGCTGACGTCCTGTTCCTGGGCCCTGGACGGGATCGATCCCAGAGCAACGACGAAAGCAGCGCATGCCGTCGCGCTAAAAAGGGCGCGGCGCGAAAGCCACGAGACGGTCATGCCACGCATCAAATGCAAATCTCCAAGAACGGACAGCTCTCGTTCGAGCCTTGCCGCCCGCGCCCCGACGTTCTGGAGCGCGTTGCGACCGCAAAAGCCTCGGCCGTTCCACACGCACCATAGGTCTCACTCGGGCGTTTTTATGGCCGCCCGCTTAACGACGGGTGAACGCAAAGTGGGGCGCTCCCGCGAGGGAGGCCCCAGCCCCACTTTTTTGACCCGAAGGCGCCGCGCGGCGCGGTCAGAGCCGATACTTGATCTGGTCGGTCCAGTATCGCTCGAGGCGCAGCAGGGAGGCATTCATCCGAACGAAGTCGTCGCCAGGGATGCCGCCGATCTGTTCGATCGTACGCGCATGCTTCTCATAGATCCCAGCGACGATGCGGTGGACCTCTTTGCCCCGCTCGGTCAGGCTGATCCGAACCGAGCGACGGTCGATGCGCGAGCGGGAATGATGGAGGAAGCCGATCTCGACCAGCTTCTTGACGTTATAGGAAACATTCGAGCCGAGATAATAGCCGCGTGTGCGCAATTCGCCGGCGGTCAATTCCTTGTCGCCGATATTATACAAGAGCAAAGCCTGTACCGCGTTGATGTCGGATCGCCCGCGGCGGTCGAACTCATCCTTGATAACGTCCAGCAATCGACGATGAAGCCGTTCGACCATCGTCAAAGTCTCTAGGTACAGGCCGGATACCCGAAGCTCAGGCTCAACCCTAACTGCAATATCTTGTGTTTTGACCGCGTTAATCATTGCACACCCGCCTCTTCGCATCTCATCTGCCGAGCGTTCCTTCGGTCTTCTTATGAGTAGAACTGTAACGGAAGCGCGTGAATACGAGTTTAAAAGTCAAGATGAATCCAAAGTTTCCACGTGGTGGTAAATTTCAATTGAATCAAAGGCTTTGTTTACGTTGACAAGACGCAAACGTAAGGCGGGACCGCGCTGTTCGGCAGGCGGACGCTGCGGAACCAAGCGTCAGGCTCGTTCGCGCGCCGCCCGCCAGCTCAATAGGAAATACCCTGCCACCAGCGCGAGGTTCAACAGAGCGCCGCCATATCCGATCGCGGCCGCGCGCGGACTGAGGATCGGCGAAGCAGCCTCGACCACCGCGCACAGGAGCCAGATCGCCCCGCCCCAGGCCGCAGCGAGCCAGAGGCCAATCGCCGCCAGCAAATCGAGGCAGGCGAAAGCCACGATCGTCGCCTGCAGAGGGAGCGCCATCGTCGTGAATTGGCCAAGGCTCGGGAAGGCGCCGAGAATGATCGCCCAGTGGAACAGACCCTTCGCCATCCAGACCCAGGCCAGCGTGCGCATGTACCAGATGAGCGCATGCTCCCAGCCCACCCGCGAAATCGCCGACATGAGATCGTGATCTTTGGCCGTAACCGGCGATCGATCGACAAGCTCGATCGCGCCGTCACGACTCTGGCGCATGATGTATTTCATGCGTCCCGCCCGGGAAACTTGAGCTCGCTCTCGCCGAGGGAAGCGAAATAGGCGTCGACCTCCGCGTGCGACGGCGGAGGGGCCCAGCGCGGACGATTGTCCTTGTCGACAATCACCGCGCGCACGCCCTCATAAAAGTCGTGGCCGCGGCAAATTCGCGAGACGATGCGGTAGTCCATCCGCAGCGCCTCGCCAAAATCAACCGTCGCTCCCAAAGCCATCTGCTTGAGCACGATCGCCTGGCTGGTCGGCGACTTCTCCAGCATCGCCGCGCGCGCTGCCGCCGCGAAGGCTCGGCCTCGCGTCGCCGCCTCACGTAACGCCTCTAGGATCGCATCCCGATCCGACCCTTTGAAACAAGTCTCGATGGCCTTCGCCTCGTCGCTCAGCGCTGACCGGGGTGGCGGGGCCGCAAATCGAGCGAGCGCTTCCTCGAGCGGCTCCTCGCTTTCCAGCGCCTGCGCCAGCATGGGAAAAGCAGCGCTCGGGACAAAGGTCTTGGCAAGGCCTAGCGCGAGAGCGTCGCCAGCATCGGCGCGTAGGCCGGTCAGCGCAAAATAGACGCCCGCGCGAAACGGAAGTCGCGGGAGGATCCAGGCTGCGCCGACGTCAGGGAAAAAGCCGATGCCAACCTCCGGCATCGCGAAGACGAAACGCTCGCTGGCCACCGTATGCGCAGCGTGCATCGCCAGGCCAACACCCCCGCCCATGACGATGCCGTCCACCAGCGCGACGATCGGTTTCGGATAGGTCTTGATCCGCCGATCGAGCTGGTATTCCTCACGCCAAAAGGTCAATTGAGCGTCATGATCGCCTGCGCGGCCGAGCTCGTAGAGGCGCCGGATGTCTCCGCCGGCGCAAAACGCCCGCTCGCCCGCGCCGAGGAGCACGATTCGGTCGACAGCGGCGTCGCTTTCCCATTCGTCGAGGGCGGCCGCAATCAGCCTGACCATGGTCAGGGTCAGGGCGTTCAGCGCCTTGGGGCGGTTGAGCACGATGACGCCGGCGCGGCCGCGGCGCTCAACGAGCGCCTCCGCCTCTGGCGACGGCGCCGTCACGCGGCGGCGACCACCGAGAGGACCGAGTCGATCGCCTTGGCGACATCCTGGATCGGGGCCATGCCGTCGACTTCATGCAACAGACCGCGCTCGCGATAGAACGGGGTCACCGCAGCCGTGTCGCGTTCGTATGCCGCAAGTCGGGACTTGAACACTTCCGGATCATCGTCCTTGCGCACGGGCTGCCCCGCAGCGCTCGCTTCCTGGGCGCGGCGGACAATTCGCTCGACGAGCTTGGGCGCATCGGCGGTCAGTTCGATCGCGGCGTCGAGCCTCAGCCCCTTGGCGGCAAGCATGCTCTCCAGCGCGCGCGCCTGCGCCAACGTGCGCGGAAACCCATCAAGGATAAAGCCGCGACTGGCGTCCGGCTCATCGATCCGGTCGTTGATGATGCCGACGACGATGTCGTCCGACACCAGCGCGCCCGATTCCATCACCGCCTTCGCCTTGAGCCCGATCGGCGTTCCCGCCGCGACCGCCGCGCGCAACATATCCCCCGTTGATAGCTGCGGAATATTGAGAGATTTGGCCAGCCTCTGCGCCTGCGTGCCCTTGCCGGCCCCCGGTGGCCCGAGCAGTATCAGCTTCATCGCTTCCGCCCTTTCAACCTCGCCTTTCGGATCAGGCCTTCATATTGATGCGCCTGCAGGTGACCGTGAATCTGCGCAACGGTGTCCATCGTCACGTTGACCACGATCAGGAGCGAGGTGCCGCCAAAATAGAACGGCAGCGCCGCATAGGAAATAAGCCATTCGGGCAGAAGGCAGATCACGGCGAGATAGAGCGCGCCAAGAACCGTGATCCGAGTGAGGACGTAATCGATATATTGCGCGGTCCGCTCGCCCGGCCTGACCCCGGGGATGAAACCGCCGTGCTTCTTCAAGTTATCCGCAGTGTCGGAGGGATTGAAGACGGTCGCGGTATAGAAGAAGGCGAAAAAGATGATCAACGCCGCGTAGAGGATGAGATAGAGCGCGCTGCCGCGCCCCAGCAGCGCCGAGATGGTCGACAACACGCCCGAACTCGTCGAGCCTTGGGCGAAATTGGCGACGGTCGTGGGCAAGAGCAGCAATGAGGAGGCGAAAATCGGCGGAATGACGCCGGACGTGTTGAGCTTGAGCGGCAGGAACGAACTCTGTCCCTCGTACATCTTGTTGCCGACTTGCCGGCGCGGATAGGTGATCGGCACACGGCGTTGCGCCCGCTCCATGAACACGATGAAGGCGACGACGACGAACACCATGATGATGACGGCCAGCACCAGCCCGGTGGAGATCGACCCCTGCCGGCCAAGCTCGAACAATTGCACCACAGCTTGCGGCAACCGGGCGACGATACCGGCGAAGATGATGAGCGAGGATCCATTGCCGACGCCGCGCGATGTGATCTGCTCGCCGAGCCAAACCAGAAACATCGTGCCGCCGGTCAAGGTCACGATCGTCGAGATGCGAAACAGAAGTCCCGGATCGCTGACGATGCCGGCGCGCCCTTCGAGCCCGATGGAGATGCCGTAAGCCTGGAAGACGGCGAGAATGACCGTCAGATAGCGCGTGTACTGATTGAGAATTTTGCGACCCTGCTCGCCCTCCTTCTTGATCGCCTCGAGCGACGGCACCACCGAGCTCAAGAGCTGGATGATGATGGAGGCGGAGATGTAAGGCATGATGTTGAGCGCGAATACAGCCATGCGCTGAACGGCGCCGCCCGAAAACATGTTGAACATGTCGAGCACGCCCTGCTTCTGCCCGAGGAACGACGCCTCGAAGGCCGCGGGGTCGATGCCGGGGAGCGGGATGTAGGTCCCGAGCCGGTAGATCACCAGCGCGCCGAGCGTGAACCAGATGCGCTTTTTGAGTTCGTCGGCCTTGGCGAAGGCTGACCAGTTGATATTGGCTGCGAGTTGTTCGGCGGCCGACGCCATGGCGGATTTGCTCCGGGCGGCGCTTCAGGAACGGCGCCTCATCTTAGATCATGTCGCTTCCGCCAGCCAAGGCCGGCTTTGGCGGAAACGCCCCTAGCATATGGTCGCCGCGCGGGCCAATGCCAACCTCGAGGATCGGCGCTCAGGAGGCGGGAGGAGCGTCCTCTTTGCGCAGCGTCTTGAGGCTGCCGCCGGCTTTCTCGATCGCCGCCGCTGCGCTCTTGGACGCGGTCTCGACCTCGAAAGCCGCCTTCGTCGTCCATTCGCCCACGCCGAGAACCTTGACCCCGTCGCGCCGGCGCGTGACGACCCCGGCTTTCATGAGGCTCTCGACCGTGATCGGCTCGGCCGCGCTGAGCTTGCCGGCGTCGATCGCCCGCTGAATGCGCCCCAGGTTGACCTCGTTGTATTCGAGTCGCGCGGGCGGGGTGAAGCCGCGCTTGGGCAGGCGGCGATGCAGAGGCATCTGGCCACCCTCGAAGCCCTTGATGCGGACGCCGGAGCGAGCCGTCTGGCCTTTGCCGCCACGGCCGGCCTGCTTGCCCTTGCCCGAACCGATGCCGCGCCCCACGCGGATGCGCGACTTCGACGATCCAGGATTGTCTCTTATTTCGTTGAGCTTCATGGCGGCGTCCTTACTGGCCGTCGACGACGCGCACGAGATGCGCGACCTTGGCGATCATGCCGCGATTGGCGGGCGTGTCGGCGAGGCGCGACCTGCGCCCGATCCTGTTGAGGCCCAGGCCCTTGAGCGTCTCGCGCTGCGAGCCGGGCCGGCCGATGGCGCTGGCTGTCTGTTCCAGCGTTATTGTCTTGTCGGAGCTCATCGTGCCTGCTCTCACGAGTCGGAAGCGTCGGCTTCGACGCCCTGGCGGCGCGACTGCAGCGTCGACACCTTGAGGTTGCGCCGTTGGGCGACCGAACGCGGACTGTCTTCGCGCGCCAGCGCGTCGAAGGTGGCGCGCACCATGTTGTAGGGGTTCGACGAGCCCTGGCTCTTGGCGACGACATCGTGCACGCCAAGCGACTCGAAGACGGCGCGCATGGGGCCGCCGGCGATGATGCCGGTGCCGGCAGGCGCCGCGCGCAGCACGACGCGGCCCGCGCCGTGGCGGCCGTTGACGTCGTGATGCAGCGTCCGGCCTTCGCGCAACGGCACGCGCACGACGCCGCGCTTCGCGGCTTCGGTCGCCTTGCGGATGGCCTCCGGCACCTCGCGCGCCTTGCCATGGCCGAAGCCGACGCGTCCCTTCTGGTCGCCGACGACGACAAGCGCGGCGAAGCCGAAGCGACGCCCGCCCTTCACCACCTTCGCCACGCGATTGATATGCACGAGGCGATCGACAAACTCGCTGTCGCGCTCCTCGCGGTTCCGATCGCGGCCGCGGCCGCCTTCTCCTTCACGCGCCATTGGCTTCTTCCATCAGTCGATCATCGCGGCGCGTTGTTGAGCGCCGCTCGATTTCATTGCGTCCCGTCAAAAGTCCAAACCGCCCTCGCGGGCGCCATCCGCCAGCGCTTTGACGCGCCCGTGATACATGTAGCTGCCGCGGTCGAACACCACTTTGTCGACGCCGGCCTTCTTCGCCCGCTCGGCGAGTTCCTTGCCGACGCGCTTTGCGGCCTCGACGGTCGCGCCAGTCTTCATCGATTCGCGCAACGCCTTTTCGAGCGAGGAGGCGGCCGCAACAGTGTGGCCCCGCTCGTCGTCGATGACCTGAGCGTAGATCTGCTTCGAGGAGCGAAAAACGCTGAGCCGCGGGCGACCGCCCGAATGAGCGCTGACCGCGCGACGCACGCGAGCTTTGCGTCGATCCGCTGTGGTTTGGGAGTGAGCCATGCCGTCGCCTCTTACTTCTTCTTGCCTTCCTTGCGGAAGATAAACTCGCCAGCATATTTCACGCCCTTCCCCTTATAGGGTTCAGGGCCGCGGAAACCGCGGATCTCCGCCGCGACCTGGCCGACTTGCCGCTTATCGATGCCGGCGACGGAGATTTCCGTCGGTTTGGCCGCGGTGATCGTCACTCCGGCGGGAATGGGATACATGATGTCGTGGCTATACCCGAGCGAAAGCTGCAGGTTCTTGCCGGCGACCGCCGCTTTGTAGCCGACGCCGTTGATCTCGAGCTTCTTCTCGAATCCCTTGGTGACGCCGCCGACCAGATTCTGCACCTGGGCGCGCGCCGTGCCCCACATGGCGCGGGAACGCTTGTCCTCGCCATGCGGCGTGACATGGACGGCGCCGCCCTCGATCGCAATCGCGACTTCATCGGGCGCGGTGAATTTCAATTCGCCCTTCGCGCCTTTGACGGCGATCGTCTGGCCGTCAAGCTTGGCGGTGACGCCGGACGGGATGACGATGGGCTTCTTGCCGATACGGGACATTGCTCTAATCCGTTTGCTTAAACTCGGCGCCGCCTAGAAGACGGTGCACAGAACCTCGCCGCCGACGTTGTTCTCGCGAGCGGAATGGTCGGCCATCACACCCTTCGGCGTCGACACGATCGACACCCCAAGCCCATTGGCGACGCGCGGCATCGCGTCGACCGTCACATAGACCCGGCGGCCCGGCTTGGACACGCGCTCGATTTTGCGGATGACCGGCTGGTCGTCGAAATATTTCAGCTCGATTTCGAACTCGGAGCGGCCGTTGCCGTAATCCGTGGTCGAATAGCCGCGGATATAGCCTTCCAACTCGAGAACGTCGAGGACGTTCTTGCGCAGCGATGAGCCAGGCGTGGAAACCTTGCCCCGCTTGCGCATTTGAGCGTTGCGGATGCGGGTGAGCATATCGCCGAGGGGATCGTTCGTCGCCATGATCTTTGCCTCCTCACCAGCTCGACTTGACCAGGCCCGGTATCAGGCCCTGATTGCCAAGTTCGCGCAGCGCGATGCGCGACATCTTCATCTTGCGATAGTAGCCGCGCGGCCTTCCGGTCACCTCGCAGCGATTGCGCACGCGAATGATCGCGCCGTTGCGCGGCAGCGCCGCAAGGCGGATGCGCGCCTCGAAGCGCTCCTCCATCGGACGCGCCTGATCATTGGCGAGGTCCAGCAGGCGCTTGCGGCGGGCGGCGAACTTCTTCACCAGACGCTGCTTGCGCAGATTATTCTCAATCGCACTCTTCTTTGCCATTCATCGGCTCCGTTTTCCGCGTCTGAGCGCCAGGCTCACTGCCGGAAGGGGAAGTTAAACGCCTTCAGCAAGGCCTGGGCTTCCGCGTCAGTCTTCGCTGTCGTGCAGACCACGATGTCGAGACCCAGCTGGGCCTCGGCCTTGTCGTAGTCGATTTCGGGAAAAATGATGTGCTCCTTGACGCCAAGCGCATAATTGCCGCGCCCGTCGAACGACTTCGGATCGAGGCCGCGGAAATCGCGCACGCGCGGCAACGCGACCGTCACCAGACGATCGAGAAACTCGTACATCCGCGTCCGGCGCAGCGTCACCTTGGCGCCAATCGGCATGTTCTCGCGCACCTTGAAGGTCGAGATCGCCCTGCGGGCTCTGGTGACGACCGGCTTCTGCCCGGCGATCAGCGCGAGGTCCGCAGCGGCGGAGGTCACCTTCTTGGTGTCGTTGACCGCCTCGCCAACGCCCATGTTGAGCACGACCTTGTCGAGCCTCGGCACTTCGAGCGGATTCTTGTAGCCAAACTCCTTGGTGAGCTGGGGCACAATCTCGTCCCGATAAAGCTTCTTGAGGCGCGCGACATAGTCCTTCGGCGCGGCCTTGACCGCGCCGGCCGAGGCAACCTCGGCGCCGGCTTCCCTGCGCGACTTGGCCTTGGCCTCCTTCGCGCTCGGAGCCGCCTCCGGCTTGCCGCCCTTGGCGGCGGGCTTATCGGTCTTACCGGGTTTGGCGCCCTTGTCGCCTTTCCCGCCCTTCGTATCAGCCATCGATCAAGTCTCCGGAACCCCTGGCGACACGCACCTTCCGGCCGTCGTCGAGAACCTTAAAGCCGACACGCGTCGGCTTGCCCGTCTTGGGATCGAGAATCGCCAGGTTCGACAAATGGATCGTCGATTCCTTGCTGATGATCCCGCCCTCGGTCTGCGCCGTCTGGCGCGTATGGCGACGCACGAGATTGACGCCCGCGACAATGGCGCGACCATCCTCCGGCATCACCTGGCGAACCTCGCCCCGCTTGCCCTTGTCGCGCCCAGTGGTGACGATCACCCGGTCGCCCTTTTTGATCTTAGCGGCCATCAGAGCACCTCTGGCGCAAGCGAGATAATCTTCACGTGATTCTTGGCCCGGAGCTCGCGCGGCACCGGCCCAAAGATGCGGGTTCCGACCGGCTCGGACTGATTGTTGATCAGCACGGCGGCGTTCGAATCGAACCGGATCACCGACCCGTCGGCGCGGCGGATGTCCTTGGCGGTGCGCACCACCACCGCCTTCATCACGTCGCCCTTCTTGACGCGACCGCGCGGGATCGCCTCCTTGATCGAGACGACGATGATGTCGCCGATCGAGGCGTAACGACGCTTCGATCCGCCCAAAACTTTGATGCACATCACGCGCCGCGCGCCCGAATTGTCGGCGACGTCGAGATTGGTCTGCATCTGTATCATGGCCTAGCCGCCTTTTTGAATTACGCCTTCGGCGCCGTCTCGCCGACGACAATCCAGCGCTTGAGCTTCGAGATCGGCCGCGTCTCCTCGATCGAGACGGTGTCGCCGACCTTCTGGGTCTTGTTTTCGACATGCGCGTGGTAGTTCTTCGACTTGCGCACGGTCTTCTTCAATAGCGGGTGGGTGAACCGGCGTTCGACCTTCACCACAAGCGTCTTCTCTTGCTTGTCGCTGACGACGACGCCCTGCAAAATTCTCTTCGGCATGAGTCTTAGTCCTTGGCCTTCGCGGCGGCGCGCTTCTGGGCGGCGACGGTCATGACGCGGGCGATATCACGGCGCACGACGCGCACCCGCGCAGTGTCCTGCAATTGCCCGCTCGCCTTCTGAAAGCGCAGGTTGAACTGCTCCTTCTTGAGCTTGAGCGCCTCGTCGTTGAGCTGATCCTCGGTCATGACGCGAATGTCGGAAAGACGGCTGGCGTTTTTCATGGCTCAAACGTCTCCTATTCCGCGATGCGCTGAATGAAGCGCGTCTTGATCGGCAGCTTCGCCGCCGCGAGCGCGAACGCCTCGCGCGCGATCGGCTCCGGCACGCCGTCGACCTCGAACATGATGCGGCCCGGCGCAACGCGGGCGACCCAGAATTCCGGCGCGCCCTTGCCCTTGCCCATGCGCACTTCGATCGGCTTCTTCGACACTGGCACGTCCGGGAACACACGGATCCAGACGCGGCCCGCGCGCTTCATGTGCCGGGTGAGCGCACGGCGGGCGGCCTCGATCTGGCGCGCGGTGACGCGCTCCGGCTCCAGGGCCTTGAGCCCAAATTCGCCGAAATTGAGCGCAAACCCGCCCTTCGCATTGCCATGAATGCGGCCTTTGAAGGCTTTGCGGAACTTGGTTTTCTTAGGCTGCATCATGATGGCATACTCTCGGCTGCGCGCCCGTCAGACGGCTTCGCGCTCGCGCGGTTCGCGGCGCGGACGATGGGTGGACGAATGATCGGCTTCAGCCAGGCGCTTGTCCTGCGCCATGGGATCGTGCTCGAGGATCTCGCCCTTGAAGATCCAGACCTTGATGCCGCAAGTGCCATAGGCGGTGTGCGCGGTGGCGACGCCATAATCGACGTCGGCGCGCAAGGTGTGCAGCGGCACGCGACCCTCGCGGTACCATTCGAGACGCGCGATTTCCGCGCCGCCCAGCCGGCCCGAGCAATTGATCCGGATGCCCTCGGCGCCGAGGCGCATCGCCGACTGCACCGCGCGTTTCATCGCGCGCCGGAACGCCACCCGGCGCTCGAGCTGCTGAGCGATGGATTCGGCGACCAGGGTCGCATCGACTTCCGGCTTGCGGACTTCGACGATGTTGATCGCCACTTCCGAGCTGGTCAGCTTGGCGACCTGCTTGCGCAGCTTTTCGATGTCGGCGCCCTTCTTGCCGATGACCACGCCAGGGCGGGCGGAGTGAATGTTGATGCGCGCCTTCTTGTGCGGACGCTCGATGACGATCTTCGAAATCGCCGCCTGCTTGAGGCCCTTGGTCAGCGACTCGCGGATCTTCATGTCCTCGTGCAACAGCTTGCCGTATTCGCCCTTGCTGGAGAACCAGCGCGAATCCCAGGTGCGGTTGATGCCGAGGCGCAGCCCGATCGGATTGATTTTCTGTCCCATCTCGACTCTCTCTAAGCGGCTTTAGCGTCGGCGGCGGCGACTTCGCGCACGACGATCGTGATGTTGGCGAACGGCTTTTCGATGCGCCCAGCCCGGCCGCGCGCGCGGGGACTGAAGCGCTTCAACACCATGTCCTTGCCGACCCAGGCCTGCACGACGACCAGATCGTCGACGTCGAGATCATGGTTGTTCTCGGCGTTGGCGATCGCGGATTCGAGCGTCTTCTTGACCTCGACCGAGATCCTCTTGTTGGAGAATTCGAGATCGGCGAGCGCGGTCGCGACCTTCTTGCCCCGGATGAGCTGGGCTAGAAGGTTGAGCTTCTGCGGGCTGACGCGCAGCATGCGCGTCGTCGCCTTGGCTTCGTTCTCCGCCTGACGGCGCGGGTTGGACGGCTTGGACATCGGTATTAGGCCCTCTTGGCCTTCTTGTCGGCGGAATGGCCGTGAAAGGTGCGGGTCGGCGCGAATTCGCCGAACTTGTGGCCGATCATCTCTTCCGACACGAGCACCGGAATGTGCTTGTGGCCGTTGTAGACGCCGAACGTCAGACCCACGAACTGCGGCAGAATCGTCGAGCGGCGGCTCCAGATCTTGATGATGTCGGAGCGGCCGGATCCGCGCGCGACATCAGCCTTCTTGAGCATATAACCGTCCACGAACGGACCCTTCCAGATCGATCGCGTCATGGCTCAGCCTCTCTTCTTGCGCACATGGCGCGATGCGACGATGAATTTGTCGGTCGCCTTGTTCGACCGGGTCTTCTTGCCCTTGGTCGGCTTGCCCCACGGGCTCACCGGATGCCGGCCGCCCGACGACTTGCCTTCGCCGCCGCCGTGCGGATGGTCGACCGGGTTCATGACGACGCCGCGATTGTGCGGACGACGTCCGAGCCAGCGACTGCGCCCGGCCTTGCTGATCGACGTATTCATGTGATCGGGGTTCGACACCGCGCCGACCGAGGCGAAGCACTGGCCATGAATGAGCCGCTGCTCGCCGGAGCTGAGGCGCAGCGAAACGTAGCCCTGATCGCGGCTGACGATCTGCGCGTACGAACCGGCCGAACGGGCGATCGCGCCGCCCTTGCCGATCTTCATTTCGACATTGTGGACGATCGTGCCCACGGGAATGTTGGCGAGCGGCATTGCATTGCCGGGCTTCACGTCGACCTGGAGGCCGGAGATCACTTCGTCCCCGGGAGACAGGCGTTGCGGGGCCAGAATGTAGGCTTGCTCGCCGTCGGAATATTTGATCAGCGCGATGAAGCTCGTGCGGTTGGGGTCGTATTCCAGCCGCTCGACCTTGGCCGCGACATCGAGCTTGCGCCGCTTGAAGTCGACGATGCGATAGGTCTGTTTGTGACCGCCGCCGCGGAAGCGCACCGTGGTCCGGCCAGTGTTGTTGCGTCCACCCTTCTCGGACTTGCCAACAGTCAGCGTCTTCACCGGCTTGCCCTTGTAGAGCTCGCTGCGGTCGACAATGACGAGCTGACGAAGGCTCGGGGTCGTCGGCTTAAATGTTTTGAGCGCCATGCCTCTCGCTCCTCACAGACCGGTGGTCATGTCGATGCGATCGCCGTCGGCAAGCGTGACGATCGCTTTCTTGATGTCCTGCTGGCGTCCGCGAACGCCTCGAAACGCCTTGTTCTTGCCTTTGCGCAAGAGCGTATTGACCGCCGTGACCTTGACGTCGAACAATTGCTCGATCGCCGCCTTGATCTGCGGTTTGGTCGCGTTGCGCGCGACCTTGAACACGAACTGGTTGCTCTCGGATGCGAGCGTCGCCTTCTCCGTGATCACGGGAGCGACGATCGCGTCGTAGTGGCGCGCGTCCTTGATCATTTGAACCGCGCCTCCAGCGCCTCAACTGCGGCCCTGGTCAGGACCAGCTTCTCGCGCCGCATGATGTCGTAGACATTGACGCCCTGAACCGGCAGCACGTCGATCTCCGGCAGGTTGCGCGCGGCGACAGCGAACTTCGCCTGCGGCTCGGCGCCGTCGATGATGAGCGCATTCTTCAGCGCCGCCTTTTCGAACGAGGCGCGCAGCATCTTCGTCTTGCCCTCTTCAATCTGAGCGCTTTCCCACACGACGAGGCCGCCGGCGCGAACCTTGGCCGAGAGCGCGTGCCGAAGCGCCAGCGCCCGCACCTTCTTGGGCAAGTCATGCGCGTGGCTGCGCACCACCGGGCCCATGGCGCGTCCGCCGCCGCGGAACTGCGGCACGCGCGCCGAGCCGTGACGGGCGCCGCCTGTGCCCTTCTGCTTGTACATCTTCTTGCCGGTGCGATGGATGTCCGCGCGCCCCAGCGTCTTGTGCGTCCCGGCCTGGCGCTTGGCGAGCTGCCAGCGCACCATGCGGGCAATCAGGTCCGCGCGCGGCTCAAGCCCGAATACATCATCGCTAAGCTCCAGCGAGCCGGCTGCCGAGCCGTCGATCGACGTCATGTCGTATTTCATGGCGTCACTCTCCCTTCGCCGCTTCGGCCGATGGGGCGCCCGCGCCGGCTTCGGCGTGAACGCGGAACTTACCGGGCAGCGGCGCATCCTTCGGCAACGGCTTCTTCACCGCGTCGCGCACTGCGATCCAACCTCCGGCGTGCCCCGGCACCGCGCCCTCGACCAGAATGAGGCCGCGCTCGGGATCCGTGCGCACGACGCGAAGGTTCTGCGTCGTCACGCGATCCGTTCCCATATGGCCGGCCATCTTCTTGTTCTTCCAGGTCTTGCCCGGATCCTGGCGGCCGCCGGTCGACCCATGCGAACGATGCGAGATCGACACGCCGTGGGTGGCGCGCAGGCCGCGAAAGTTCCAGCGCTTCATCGGCCCTGCGAATCCCTTGCCGATCGTCACGCCAGTGACATCGACATATTGTCCAACGGTGAAGTGGTCGGCGGTGATCTCCGCTCCGACCGGGATCATCTTGTCCTCTTCGACGCGGAACTCGGCGAGGCGCATCTTCGGCTCGACATGGGCGACCGCGAAGCGGCCACGCTCGGCCTTCGACACGTTCTTCACCTTGGCCTTGCCGACGCCAAGTTGAAGCGCGGTATAGCCGTTCTTTTCCTGGGTGCGATGCGCGACCACCTGGCAGCTCTCGACCTGGAGAACGGTGACCGGCACGTGGTCCCCTGCGTCGGTGAAGACGCGGGACATGCCCAGCTTCTTTGCGATAATGCCTGAACGCATTGGCGTTTGTCCTTCGTGAGCGCCTTTGAAGAGAACCATTCAAAGACGCTCGCCAAATCCCCTTACAGCTTGATTTCGACGTCGACGCCGGCGGCGAGATCGAGCTTCATCAGCGCATCGACCGTCTGCGGCGTCGGGTCGACGATATCGAGCACCCGCTTGTGCGTGCGAATTTCGAACTGTTCGCGCGACTTCTTGTCGACGTGCGGCGATCGGTTGACAGTGAACTTCTCGATCCGGGTCGGCAGGGGAATCGGACCGCGAACCCGAGCGCCGGTGCGCTTGGCCGTGGACACGATCTCCTTCGTCGAAGCGTCGAGC
The DNA here is from genome assembly GCA_963702825.1 of uncultured Alphaproteobacteria bacterium. GTDB lineage: Bacteria > Pseudomonadota > Alphaproteobacteria > Rhizobiales > Beijerinckiaceae > Roseiarcus. The sequence continues at coordinate 36,518 of CAVPEE010000044.1, forward strand.
ACGCGGTGATCGAACGCTTTCAGACGGATGCGGATGTTTTGCGTGTTCATGTGTCAAATCCCTGTCGGCCGGGGCGGCGGAGCGTGAACCCCGCCTGACCCCTGGCCGCAACGCCTCACTCGGTGATCGAAACGACGACGCCCGAGCCGACTGTGCGGCCGCCCTCACGGATGGCGAAGCGAAGCTTCTCCTCCATCGCGATCGGAACGATAAGCGAGACGTCGATCGTCACATTGTCGCCCGGCATCACCATTTCGGTGCCCTGCGGCAACTCGACGATGCCGGTCACGTCGGTCGTGCGGAAATAGAACTGCGGTCGGTAGTTGGTGAAGAACGGCGTGTGCCGGCCGCCCTCTTCCTTGGTGAGGATGTAGGCCTCAGCCTTGAATTTGGTGTGCGGCTTGACCGTGCCGGGCTTGCACAAAACTTGGCCGCGCTCGACTTCTTCGCGCTTCGTGCCGCGCAGGAGGCAGCCAACGTTGTCGCCAGCTTCGCCCTGATCGAGCAGCTTGCGGAACATCTCGACGCCGGTGACGGTCGTCTTGAGGGTGGGCTTGAGGCCGACGATCTCGACTTCCTCGCCGACCTTGATGATGCCGCGCTCGATACGGCCGGTGACGACCGTGCCGCGACCCGAGATCGAGAACACGTCTTCGACCGGCATCAGGAACGGCTGGTCCTTCGGACGCTCCGGCTGCGGGATGTAGGCGTCGACAGCATCCATCAGCTTGAGGATCGAATCGTGCCCCTGCTCAGGCGACTTGTTCTCAAGCGCCATCAGGGCCGAACCCTTGATGATCGGAATGTCGTCGCCCGGGAATTCGTAGCGCGAAAGCAGCTCGCGCACCTCGAGCTCGACGAGCTCGAGCAGCTCCGGATCGTCGACCATGTCGACCTTGTTGAGATAGACGACGAGCGCCGGCACGCCAACCTGGCGAGCAAGCAGGATATGCTCGCGAGTCTGCGGCATCGGGCCGTCGGCGGCCGAGACGACGAGGATCGCGCCGTCCATCTGGGCAGCGCCGGTGATCATGTTCTTCACATAGTCGGCGTGGCCAGGGCAGTCGACATGCGCGTAGTGGCGCTTCTTGGTCTCGTACTCGACATGCGCCGTCGAGATCGTGATGCCACGAGCCTTCTCTTCGGGCGCCTTGTCGATCTGGTCATAGGCAGTAAAGGTCGCGCCGCCCGTCTCCGCGAGAACCTTGGTGATCGCAGCCGTCAACGACGTCTTGCCATGGTCGACATGGCCGATCGTGCCAATGTTGCAATGGGGCTTGTTACGCGCAAACTTTTCCTTGGCCATAGCCGGACTCCTTCTCGTGGCCCTTCATTCGCAAGAGGCGGGGTGCCGCCTCACTTGAATTTCTCGATGATCTCGGCGGCGATACCCGTCGGGACCTGTTCGTAGTGGTCGAATTGCATGGTGAAGTTGGCCCGGCCCTGCGTGCCGGAGCGCAACTGGTTGACATAGCCGAACATGTTGGAGAGCGGCACCATGGCGTTGATGACCACCGCGTTGGCCCGCATGTCCTGTCCCTGCACCTGGCCGCGACGGGACAGAAGATCGCCCATCACGAAGCCGGTGTGCTCCTCGGGGGTGACGACCTCGACCTTCATGATCGGCTCGAGCAGAACCGAACCGCCCTTCTGCAGGCCCTCGCGGAACGCCGCGCGGGAGGCGATTTCGAAGGCGAGCGCCGAAGAGTCGACGTCGTGATAGGCGCCGTCGATCAGCGTCGCCTTGACATCGACAACGGGGAACCCGGCCAACACGCCCGACCCCATGACGCTATTGATGCCTTTTTCGACGCCGGGAATATATTCCTTCGGCACCGCGCCGCCGATGATCTTGGATTCGAACGAAGACCCCGCGCCAGCTTCCGCCGGCTCGAACACCAGAACGACCTTGGCGAACTGACCTGTGCCGCCCGTCTGCTTCTTGTGGGTGTAGTTGATCTCGGTCTTCTTCGTCAGCCGCTCGCGATAGGCGACCTGCGGCGCGCCGATGCTCGCATCGACCTTGTAGGTGCGCTTCAGGATGTCGACTTTGATGTCGAGATGAAGTTCGCCCATTCCCTTGAGAATGGTCTGGCCGGATTCCTGATCGGTCGATACGCGGAAGGACGGGTCCTCGGCGGCGAGCTTCGCCAACGCCACTCCGAGCTTCTCCTGGTCGGCCTTCGACTTCGGCTCGATCGCGATCTCGATGACCGGCTCTGGAAATTCCATCTTCTCGAGGATGACCGGCTTCTGCATGTCGCAGAGCGTGTCGCCCGTACGGGTGTCCTTGAGCCCTGCGAGCGCGACGATGTCGCCAGCGTAAGCCTCTTTGATGTCCTCGCGGTTGTTGGCGTGCATGAGAAGCATGCGGCCAACACGCTCGCGCTTCTCCTTCGTCGAATTGAGAACCGTCGTGCCCGACTCGATCTTGCCCGAATAGACGCGGCAGAAGGTGATCGTGCCGACGAACGGGTCGTCCATGATCTTGAAGCCGAGCATCGAGAAGGGCTCGTTATCGTTCGGCATGCGGACGATTTCATTGCCCGTATCGACATCGTGGCCCTTGATGCCGCCGCGATCGACGGGCGAAGGCAGATAGTCGACGACCGCGTCGAGCAGCGGCTGTACGCCCTTGTTCTTGAAGGCCGAACCGCAGAGGACCGGCACAAACGAGATCTGCTTCACCGCCTTGCGGATGCAGCGTTTCAAGGCGTCAATGTCGGGCTCCTGCCCATCGAGATAGGCGCTCATGACGTCGTCGTCCATCTCGACCGCGGCTTCGATCAGGATATGACGGTACTCGTCCGCCTTTGCCTTGAGGTCGGCCGGAATCTCTTCGTCGTGATATTTGGCGCCAAGCCCCTCGTCCTCCCAGACGACCGCCTTCATGCGCAGAAGGTCGATGACGCCCCTGAAGTTCGAACTCGGAACCGATCGGCAACTGGATACAGATCGGACGGCCGCCGACCTTGGTGTTGATCTCTTCGACGCAACGGAAAAAGTCAGCGCCGATCTTGTCCATCTTGTTGACGAACACGATGCGCGGCACATTGTATTTGTCTGCCTGACGCCAGACGGTCTCGGTCTGCGGCTCAACGCCCTGATTGCCGTCGAGCACGCATACCGCGCCGTCGAGCACGCGCAAGCGACCGCTCGACTTCGATGGTGAAGTCGACGTGGCCGGGCGTGTCGATGATGTTGAGACGCTTGTCCTGCCAGAAGGTCGTCGTCGCGGCCGACGTGATGGTGATGCCGCGCTCCTGCTCCTGCTCCATCCAGTCCATGGTCGCAGCGCCGTCGTGCACTTCGCCGATCTTATGCGACTTGCCGGAATAATAGAGGATGCGCTCAGTGGTCGTCGTCTTCCCAGCATCAATGTGGGCCATGATGCCGAAGTTACGATAGTCCTCGATAGCGTGGCTGCGCGCCATGATCCTTGATCCCGATTGCCTGACCGACCGCCGCTTACCAGCGGTAGTGGGCGAAGGCGCGGTTGGCTTCCGCCATCCGGTGCGTGTCCTCGCGCTTTTTGACTGCGGCGCCGCGATTGTTCGAGGCGTCGAGCAGTTCCGCCGACAAACGGTCGACCATGGTCTTGTCGTTGCGGTCGCGCGCCGCGGTGATGATCCAGCGAATCGCCAGCGCCTGCCGGCGATCGGTGCGCACTTCGACCGGAACCTGATAGGTCGCGCCGCCGACGCGCCGCGAGCGAACCTCGACCGACGGCGCTACGTTCTCGAGCGCCTGCTTGAAGACAGCGAGCGGGTCGGTCTTGGCCTTGGCCTCGACGCCATCCAGCGCGCCGTAGACGATCGCTTCGGCGACCGACTTCTTGCCCTCGTACATGATCGTGTTCATGAACTTCGCGACCACCATGTCGCCGTATTTGGCGTCCGGGATGATCTCGCGTTTCTCAGCGCTGTGTCGGCGTGACATCGCCTAACTCTCTCTTCGTCTTGGCCGACGGACTCGGCCGTGAAATTCTTCTGTCGGGATCCCCGGATCTCGCTCTCGCTCGCCCGAGGATGACGCTTCGCTGCGCTTCGCGTCACTTCGGACGCTTGGCGCCGTATTTCGAGCGGCGCTGCTTGCGGTCCTTGACGCCCTGGGTGTCCAGCACGCCGCGCAGAATGTGGTAGCGCACGCCGGGCAGATCCTTGACGCGGCCGCCACGGATCATGACCACCGAATGCTCCTGAAGGTTGTGCCCTTCGCCGGGGATGTAGCCGATGACCTCGAAGCCGTTGGTCAGCCGCACCTTGGCGACCTTGCGCAGCGCCGAGTTCGGCTTCTTCGGCGTCGTCGTATAGACGCGCGTGCACACGCCACGCTTCTGCGGGCTCGCCTGGAGATGGCGGGCCTTCTCGCGGTAGGTCTTCGGTTGCCGCGGCTTGCGGATCAATTGACTAATCGTCGGCATGTCGGCCCTAAGTTCACTTCCCAAGACGTCCGGCGTTAACCGAACAGAAAATCCAGTTCCCACCGCTCGACCTTCGCGCGAAGCCGGCAAGGCAACGCGCGAAACCAACAGCGCCCTTAAAACCCGTATGGGTTTGGGCGCCGCCGAAAGCAGAGGATCACGGCCCAGGGACCGCGATCGTGCGAAACAGAACCGGCCCCTCAGGGCCGGCATGGCTCGTCATCGGTAGGATCGTCAGCGTTTAGAGCCGTTGGGTATCCGGCGCGTCGCCGAATACAGCGAAGCTCTACAGCCTGTCGAAAGTGCGCGGAACATATTCAAGCGGTTCCTGCGCGTCAACCCCTTTCCCTGTCATAATCGGCCGCGCGCGGAAAATTTGTCGCTTCCCCGCGCGGGCGGCCCGCGTCGCACCTGAAGCAGCGCCGCCAAAACGCCTCAGACGACCATAGATGGGCCGGGATTGGACGCTAGCGAGCCGTAAGAGCCATCAAGCCGCCAGCCGGAGCCTATGAAAAACATATGAGTGCGACACGCAGGGAATTCTTGGCTTTCGCCGCGATCGGCGCGCTCGGCGCGCGGCCTGCGAGCGCTCAAGCCCCAAGCCAGCCCGACGCAACGTCAGCCGGGCCAAATCAAGCAGCCTTCGACCAGGTCTGGGAGCTGGTGCGCGACCGCTTCTACGATCCCCGCCTCAATGGCCTCGACTGGCAGGAGCAGCGTGTCCGCTTCCGCCCTGATGCGGCATCCGCGCGCTCCCGGGAAGACGCGGCCGTCGTCATCAACGCGATGCTGGCGAAGCTCGGCGCCTCGCACACCCATTTCTACACGACAGAGGATCCAGCCTATTACCAGCTCGCGGATATTTTCGTGGGCGCGCTCGAGCATCGCGGCCTCGAGCGGGTCTTCTCCAGGGGAGAGGTCTCCTATCCGGGAATTGGCGTGTTCACCGAGGCCGACAATCAGGGCCGCACGTTCGTAACCGGGGTCATCGAGGGCGCGCCCGCGCATGCGGCCGGCGTTCTCGCTCGGCGACGAAATCGTGTCGGCGGACAATCGTCCGTTCCGCCCGGTCGGCTCCTTCCGCGGCAAGGTTGGATCGCCCGTCTCGCTCGAGATCCGCCGCGCCTCCGGCGCCGCGCCGATCGCGATCAGCGTATCGCCGGCCGATCTCCACCCCAACGAGATGTTCCTGCGCGGCCTTAAAGAGAGCGCGCGGATCATCGTCACGGACAAGGCCAAGATTGGATACGTGCATGTCTGGTCCTATGCGAGCCACAGGATGCAGTCCGCGCTCGAGGACCTGATGTCCGACGGACCGCTCAAGGACGCCGACGCGCTGGTCTGGGACCTGCGCGGCGGATGGGGCGGCGCGCAACCGCAATATCTCGACCTTTTCAATCCGCGCGCGCCCACGATGAAGATCACAGGTCGCAACGGCGAGACCGGCTTCGTCGACGTGAAATGGCGGAAGCCCGTGGCCGCTCTGATCAACGAAGGCACCCGCAGCGGCAAGGAAGTGCTCGCCTATGGGTTCAAGGAATATCGGCTCGGCGAGCTCGTCGGCCATCGCACCGAAGGCGCGGTGCTGGCGGCGACGGCATTCCTGATCGGCGACGACGGCCTGCTCCTGCTCGCGGTCGAGGACGTGCTGGTCGACGGTCAGCGCCTCGAAGGGGTCGGCGTCACGCCGACGATCGAAGTCCCGTTCGACTCGCGCTACGCGGCGGGCGGCGACCCACAGCTCGACCGCGCCGTCCAGGTGCTCGCGCGCGCTTAGGGCCGTTCCCCTCTCCTCCGGGAGAGGGGTTGAGGGTCGGCGCGAGGCGCGTCCTCGCACTGTTGCGGCTCCCTCATCCGGCGGGGCCATGGCCCGTCCGGAAAGACGGGCGTCCTTCTTGACGCCCTGTGGCCCGCCACCTTCTCCCGGAGGGAGAAGGGAAACCCGGTGCGACCACTCGGATACAACCCCCAAAACGAAAAACCCCGCCGAAAGCGGCGGGGTTCTTCGATTACTCTCGTTCGCTTTCGCCCTCGCCTCACTCGGCCGGGGCGCGCGCCTTGCTGCGCGGCGCCGGAGCAGGCGGCTCCGGCGTAGGAGCAGCCAGCGGCAAGGCGGAACCGCGGCAGCCGCCTCGGCCTTCTGCGCCAGGATCAGCGTGTCGCGCATCGCTGCGATCGAGCGCAGCTTCGCCACCGCCGCGCCCGTCCCGGCCGGAATGAGCCGGCCGACGATGACGTTCTCCTTGAGGCCTTCGAGCGTATCGACCTTGCCGTTGACCGCGGCCTCGGTCAAAACGCGCGTCGTCTCCTGGAACGACGCCGCCGAGATGAACGAACGGGTCTGCAGGCTCGCCTTGGTGATGCCGAGCAGCACCGGCGTTCCGACCGCCGGCTTCTTGCCCTCCGCGGTCACCGCTTCGTTGGCCGCTTCGAGATCGGACGCGTCGACCTGCTCGCCGATCAGGAAGTCGGTTTCGCCGGCGTCGACGATGTCGACCTTCTGCAGCATCTGGCGCACGATCACTTCGATGTGCTTGTCGTTGATGAGAACGCCCTGCAGGCGGTAGACCTCCTGAATCTCGTTGACGAGATAGGCGGCCAGCTCCTCGACGCCCTTGATGGCGAGAATGTCGTGCGGGGCGGGATTGCCGTCGACGATATACTCGCCCTTCTCGATCACGTCGCCGTCCTGAAGGTGAATGTGCTTCGACTTCGGGATCAGGTACTCGACCGCCTCGACGCCCTCCTCACTCGGCTCGATGGTCAGGCGCTGCTTGTTCTTGAAGTCTTTCCCAAACCGTATCGTGCCGGAGATTTCGGCGATGATCGCGTGATCTTTTGGCCGGCGCGCCTCGAACAATTCCGCCACGCGCGGCAGACCGCCCGTGATGTCGCGGGTTTTCGCGCTGTTGATCGAGATACGCGCAATCACGTCGCCCGCGCGCACCGTCGCGCCCGGCTCGAACGAGAGGATCGATTCGGGCGACAGGGCGTAGCGCGCATCGCCGCCGCGCGGCAGCTTGGCGATCTTGCCGTCCTTGCCCTTGATCACCATCGCCGGCTTGAGGCCCGCGGTGCGGGGCGTCGAGCGCCAATCGGTGACGATACGCTTGGCGATGCCGGTCGCCTCGTCGACCTGCTCCGACATCGACACGCCCTCGACCAGGTCCTCGAACCCGATCTCGCCGTCGATTTCGGTCAGGATCGGCCGGGTGAAGGGATCCCACTCGGCGATCCTTTGGCCGCGCTTGATCTTGTCGCCCTCGTCGACCTTGAGCCGCGCGCCATATTGGAGGCGGTGCACGGCGCGCTCGGCCCCACTGCGATCGGTGATGACAACCGCGACGTTACGCGCCATCGCCATCAAGTCGCCGTTTGCGTTGCGCGCGAGGTTACGGTTGCGGATCTTCACTTCGCCGTCGAAGTTCGACTCGATGAACGACTGATCCGCGAGCTGAGCCGCGCCGCCGATGTGGAAGGTGCGCATCGTCAGCTGAGTGCCCGGCTCGCCGATCGACTGGGCGGCGATGACGCCGACCGCCTCTCCCATGTTGACCGGGGTGCCGCGCGCCAGATCGCGGCCATAGCATGCGCCGCAGACGCCGTTCTTCGCCTCGCAGGTCAAGACCGAACGGATCTTCACCTCCTGGATTCCGGCCGCATTGATCGCCGGCATGTCTTCTTCGACAAACATGGCGCCAGCTTCGATGATCACCTTGCCGTCGGCGTCGCGCAGCGTGTCCGCAGAGGTGCGGCCGAGAATGCGCGACGCAAGCGACGCCACCACCGTGCCGGCGTCGATGATCGCACGCATGCTGATGCCGTTCTTCGAACCGCAATCGGGGATGGTGATGATCGAATCCTGCGCGACGTCGACCAGACGACGCGTGAGATAGCCCGAGTTCGCGGTCTTCAGCGCCGTGTCCGCCAGGCCCTTGCGAGCGCCGTGGGTCGAGTTGAAGTATTCGAGAACCGATAGGCCCTCCTTGAAGTTGGAGATGATCGGGCTCTCGATGATCTCGCCCGAGGGCTTCGCCATCAGACCGCGCATGGCGGCGAGCTGGCGCATCTGCGTCGGCGAACCGCGCGCGCCAGAATGCGACATCATGTAGATCGAGTTGATCGGCCTGTCGCGACCGTGCTCGTCCTTGCGCACGGCCGAGATGCCAGCCATCATTTCCTCGGCCAGCCGGTCCGAGCATTTCGCCCAGGCGTCGACGACCTTGTTGTACTTCTCGCCCTGGGTGATGAGGCCGTCGTTGTATTGCTGCTCGTACTCTTTCGCCAAGGCCGACGTTTCGGCGATGAACCGCGGCTTGGAGTCCGGCACCACCATGTCGTCCTTGCCGAACGAGATGCCCGCCTTGAACGCTTCGCGGAAGCCGAGCGTCATGATCCGGTCGCAGAAAATGACCGTCTCCTTCTGACCGCAGTTGCGGTAGACGACGTCGATCATGTTGGAGATTTCCTTCTTCGTCATCAGCTTGTTGACGACGTCGAAGGGAATCTTGACGTTCTCGGGCAGAAGCTGGCCAAGGAACAGGCGACCGGGCGTGGTGTCGAAGATCTTCGACACCCGCTCGCCCTTCTCGTTGTAGGTCCAGGCGCGGCCCTTGACCTTCGTGTGCAGCGTCACCGTCCCGGCGGCGAGCGCGTGCTCGATCTCGCCGATGTCGCTATAGACACCGCGTATCGGACGCTTGGTCTTCGGATCCTCCTCGTACTGGCCGGGGTCTCCGTCGCGCATCAGCGAGACGTAGTAGAGACCGAGCACGATGTCCTGACTCGGCACGATGATCGGCTGGCCGTTGGCGGGATGCAGGATGTTGTTGGTCGACATCATCAGCACCCGCGCCTCGAGCTGCGCTTCGAGCGACAGCGGCACGTGCACAGCCATCTGATCGCCGTCGAAGTCGGCGTTGAACGCCGAGCAGACGAGCGGATGCAGCTGGATCGCCTTGCCTTCGATCAACACCGGCTCGAAGGCCTGAATGCCCAGTCGGTGCAGCGTCGGCGCGCGATTCAGCATGACCGGATGTTCGCGGATCACCTCATCGAGGATGTCCCAAACTTCCGGCTTCTCTTTTTCGACCAGCTTCTTCGCCTGCTTGACCGTGGCGGACAGGCCCTTGGCGTCGAGCCGCGAATAGATGAACGGCTTGAAGAGTTCGAGCGCCATCTTCTTCGGCAGGCCGCACTGATGCAGCTTGAGCTCGGGGCCGACCACGATCACTGAACGGCCGGAATAATCGACGCGCTTGCCGAGCAGGTTCTGGCGGAACCGGCCCTGCTTGCCCTTCAGCATGTCGGCGAGCGACTTCAGCGGCCGCTTGTTGGCGCCGGTGATGACGCGCCCGCGCCGGCCGTTGTCGAACAGCGCGTCGACCGACTCCTGCAACATGCGCTTTTCATTGCGGATGATGATGTCGGGCGCGCGCAATTCCATCAGCCGCTTCAAGCGATTGTTGCGGTTGATGACGCGACGGTAGAGGTCGTTGAGGTCGGATGTGGCGAAGCGCCCGCCGTCGAGCGGCACCAGCGGCCGCAGGTCTGGCGGAATGACCGGCACTTCGGTCAGGATCATCCACTCCGGCTTGTTGCCCGAGTGCATGAAGGCCTCGATGATCTTCAACCGCTTGGCGAGGCGCTTGGGCTTGAGCTCGCTCTTCGATTGCGCGATCTCGACCTTGAGGTCCTCAGCGATCTTCTGCAGGTTCATGCCCTTCAGAATCTCGCGGATCGCCTCCGCGCCGATCATCGCGGTGAAGCTGTCCTGGCCGTATTCGTCGACCGCGCGCAGAAAGTCGTCCTCGTTCAGAAGCTGACGATCCTTGAGCGGCGTCAGGCCCGGGTCGAGCACGATGTAGGATTCGAAATAGAGGATGCGCTCGAGGTCCTTCAGCGTCATGTCGAGCAGAAGCCCGATGCGCGACGGCAGCGACTTCAAGAACCAGATGTGCGCGACGGGCGCGGCGAGCGAGATGTGGCCCATGCGCTCGCGGCGCACGCGCGACAGCGTCACCTCGACGCCGCACTTCTCGCAGATGACGCCCTTGTACTTCATCCGCTTATATTTGCCGCACAGGCACTCGTAGTCCTTGATCGGCCCGAAGATGCGGGCGCAGAACAGGCCGTCACGCTCGGGCTTGAACGTGCGGTAGTTGATCGTCTCGGGCTTCTTGATCTCGCCGAACGACCACGACAGAATCTTTTCCGGGCTCGCGATCGCGATCTGGATCTGATCGAACGCCTGCGGAGCGGCGACGGGGGCGAAGGGATTCGTGATTTCCTGGTTCATTCTGGTCTCCCGCGAGTTCGACGCTTAGAAAGCGTCGGAACCCGCATTCATGGAAACAAAGGCGCGACGCCGCCCGCGACCGCGAATCGCTCGAGGGCGGCTAAGGCCAAGCGCGTTACTCGGCGGCCTCCGCGGGCGGCAGCGGCAGTTCCTCGGGCGCGCGCTTGATCGACGCGAGCTCGACGTTCAGTCCGAGCGAGCGCATTTCCTTCACGAGCACGTTGAAGCTCTCCGGAATGCCCGATTCGAACGTGTCGTCGCCGCGCACGATCGCCTCGTACACCTTGGTGCGGCCGGCCACGTCGTCGGACTTGACCGTCAGCATCTCCTGCAGCGTGTAGGCGGCGCCGTAAGCTTCCAGCGCCCAGACCTCCATTTCGCCGAAGCGCTGGCCGCCGAACTGCGCCTTGCCGCCCAGCGGCTGCTGGGTGACGAGGCTGTAGGGACCGATCGAGCGCGCGTGGATCTTGTCGTCGACCAGATGGTGGAGCTTCAGCATGTAGATGTAGCCCACCGTCACCTTGCGGTCGAAGGCGTCGCCGGTCCGCCCGTCGAAGAGCGTCACCTGTCCGGATGAATCGAGGCCTGCCTTGTCGAGCATTTCGACGATATCCTTCTCGCGCGCGCCGTCGAACACCGGCGTCGCAATCGGCACGCCACGACGGAGATTCTCGCCCAGTTCCGCGAGGCCCTTGTCGTCGAGCGCCTTGATCGTCTCGTTCTCGCCGTAGATATCGTTCAGCTTGCCGCGCAGCGGCTTCACGTCGTTCGAGCGCAGATAGGCGTCCACAGCCTCGCCCACTTGCCGGCCGAGGCCGGCGCAGGCCCAGCCGAGATGGGTCTCGAGGATCTGCCCGACATTCATGCGGCTCGGCACGCCGAGCGGATTGAGCACGATGTCGACCGGCGTGCCGTCGGCGAGGAACGGCATGTCCTCCTGCGGCACGATGCGCGACACGACGCCCTTGTTGCCATGGCGTCCCGCCATCTTGTCGCCGGGCTGGATCTTGCGCTTCACCGCGATGAAGACCTTGGCCATTTTCATCACGCCCGGCGGCAGCTCGTCACCGCGCTGCAGCTTCTCGACCTTGTCGAGGAAGCGGCTTTCCAGCGACTTCTTCGACTCGTCGTATTGCTTGCGCATCGCCTCGATCTCCGACATCGTCTGGTCGGACTCGAGCGCGAAGCTCCACCATTGCGAGCGCGGCTGCTCCTCGAGCAGCGCCTTCGTCAGCACCTGATCCTTCTTGAAGCCCTTAGGTCCGGACAGAGCCCGCTTGCCCTCGAGCGTCTCGGCCAGACGCGCATAGACGTTGCGATCGAGGATCGCCTGCTCGTCATCGCGGTCCTTGGCGAGGCGTTCGATTTCCTCGCGCTCGATCGCCTGCGCGCGCTCGTCCTTGTCGACGCCGTGGCGGTTGAAGACCCTGACCTCGACGATCGTGCCCTGCACGCCCGGGGGAACGCGCAACGACGTGTCGCGCACGTCGGACGCCTTCTCGCCGAAGATGGCGCGCAGAAGCTTCTCTTCCGGCGTCATCGGGCTTTCGCCCTTGGGCGTGATCTTGCCGACGAGAATGTCGCCAGCCACGACCTCGGCGCCAATGTAGACGATGCCCGCTTCGTCGAGATTCTTCAGCGCCTCTTCCGATACGTTCGGAATGTCGCGCGTGATCTCCTCCGGCCCGAGCTTGGTGTCGCGGGCCATCGCCTCGAATTCCTCGATGTGGATCGAGGTGAAGACGTCGTCCTTGACGATGCGCTCGGAGAGCAGGATCGAGTCCTCGAAGTTGTAGCCGTTCCACGGCATGAAGGCGACGAGGACGTTGCGGCCGAGCGCGAGATCGCCGAGATCCGTGGACGGGCCGTCGGCGATGATGTCGCCCTTCTCGACCCGGTCTCCCACCCTGACCAGCGGCTTCTGGTTGATGCAGGTCGACTGGTTCGAGCGCTGGAACTTCATCAGCCGGTAGATGTCGACGCCGGGCTTCGCGGCGTCGGCCTCGTCGGTCGCGCGCACCACGATGCGGGTGGCGTCGATCTGGTCGATGATTCCGGCGCGCCGCGCGGCGATCGCCGCGCCCGAATCGCGCGCCACAATCGCCTCCATGCCGGTGCCGACCAGGGGCGCGTCCGAGCGCACCAGCGGCACCGCCTGACGCTGCATGTTCGAGCCCATGAGCGCGCGGTTGGCGTCGTCGTTCTCGAGGAACGGAATCAGCGCCGCCGCCACCGAGACCAGCTGCTTGGGCGACACGTCCATGTAATCGACGCGGTCGCCGGGCAGGAACACGACGTCGCCGGCGTGTCGGCAGACGATGAGGTCGCCCACCAGCTTGCCGGCGGCGTCAATCGGCGTATCGGCCTGAGCGACGGAATATTTCTGCTCCTCCATCGCCGACAGATAAGCGACCTCCTCGGTCACCTTGCCCTCGCGCACCTTGCGGTAGGGCGACTCGATGAAGCCGTATTTGTTGACGCGCGCGAAGGTCGCGAGCGAGTTGATGAGCCCGATGTTCGGGCCTTCCGGCGTCTCGATCGGGCAGATGCGGCCATAGTGCGTCGGATGCACGTCGCGCACCTCGAAGCCAGCCCGCTCGCGCGTAAGACCGCCCGGCCCAAGCGCCGAGAGCCGGCGCTTGTGGGTGATCTCCGAGAGCGGATTGGTCTGATCCATGAACTGCGACAATTGCGACGAGCCGAAGAACTCGCGCACCGCGGCCGCCGCGGGCTTGGCGTTGATGAGGTCCTGCGGCATGATCGTGTCGATCTCGACCGACGACATGCGCTCCTTGATCGCGCGCTCCATGCGCAGGAGGCCAATGCGATATTGGTTCTCCATCAATTCGCCGACCGAGCGCACGCGGCGGTTGCCGAGATGGTCGATGTCGTCGATCTCGCCGCGGCCGTCGCGCAGGTTCACCAGCGCCTTGACCACCGCCAGGATGTCGTCCTTGCGCAGGGTGCGCTGGGTGTCGGGCGCGTCGAGGTCGAGGCGCATGTTCATCTTCACCCGGCCGACCGCCGAGAGGTCGTAGCGCTCGGAGTCGAAGAACAACGACTGGAACATCGCTTCCGCGCTGTCGATCGTCGGCGGCTCGCCCGGGCGCATGACGCGATAGATGTCGAACAGGGCGTCCTCACGCGAGGAATTCTTGTCGACCTTGAGCGTATTGCGGATATAGGCGCCAATATTGATGTGGTCGATGTCGAGCACCGGCAGCTCGCTGAAGCCGGTCTCCAGCAGCAGCGCGAGCGACTTCTCGGTGATCTCCTCGCCGGCCTCGGCGTAGATCTCGCCGGTCGCCGGGTTGTAGAGGTCCTCGGCGATATACTGGCCATAGAGATCGGCGTCGCTTGCACGCAGCGCCTTGAGGCCCTTCTCGGCCAATTGCCGCGCGGCGCGCACCGTCAATTTCCGGCCGGACTCGATGGCGACCTCGCCAGTATCGGCGTCCACCAGGTCGACGGAGGCCTTGACCCCCCTCATACGCTCGGCGTCGAAAGGCACGCGCCAACCGCCGTCCTTGAGATGGGTGTACACGATCTTGCGATAGAAGGTCGACAGGATCTCCTCGCCGTCGAGGCCGAGCGCGTAAAGCAGCGAGGTCACGGGGATCTTGCGGCGCCGGTCGATGCGCGCATAGACGATGTCCTTGGCGTCGAACTCGATGTCGAGCCACGAGCCGCGATAGGGGATGATGCGGGCAGCGAACAGAAGCTTGCCCGAGGAATGGCTCTTGCCCTTGTCATGATCGAAGAACACGCCCGGGCTGCGATGCATCTGCGAGACGATGACGCGTTCGGTGCCGTTGACGATGAAGGTGCCGTTTATGGTCATGAGCGGCATGTCGCCCATGTAAACGTCCTGCTCCTTGATGTCCTTGACCGACTTGGCCTGGGTCTCGGGATCGACGTCGAACACGATGAGGCGCAGCGTCACCTTGAGCGGCGCGGAAAAGGTCATGCCGCGCTGGCGGCATTCGTCGACATCGTATTTCGGCGCTTCATACTCATACTTGACGAATTCGAGATGCGCGGTATCGGCGAAGTCCTTGATCGGGAACACCGACTTGAACACCGCCTGCAGACCCTCGTTTGGACGTCCGCCCTTCGGCGGATCCATCAGCAGGAACTGATCATACGAGGCCTTCTGGACTTCGATCAGGTTCGGCATCTCGCCGACTTCCTTGACGTGCCCGAACACCTTGCGAACGCGCTTGCGGCCCGTGAATGTCTGCGCCATGTCGCTCCTCTAAAGCTCGCTTGCCCGCCGCTGTTGATCCAACGCGCCCGGACGCGCGTCGGAAATTCGGCCGGTCTTCTTGGGACGCGTCGTCGCCGACGCCCCCTCTCACTCAAACCCGCGCGGCTGCCTCAAAGGATCTTGGTCAAAGTCTCTTGGCGGCCGGTTGACGACGCTCACACCCGCAAACGTCTTTGAAACACCGGAACGGCCCCTGGCCAATGGCCGGGACCGTCCCGCTTTGATTAATCGAGCCCCGCGATGCGGGGCGCGTCATTACTTGACCTCGACCTTGGCCCCAGCCTTTTCCAAAGCCGCCTTGATCTTTTCGGCCTCTTCCTTGGTCACGCCTTCCTTGATGGGCTTCGGCGCAGCTTCGACCAGGTCCTTCGCTTCCTTCAGGCCGAGCGCGGTGATGGCGCGCACTTCCTTGATCACTTCGATCTTCTTGTCGCCGATCGCAGCGAGGATAACGCTAAACTCGGTCTGCTCCTCGACGGGAGCGGCGGCTGCGCCAGCAGCCGGAGCAGCGGCGACCGCCACTGCGGCGGCGGCCGAGACGCCCCACTTGCCTTCAAGCAGCTTGGCGAGCTCGGCGGCCTCCAGGACCGTTAGGCTCGAGAGTTCGTCGACGATTTTTTCGAGATTGGCCATTGATGGACTTCCTTTATGTAGTTCGAACCGAGTGTTTGTGAAGAGCCTGCCTCAGGCTGCGTCTTTCGCGGCATAGGCGCCGACCACACGCGCGAGCTTGGCGGCTGGCGCGGTCGCGAGCTGGGCGAGCTTGGTCGCGGGGGCGGTCAGGAGCCCCAGCAGTTTGGCCCGCAGCTCGTCGAGGGACGGCAAGGTCGCGAGCGCCTTGACTCCGTCGACGTCGAGAGCCGTCTTGCCCATGGCGCCGCCCAGGAGCACGAACTTCTCGTGATCCTTGGCGAAAGCCACGGCCGCCTTGGCCGCCGCCACCGGATCGGTCGAATGAGCGATCAGGGTCGGGCCCTTGAGCAGGGGACCGATCGAGGCGACGTCCGTGCCCTCAAGGGCAATCTGAGCGAGGCTGTTCTTGGCGACCTGAACTTTGGCGCCCGCCTGCCGCATCTGCTTGCGCAGCCGCTGCATCTGGGCGACGGTCAGGCCGGAATAATGCGCCACGACGACAACCGACGTTTTTGAAAAAACGTCGTGAAGAGCCGCGACGGCTTCCTTCTTTTCCGTTCTATCCACGGTGCTCATCTCCGGTCGGCGGGGCTTGATTGCTCAAAACCCGCCTGTTGCACACGCCGCGCCGTACGATTCGGTCACCCGAATCCAACGCCGCAGCCACTTGCGCCTGTCCCCGGAGGCGGGCGAAACGCCCGGCGCCGGACAGAAGGTTCGAACCGCTTTCACCGCCCGGGAAGCGCCGGGCAGACGTAGAAACTCGGTCTTCCCCGTCTATGCTGGCTCCCTGCCCTCGTGGGGCCTCAGGAATTAAGCGTGCGCCCCAAAGGGGTTACGCGCCGGCAGTCTCGGACAGGACAAGGCCGGAATGGACGCAAAGGTTCACCCTTTCCGTCCTCCGGCCTTTCCGCCGCTCCCGCTCCGATCAGCCGTCACCGGTTTCATCTTTGCAGGGCGGTAGCCCATGTTTGATTCGAGGTCGTCGCGCTGTCGACCCCAAACGAGCCCCATAGCGCTTTCCAGCGAGCTTGCCAAGGGGGTGACGAAAAGTTTTTGCACAGCGCCGCAGCGCCGATCAGCAGCTTTTGAATATGACTGCCGGCGCGAAGATAATCATTGGCTCTCGCGCCGGCGGTTTCAACCGGTACGCGCTTAGCCGCCGATCGCCGTCGCGCCTTGCTTCCGTCCGCGTAGAGACGCAGCAAATCCGAGGCCGACGAAGCCCATGAGCAGCATCGCCCAGGTCGAAGGCTCGGGAACCGCCCCGGCGGTGGAGAACGAACCGTCCGTGTGGGTGTCGTAGAACTGGGTCTGTAGGAACCCCCGAGTTTGGATCGGCGCCCGTTATGCGGTCGTCAAACAGGAGATCAAAGCTGTAGCTCTGCCCGGGCAGCAAAATTCCACCGGGAATTGTCACGCTCGTAGTGTCCGACGGCAGGAACGACTCGAGTAAACACAGTCGAATTGGACGAGTTGACGATCGAAGAAGAAGATGAAGTTCGCCCCTGGCGTCAGCGTTCGGACTGACGTCCATATCGTTGAAATCCACGGTAATCGGGGTCGGCCGCGTTCAGGCCCTGGAGCGCAGCTAAAAGACTCAGCTGTGAGCTCGGGCGTATTGGAATAGGCGTCGCCGGCATAATTGATCGTGACCGATTCGGCCGGCCCGAAAACGCCGCCAGTCAGGTCGAATGTGTAGTCGCCAGTCGGAAACTCGGTTTGCAGATCCGAGAAGGAAGGATCTTGAGGCGACCCGTATTCCCACGCCTGAGCGACGGCGGAACGAAACCCAGTGTATGGCCGCGGCGATCCGGAACCCCCGTACGTCAGGGTGCCACCGGTCAAAGTCGGTCGTAGCTGGTGAAGAACGCCCGAGCCGGAAAAGAAGCCGCCTGTCGAACGTCACCGTCGTCGCGACCGGTCTGCTCGAAGGTCGGATTGACGCCGACGTCGGCATGCGTCACCTGGGCGTGCGCCAGCGTCCGGCGCCCGCGACAAGGCCGGCCACGGCCAAGCCAATCGCGTGTACAAATTGCGTTTCACTTGCATGAGTTCCGTCCCCCTAATGCGAGCCAACCTGTCACCGCCTACGGGGCCCGCAATTCCGTAACGGCGCAGCAGCAGATTATCCTCTTATGTTTGGACAATTGAGTCAATCTTGCCTCGTTCGCTCTCCATAACGGAAATGTGATCGCGATTGAGATCGCCTGGCTGTAAAAGGAGGCTGCCGGGATCAAACAGCCCGGAGTCGATCAAGGGAGGAACCGTCGATGGAGTTGATCGATCGCCGCGGCTTCCTGCGCGGGTTTCTGTTCGGGACCGCCGTCGCCGCCGCCGCTCTGACCGTGAGCTCTGAAACGCTACAAGCGATGCCGCTCGACGACCACGCTCCGGGCGCCCTCGACGACTGGATCATGAAGGCCCAGGCGGTGGTCGTCCGGCCGGTCCCGCGTCGCCGCCCTCGCCGCCAGGTCTGGCGTTGCTGGTGGAATCGAGGCCGCCGCGTCTGCGGTTGGCGCTGGGTGTGATTTAACCAATACCGTTGTCATGATTTTGCCTATCGGCCTGCCTCGCCGATCTCGAGCAGTGAACCCACTCGTCGCCACGTCAATCGCGCGTTGAAACTTCCCGGCCTCCGTAGCGCTGATATCAGCGGCGGCTTCGGACGGCCTGCGGCGGCGCCCCCACACTTTTGCAAGGCTTTCGTTCTGAACGGAGCTTTGACAGCCGCATGTCGAGGGTGTTATTCGCATGGCGGATTGAACTGCCAATCGGGCTCGCCGACTTCAGGCTCTCCCGAAGTCTAGCTGGCGCAATCCCAAGCAATCACCAACTTCAACTGGTTCAACCTGATGGGTTAGATTGGAGGAAATCGCTGAGCGAATGGTCTGTTTCTGGTCTAGTCGCCCGACCATGAAGAGGTTAGATTAAGACATGAGCAGTAAAGTCATCGTTCATATCAGTGCTGACTTTCCAGACTCGATGGCGGCGACAAAGACCAATTCGGTCGCCAATCTCATCAAGGCGACCGACGGATATCGTCATGTCGTGTATTCGCTCAATCGCGTCAGTCTCGTCTCAGGCATAGTCGCCGTTGATTTCGGCCCCGACCGTAAGGCGATCGCCTACGGGGCGCCGCCCAAGGGAATTTTCCACGCCACTTACCTCGAGCGTGTATCGGACTGGATCCTCAAGGATATTCAGAGCCGCGGCATTCCGGTCGACGCGCTGCATCTACACAAGTTCTCCGCAGAAGGTTTGATCGGCCAGAAGATTGCCCGAAGCCTCAAACGTCCGTTTATCGTCAACATCTGGGGCGATACAGACCTGAGGGTCATAAAGTATCGTCCCGACCTGAAGACCCTTTGGAAATCAATCCTTGACCAGGCGGCTCTCGTTATCCCCCACACGCCCTGGGTCGAAGACCGCTTTGACGAGTTGTTTGGACTCGATCACTCGAAATTGATGATCCTGCCGGCAATCACCCAGCACGACCAGTTCACGCCGTCTCCGATCATAACTGAACCTCGGTTTGTGACCCTTTTCAATCTCGACGCTCATCGGCGAAAAAACCTCGCCGCGCTTGTCGCTGTGATCGATCGCATGTCGCAGCGAATTCCAAACATCTCGCTCGACGTTTATGGCAAGGGTTCGCCCAAGACGATGTTCGAGGTTTCTCAAATCGTTGAGAGGGCGAAAGCCAAAAACGTCAGGCTGAAAGGACCGCTGCCGAGCGATGGATTTACGACGATCCTCGGCGATTATGTCGGATTCTTGATGCCGACCCGCCGGGAGACTTTCGGCATGGTCTTTATCGAGGCTTTGTTCTCCGGCTTGCCCCTGCTGCACACCAGGAGATGGGGCATTGACGGATTTTTCGCCGATGACGAAGTCGGGTACGCGTGCGATCCGAAGAGCCTCGACGACATCGAGGCGGGTGTCGACCGGCTGTTGCGCGAACAGGAGCGGTTCAAGCGGTCCATCGCCTCTCTTCATGAGCGCGGGGGGTTGGACCGGTTTAAGCGAAAGACGATCGCCGCGACTTATAGTGCCGGTCTGGAGCGCGTGTTAGGCCGGAGCGAGCAGCCCGCACGGGTTTTGTCCGAGACCGCTGCTGTTCCTTGACTGCAAACGAGATCTCAATGGTTTTCGTTGAGAAACGCGTCTGAGTCATCATTAGAACATACAAGAACATCGTACGGGTATCTCAAGACGCCGCGTTTGCGAGGGGGTTTATCCTGACTTTTTTTCCGGACCGACTTTACGAGGACATGGCGGGCTATCTCGACGCCTACTTTGACCTTTTTCGTAGCGCGGCGGCGGCGGTCGCGCGCGAGCGGATGCAGGCTGCGGCGGACGCGATCATCGACGTCGTCGCCCGCGGCGGCACGATCTTCTCCTGCGGCAATGGCGGGTCCGCGGCCATCGCCAATCATCTGGCCTGCGACTGTCTCAAGGGCGTCAGAACGGGCACGACCATAAAGCCGAGAGTCTCGAGTCTGTCCGCGACCGTCGAATTGATCACCGCGATCGCCAACGACATCGGCTATGACGACATATTCAGCTACCAGCTCTCGTCCCTCGCGAGACCGGGCG
This sequence comes from uncultured Alphaproteobacteria bacterium, assembly GCA_963702825.1. Classification (GTDB taxonomy): domain Bacteria; phylum Pseudomonadota; class Alphaproteobacteria; order Rhizobiales; family Beijerinckiaceae; genus Roseiarcus. The sequence continues at coordinate 56,738 of CAVPEE010000044.1, forward strand.
ACGTGCTCATCACGATCAGTTCGTCCGGGGAATCGCGAAACATTGTCAACGCGATCGCCTGGGCCAAGGCCAACGGATTGCGAACAATCGCCATGACCGGGTTCAAGGGCGGCGCTTCGGCGCAGGCCGCGGACATCAATCTTCATGTCGACGCGCACAATTACGGAATCGTCGAAGACATCCATCAGTCGATGATGCATGTGCTCGCCCAGTACGTTCGACACAGGCACCTTGCCGACCCCAAATTGCTGGGCCAGAAGAAGTTTTGACATCTGGCCGATAAACCCGTCGGTTCGATGCGGCGCGTTGGCTTTGATTGCGCCACGTTCAGTGGGCGGATTGTGCGGCGATGACGATTTTGGTGACCGGCGGGGCGGGCTTTGTCGCCAACACGCTGGTGGATTCCATTCTTTCGCGCGGCGATTCCGTCGTCTGTCTCGACAACCTCTGCCGCGGGACAAGCGCCAACGTCGCGCGCTTCACTGAGAAAAACAGCTTCCGGTTTTCGGTCGTCGATCTCGCCGATCTCGACGCTTTCCGGTCCTGCCTCGACTCTCATGCGGACCTTGGCCCCATTTCGGAAGTCTGGCATCTCGCGGCCAATTCCGACATTCCAGCGGGGATCGCGAATCCGGGCGTCGATTTGCGCGATACGTTCATGACGACTTTTAACGTCCTCAGAATCATGGAGGAGCGGCATATTGGAGAATTGCTCTTCGCCTCAAGCTCAGCGATCTACGGCGATCTCGGCGACCAGGAACTGACCGAGAGCACCGGTCCTCTGTTTCCGATTTCGAACTATGGCGCCATGAAGCTTGCGTCAGAAGCGATTATAACGGCCGCGGTGGAGAAGTTCCTTGGCCGAGCTTTGCTGTTTCGCTTTCCGAACGTGGTCGGATTGCCCGCGACGCACGGCGTGATCCTCGACTTCATCCGCCGCCTGCGTTCGGATCCCGACCATCTCGACGTGCTCGGCGACGGCTCGCAACGGAAGTCCTATCTGCACGTGAGTGAACTCGTCGAGGCCATGTTGTTCATCCAAGCTCGCGCTGCCAAGAAGGTCGACGCGTTCAACATCGGCCCGACCGACGCCGGGATCTTCGTGCGCGACATCGCTCGCGAAACCGTTGCGGCGGTCGCGCCCGGCGCGCGGCTCAAGTTCGGGACGGACAACAAAGGGTGGGTGGGCGACGTGCCTCGCTTCGCCTACTCGACAGCGAAGCTTTCCGCGCTCGGCTGGACGCCGAAGCTCAGTTCGCTCGAGGCCGTTCGACGCGCGATCGGCGAGATCAACGGTCAGGAAAACCCGCCATGAAGCAGGCGGTCATTCTCGCCGGAGGAAAAGGCACGCGGCTTGCCTCGGTGCTTAACGGCCTGCCCAAGCCGCTCGTGGACGTGCGCGGCAAGCCGCTTCTTTTGCATCAGCTCGAACTTCTGTGCGCGCATGGGTTCACCGACGCGGTCGTGATGGTGAACTACAGGGCCGACGCGATTCGCGAATGGCTGGCTGGCGTCGATCTGCCGATTTCCGTCCGCTTGATCGACGACGGCGAACCTCGGGGAACGGCGGGCGCCGTTCTGGCCGCGCTCGGGGAGCTCGAGCCCGAATTTCTGGTCATGTACGGCGACACGATGCTGGCCGTCGATCTTACGCGGTTTTGGGCCTCGCATCGTGCAGTTCCCGGCGCCGACGCTTCGCTCTTTCTTCATCCAAACGACCATCCGCATGATTCGGACCTCGTCGAAATCGACGAATCCGGGCGCATCGTCGCTTTCCACGCCTACCCCCACCCGGCAAACGCATGGTTGCCCAATCTCGTGAACGCCGCGCTCTATGTCGTGCGTCGCGAGAGCCTGCGCGCGTGGGTCAACTCGGCTGGCCCTCTCGATTTCGCCAAGGATCTCTTTCCGCGCATGCTGGCGGCCGGCGCGACATTGCGTGGCTACGCCTCGCCCGAATACATCAAGGACGCAGGCACGCCCGAACGGCTAGAGCGCGTTCGCAACGCGTTAACGTCAGGCGCGATCCGTCGCGCCTCGCTCAATGAGCCTCAGCGAGCTGTTTTCCTCGATCGCGACGGCACTCTCAATGTCGAACACGAACTCATTCGCCACCCCGAAGATCTCGAGGTGTTTCCGTTTGCCGGATCCGCGATCAGACAGCTCAACGAGGCCGAATGGCGAACGGTGCTTGTCAGCAACCAGCCTGTTATCGCGCGCGGCGAAGTCACTGAGGCGCAATTGCGCCGCATCCATGCGCGGCTTGAGACGGAGATCGGCCGTGATCACGCCTATCTCGACCGGATCTATGTTTGTCCGCATCACCCCGATCGCGGATTTCCAGGCGAACGCATCGAGCTCAAGATCAGATGCAATTGCCGCAAGCCGGAACCCGGCCTGATCTTCGAGGCTCAAAAAGATCTCAACATCGATCTGGCGCGCAGTTGGTACATCGGCGACTCGACGGCGGATCTTGGGGCGGCCGAAAAAGCGGGTGTGTCCTCCATTCTGGTTGAGACAGGGCACGGGGGCCTCGACCGCCGTTATCCGCACGAAGCAAGATTCACCGTCGCCAACATTTCAGAGGCGGTGACGTTCATTCTTGACGTCTATCCGAAGATCGCGGAGCTCCTTGCGCCTCAACTTGCCGCAATGACGTCGAGCGACGACTGGTTCATTGGCGGCCTGCCGAGCGCCGGCAAATCGACGGTCGCGGCGACGCTTGAGCGCGAATTGCGGTTGCAGGGACGGCGCGCACGGATCATTCACACGGATCGCTGGATTCAGGACGACGCCGATCGGCATGCGCTGGCGTCCTTCGACATGGCGGGTCTCAAAGCGGCCGTTGCGATTGCAGCCGAGCGCGCGAAGACCCAATCCGCTACAATGATGCTCCCAGCCGGGCGCGAGGCGCGCAAATTGGAGATCAAACTGGCGCCGGACGAAGTCCTGATCTGGGAAGGCGTTTTTGCGGCGGCGCTTGCTGCATCTCTCGGCAGGACCGCTCACGCCATCAACGTCGTCTCGAGCGAAGCCGCCCGACATGAGCGCTTCATGCACCTGTGCGAACGACGGGGAATCTCCGTGGCGCGCGCGAAAAGTCTCTTTGCCCGCGCGCGCGAAGACCAGGCTCCGGAAAGGTCAGGGACATCGCCCGTGCAGATCAATCTCGACGCCTGTCAAATTGAATCCATCCTCGCGAAGGGAACGGCGCCATGATCATTAGTCGCACGCCGTTGCGTATGAGCTTCGTTGGGGGCGGAAGCGACCTGCCGTCCTATTATCGGGAATACGGCGGCGCAGTCGTCAGCACGGCGATCGACAAATATGTCTATGTCACGATGAACCGCAAGTTCGATAGCGGAATTCGCGTGGCCTATTCGCGGGTCGAAGAGGTGAACTCGGTTTCCGAGATCGAGCATCAACTGGTGCGTGCGGCGCTGAACATGGCCGGGGTTCCGGGCGGCGTCGAAATCACAACGGTTGCGGATATCCCGTCGCGAGGAACCGGCCTTGGTTCATCGAGCAGCTTCACCGTCGCTCTCTTGCACGCGCTCTACGCTCTTCTGGGCCGCCATTCCACGCGCCAGGAGCTGGCGGAACAGGCCTGCCACGTCGAAATCGATGTCTGTGGCGAACCGATCGGCAAGCAGGATCAGTATGCCGCCGCCTATGGCGGGTTCAATCTCTATGAGTTCAATCCAAACGACACGGTGACCGTCTCGCCTGTCATCTGCAAGCCGGAGACCATCGCCGGAATCCGAAGACAAATGCTGGTCCTCTACACGGGGATAACCAGAGGCGCCTCGACAATTCTCAAACACCAGTCAGCGGAGCTGGCGACCAATGTCGATAAGAAGGCCGCGATGAAGCGGATGGTCGCGCTCTGCTATCAGCTCCTGAGCGAAATCCGGAACGACAATCTGGATTCGTTCGGCCAGGTTCTGCATGAGGCCTGGATGCTCAAGCGCGACATGGCGCCCGGCGTTTCCACCTCCGCGATTGACGATTGGTACGAGACCGCGCGCAAGCACGGCGCCATCGGGGGCAAGATTCTGGGCGCCGGCGCCGGCGGTTTCCTCGCCCTCTTCGCTCCCGAGGATCGGCACGAGGCGATACGCCATTCGCTGCCGAAGTTGCGCGCCATTCCGGTCGACTTCGAGCGAATGGGAAGCCAGATTATTTTTTATCAGCCGACCTCAAGCAATCAGCCGGGCGCCGGACCGCGAGCTTGAACCTCTGAACGCGCTCTTCGACGTCAAGCTCAAGCGGGCCGCCCCACAAAATTATTGCCGCTCCCCTCAAGACTGCGCTTGAACTCGCGCCGCGAGCCGGATTTAGCCTCGTCTGAATTCGCCGCTCCGCCGAGACCACCCATGAAAACCAAAGCCGCCGTCTGCCGCGCCTTCGGCGCCCCCCTGACGATCGAGACGGTCGAGCTCGCCGAGCCGGGGCCGGGCGAAGTCCTGATCCGGACTGCCGCCTGCGCGATCTGCCACAGCGACATCTTTTTCTTCGATGGCGCCTGGGGCGGCGAATTGCCCGCCGTCTACGGCCACGAGGCGGCGGGCGTGGTCGAGGCGGTCGGCCCTGGGGTGACGCGCCTGAAAGTCGGCGACCCTGTGGTGGCGACGCTCATCCGCAATTGCGGCTTCTGCCCCGCCTGCACCGAGGGCGCGCCGGTGTTCTGCGAGGAAGTGTTCCCGCTCGACCGCGCGACTCCGCTGCACGACGGCGCCGGCAAGCCGATCGCCCACGGCCTGCGCACCGGCGCTTTCGCCGAACACATGGTCGTCGACCAGTCGCAGGCGATCGCCATTCCAAAGGACGTGCCGCTCGATAGCGCGGCGCTCATCGCCTGCGGCGTGCTGACGGGGCTGGGGGCGGTCGTCAACACGGCCGGCGTGAAACCAGGCTCGAGCGTCGTCGTCATCGGCTGCGGCGGCGTGGGGCTCAATTCGATCCAGGGCGCTCGGATCGCCGGCGCCTCGCCGATCATCGCAATCGACGTCGAGCCCTTGAAGCTCGCCGCGGCGCGCGAATTCGGCGCGACCGAGACCGTCAACGCGAGATGCGAAGATGTCGCTGAGCGTGTGAAGGCGCTGACGGGGGGACGCAAAGCGGACTGGGTGTTCGTCACCGTCGGCGTCAAAGGCGCGGCCGAACAGGGGGTCTCGCTCATGAAGCGCAACGGCGCGACGGTGCTGGTCGGCATGCCGCCGTCTGGGGTCACGGCGACGATCGATCCCGGCTGGCTCGCCGCCGACGGCCAAAGGATTCTCGGCTCCAAGATGGGCTCGGCGCGGCCTGCTATCGACGTGCCAAAAATCATCCAGCTCTATCGCGAGGGGCGCCTCAAGCTCGATCCCTTGATCAGCGGCCGCTATCGGCTCGAGTCCATCAACGAGGCCCTCGCCTCCTCGCGCTCCGGCGCGGCGGTTCGCAACGTCATCGTGTTCTAGTGTCTCCGTCTCGCGATTTCATCCCAGCCCCAGGTCTCGACCTCCTTATGATGTCCATAAGCGTCGCCGCGGCTCGGCTTCGATATCGTTCGGCGTGGCGCAGCGCGTAGTAACAGCGCTCCGGAAGCGGGAAGTCGGCCTGGCGAAGAAGCCCCGCTTCGAGACTCGGCGCGGCGACGGACACTGAAATGGCCGTGGCGCCCATCCCAGCTTCCACCGCGGCGCGGACCGCTTCATTGGACGGCATTTCCAGAGTGACGCGGAGGCTGTGGGTCGAAAGCCCGAGTCCCTCAAGCGCATGTTCAAAGCCAGATCGGGTGCCGGAGCCCGGCTCGCGCAACACCCAGTCGACGTTCAACAGATCTTGCTTGCCTAAGCCCTTGGCTTCGCCCCAGGAATGCTCGGCGCCAATGACAATCACCAATTGGTCGCGCGCCACCGGCTCGCTGATGAGAGCCGGATCGTCGATCTCGCCTTCGACAAAGCCTAAATCCGCTTCGCCACTGCGCACCGCAGCCGCCGCCTGGCTCGTATTGCCGATCGACAGCCGGGTCGCGACGCCGGGATAGGAGCGACGGAAGTCGACGAGATAGCGCGGCAGCCAATAGCCGGCGATGGTTTGGCTGGCGTAGACAGACAGGACGCCGCGCTTTAGCTCCCCCAATTCGGAGAGGACAAGCTCGGCCAACTCGGCCCGCGCCAAAACGGCGCGCGCCTCGGCAAGGAACAGCGCGCCAGCCTCAGTCAACTCGATGCGGCGGCCGACACGATGGAAGAGTTTTGCGCCGTGCCGTCCTTCCAGCGCCGCGATCGAGGCGCTTACCGCCGACTGGGCGATATTGAGCGCCTCTGCGGCGCGCGTGACATGCTGGCGTTCTGCGACGGCGACGAAGACACGAAGTTGTTCGAGCGTCATAGGCTCGACGTTATCAGGCTACCGTCGTCGGCGGCTAGACGAAGGCCGCCTCGAGGCCCTCCGGAATCGCGGTCCGCCCCGGATCATCGCATCGGGACTCCCTCTGCGCGCCGTGGTCGGCGCGTGTCTTGACCGCCGCCGAAAGCGGCCTTCGATCAGCGAGGCAGGGTCGCCAGATAGTCGACAATCGCCGGGACGTCCTTCGCGTCGATTGGCCCCTTGTACGTATTCCGCATCTTCTCGACCTCGGCCTGCCAAGCGGAGCGGGATAGGCGAGGCTGCGCCAGAACCATGCCGGCGGAATGACAGGTGAGACAGTTGTTGTTGACGACGTCGGCCCCCGGGCCTTCAAACTGGCGATCCCTGTTCGGAAAGTCCACGTTGACCGACCGCAGCGTTACGCCGCCCACGCTGACTGTGGATGGAGGCGGCGTCGATTGCGCGGCCGCGGCAGCGGCCGAGGCGCCGCCGTGCCACGAAGGGGGAATGATCGCGAAAACAACCAGGCCGACGGCGATTGCGGCGGCATATGCGACCGCGCTGAATGATCGGTTCATGAATGGCGCGCTCCTCTTTCCGCGTCACGCGACAACGAGCCGCACGCTCTCGATCACGTTGCGCATGAAGCCGCCAGGGTTCCAGTTCGGCTCAGTCGGCTGCGCTTCGCCATTGGCGTTGGTGCAGCGCGCCTGCAGCGTCAACGTCCCGGATGACGGCGCCGCGACCTCTGCGCTCCACCGGCGAAAGCCGTACTTGCCCTGGTCAGGGCCAAGTGCGGCCGCCCGCCAGGTTGATCCGCCGTCGTCCGACAATTGGACTTGCGCGACGCCGCAATCGCCGCCGAACGCGATGCCTCTCACCGACAGCGGCGCCCCTGGTTTGACGGTCGCGCCATTGGTCAAATTGGTGAAGAAGGAGCGCGGCGTCATCCGGTTGATCGGCACGGTCGCAACTCCGCTTTCGCCCGGCTTTACGTTCGCATGCGGCGTATCAGGAATGCGGTAGGCCGTTTTCATCCAATAATTGTCGTCGGGCGCATTCAATATCTCGATGTCGTTCAGCATCTTGACCCAGTATGTGGAGTACCAGCCGGGAACGATCAGGCGCAGCGGGAAGCCGTTCAACAATGGCAATTGCTCGCCGTTCATCTGGTACGCGAGCATAACCTCGCCGTCGCGGGCGTGGTCGATGTCGAGCGATTTCATGAATGATGGGGCGGTTTCGATGAGCGCCTCGTCCAATCCCTTGAAGCGCGCCGCGACGGCGCCGGATTTGACCCCTGCGCGATCGAGCACGTCGCGCAGACGAACGCCGATCCAGCGCGCATTGCCCATGGCGCCGTTCTCCCACTGACCGCCAGGCACGCGCGGTTGAAACAGCCCTCGGGAATTGCCGGAGCACTGATTGACGGCCGCCATCTCCACTCGCGGCATCGCCAGAATGTTGCCAATCGACAAGGACAGCGCTTGGTTGACGTGACCGTGAACAGTCAGTTTGAAAGCACTGACGTCCACTTCTGTTGGAATGAGAGCCCAGTGCCAGCGTACGAAGAATTGATCGTTGGGCGTAAAGACGCCGCGATCGAAGACGTCAAACGGCGTCTCGAGCAATGGCGGCCGGCTACGTTGCAGAATCATCCGGCCTTTTTGCGGGAAGTCGGTCGTGATGCTACGCTGATCCGGCCCGCCGGGTAGGTCCAGGTTGACGAAGACGTCAGCCCAGGCAGGAATGGTCGGCGACAGAGCTCCGACTATGCTTGCGGCCTGCAGAAAACGACGGCGGCTGAGGCTGCTGGCGGCGTAACGGGTCATGCTGCGGCTTCGCCTCTTCGAGCTGGGGCAATCATTCAGGTTAGAGCGCCGAGCTTCTCGCTCCGGCCTTCCGGCTTCGGGAACGGTCCGACATGATTACACCGGTCCCGATCGACTGGAACTCGTCACTACGTGCAGCGAAGCAATCCATCAGTTTTAAGCGCCTATACTTTGGATTGCTTCGCCTCGCTGGCAATGACGGGGGGCCCCGCCTCATTGGGACATGCATTAGCCGCCACTGTCGATGCAGCCATACCTCACGCAATCGGCGCGATTCCGGCTCAGTCCATCTGTCTCGGGCTTCCTTGGAGCGGGAATATAAGACCCGAAAAAGTCCGGCGAGAAGAGAGCCGGCGTCGCCGGGACCTGCGCGATGGCGCGCGCATCAACGGACTTGTGATGGAGATAACGTCTGACCGGCGCAACGCTACTGGCTTCCGCGACGGAGTTGGGGACGGCCAAAGCGAGAGCCGTCAGCACCAAGCCACAAGCCAACGCGGCCTCTGCACTTCTACTTCTTGAAAGTCTCATTTCATTCTCCATTCCGACGCCGCCGGCGATGGGTCTTGCCGAACAACGTCTTGCGCAAATGGAGTTAGAGTGCGGTCGTGAAGCTTTCCAACTTTGGTTGGCGATGATTATGATCGGGCTTTTCGATCGGTCTCGCCTCCACCGCGGCGGCGCCTTTGGCTCGCGGCGAGCCGAGCTCGATCGCGACCTGCTCTAAAACAACACTTTCGCTTCGGCCAGCGCAAAAGAGAAGCGGACGAGGCCAAGATTCGCGGGAGCAACATGAAAATCGCCGAGCTGAAAACCTTCGTTGTCGGCAATCCCCCGCCAGCCTTCGGCGGCCGCTATTTCCTCTTCCTCAAGCTCAAGACCGCCTGCGGAATCGAGGGCGTGGGCGAGGTCTATGCCGCGAGCTTCGCGCCGAAAGCGATCGTGGCGATGATCGAGGATGTATTCGAGCGGCACGTCGAAGGCGCTGATCCGTTCCGCATCGAGGCGCTCTGGCGCAACGTTTACGGCCGCGGCTATTCCGGCCGGCCCGACATTTCGCTGATGGGCGTCCTCTCCGGCATCGAAATGGCGCTATGGGACATCGTCGGCAAGGCGGTCATGAAGCCCGTCTATGCGCTCATCGGCGGCAAGGTGCATGAGCGGCTGCGCAGCTACACCTACCTCTATCCGGACGAGCCCGGCTCGCACGCCTATTCCGACAGCCCCGTCTATTCGAACCCGGACGCGGCGGCGACACGCGCGCTCAAATATGCGGCGCAAGGCTTCACCGCGGTGAAATTCGATCCAGCCGGGCCGTACTCGACCTTCGATCCGCGCCAGCCGAGCCTCGAGCGGCTCGAGCTTTGCGAAGCGTTCCTTAAGACGCTGCGCGAGGCGGTGGGGACGAAATGCGATCTTTTGTTCGGCACGCACGGCCAGTTCACGACATCCGGCGCATTACGTCTGGCGCGGCGAATCGAGGCTTACGAGCCTCTATGGCTCGAGGAGCCGACGCCGCCCGAGGCGCCGGAGGAAATGGCCAAAGTCGCCGCGCAATGTCGCATGCCGATCGCGACCGGCGAGCGCCTCACGACCAAGTATGAGTTCGCGCGCGTGCTCGAAGCCGGCGCCGCCTCGATCCTGCAGATGAATCTGGGCCGCGTCGGCGGCATCCTTGAAGCGAAGAAGATCGCGGGAATGGCAGAAGCTCATTACGCGCAGATCGCGCCGCACCTCTATTGCGGACCGATTGTCGGCGCCGCCAACATCCAGCTCGCGGCTTGCAGCCCGAATTTTCTCATCCTCGAGAGCATCGAGCGCTGGGACGGCTTTCATGCGCAAATCCTCAAGAAGCCGATCCGCTGGGAAGACGGCTTCGTCATCCCGCCGGAGGAGCCTGGGCTCGGCGTCGAGCTCAACGAGGAGGTGGCGCTGGCCCATCCATGGACGGGCAAGGACCTCCATCTCGTGCCGAGATTCGCGCCGGCCTGGCCGCCGGATTGAGGGATCTCTTGCCGTGTCAACGCGCCTGCCGGCCCCCCTGAAGGGTCGCCGAGGTTGCGAAAAGGGTTAGCCCCTCGAGGTTCCGGCCAACTTCAGAAAGCCTTCGCCCGGCTTGGGCGGCGGGGTTTGTTGGCTGCCGAGCGCCACTTGATCGACCGGCTGCTCAAAACTTAGGCAAAGCATCCGTTGCCGTGCATTGGCTTCGGCCGGCATCCACTCCCAGGCCCGCTCACCGGCCTCTTTTATCTTTCTGCGCAACGCCTTGAGATCGAGCGCGGCTTCCCGGACTTCAGGAGTGAGAGAGAGAATCATAGCGTTCATGGGGTTACGTGTTAACACCTCCAAACACAATTGTGACGTAGATTCATAATCGTCACATTTCGGTAAAAAAACCGTTGCAAGGCGTATGCCAGTGCGATCGGCCCACACGTGTTCGTGATCGCTCCCCTGCCTTCCATGCAGTAACGCATGGAGAGGCAGTGCGTTCTATTTTGGTATCCGCGGCGCGTGGTTCAATATCGACGGGGTGGCCGAAGGTTAAAGGTTCGTTAACTTCGAGTAACCACGAATCGAAGGTTCTCGCCGGAATCAACGCCGCTTCTGTCCCGCATCCGCCTCGGCGAGGCGTCAGGAACGGGGACGCCTCAATCAGCGTGGGTCGTCGCAAGAAATACTTGCCGCCGGTCATCTCGTGAAGCTGCGGTCGCCCTCCCCGCTTAACGCCTCATAACTTAGCGCGCTTCGGCCGGCGACGCAGTGATCCAGCTCACTTCCGGAAATCTTCCGCGTCCGCTAGCCTGCCAAGAAAATTGGGGGAGCAATGGCAGAGACGCCGACCCTGCCGGGCGAGCTACTAAAGCTGCTTGCGCCTGCAGATGAAGACGTAAAGGCGATCCGAAGCTTCCTACCGGTCAAGTGGCTCGGCCGAACGGCAGTCGTACTCGCAATCGTCCTCGGGCTCCTTTGGTACATACCTCCTCTTCACGAAGCGCTTGAGAAATTCTCTGGCTTCTCGCTGCGGCCGCTATGGCTGTGGAACACCTTGCTTCTCGGGTTACCGGCCCTCGTCGCCATCGCGCAGATCGCAGCTGAATGGGCGGCCGAACGGAAGCGCAAACAGGCGCAAGCGCTCGCGGTGAAGATCGAGGCCGTTCCTGAGGGTTATTTCCGCATCGGTCCGTACCTCGACACGCCCGAGGATCGCGCGAAGTTCGATCGGGCCGACCGAGCCCACGAAAAGGTGCTCGCCTGGCTTAAGCGCGCCGATGCCACGCCCCTCTACCTCACGGGCGATTCCGGCTCGGGAAAAAGCTCTGTCCTCAACGCTTATGCGCTGCCCGAGTTGCGCGAGGCCGGCTGGACCGTCGTCGAGGCGCGAGCTTGGCAGGATCCAGAGAACGCGCTCACCGAGGCGGTTGGCAAGCTCACCGCGGCGCGGAAATGGAAACTGGGCGAAGCGAAGACCCTACGCGAGCGCCTGGAGATTTTAGCGCGGCGCGCGGACGAGAAACTTTTGCTTGTACTCGACCAGTTTGAGGAATTCGTCCTCCTCGCAGGTTCGGAGCGACAGAAAACTGGAAAAATGGAAGCTTAGTGACTGGTATCCCCGTTGTCTCGCTGCGTAAGCTTTCCGGATGCTGCGCGTATCTGGCGTGCGCGGAATTCCCAGTGAATAGCCTGAGACCATCTGGAGTGCGGCTCAAAACAGCCCCAGGCGTTCTTCGGGACGTGCTCACCATGTATAATCCAGCGCCGCTTAATGATCACCCCCCGGATCGCAAAGCCGATCTGGTGCTCGCGGTCAATGCGGGCGTGATTTCGCTGGAGTTGGTGAGCATGCGCTATTCGCTCATGATCGCGGGATTCGGGGATTGCTGCTGTAGGTTCGCAACTTGCGATCTCCGATTTCCGAAGTTGACTTTGCGCGAGATGTATCGCGGCGAAAGCGGTTGCGCCAACCCGAGGCTGCGCGCTGGTCTGAGTAATGATGCGCCGATCGCTTTCAACGAGCAGAGTTGAGACGATTGTCTGTGCGAATAAAAGGTGAAGATGCGAATATTGGACCGTTCTTTCCCAGTTCGATTTATCCGGATTACCGGCTTCACTCAGGAATTCGGAGAAAATAAACTCTCGATCTCTTAGATCATTAATGGCTACCCGTAGCGCGACTTGAAATTCATCACCCTTAAGGCAAGAGAGATCGACCGACGGCGCTTTGACGTAGTTGGGCATTTGAGGTGGCAACTCCCGAGCTTCGACTGGTATTATGCACAACCATTACATTTAGCACCTGTCGAATGCGCGGCCAGATTTGTAGAAGCCAAACGGTGGTGGGGAATGCAAAAAGGCGATGCTTCGAGGCCGCTGGGCCGCTGCCACAATCAATCCTAGGAGGTAGAATTTGATCGACGCGTAAAAGCCGCAGCGCCCGCAACCGCCACAGCAAGCAAGTAGAGAAAGTTTTGCCGCCCAAAGCGGCGACTGGACGCCTCAGCCGAACCTAAAGCCCGAGATCATCTTGCCGCCGATCTTGGCGTTGAACTCGCGCTTACCCGTGCTGTCGCCGGCAGCGCCAGCCACGACCATCAGCGGCAAGAGGTGCTCCTCGCGGGGATGACAGGCGCGCGCCGACGGCGCCTTGTCCCACGCGGTGAGCCGCGCCTCGCGCTCCGCTTCCGGCGCCTTCGCCGTCTCGTCCAGCCAGGCGTCGAAGGCGGCCGAGGCTGTCGTGTCGCCGTCGCGGAAATGCCTGAGGTCGTGAAAGCTCATGCCGCTGCCGACGATGGCGATCCCCTGATCGCGCAAGGGCGCGAGCGCCTTGCCAAGCTTGATGTGGAAGGCGGGATCGAGATCCTTGCGCAGCGACAGCATGACAACCGGGATCTCGGCCTTCGGATCGAGGATGAGGAACGGCACGAACACGCCATGGTCGAAGCCGCGCTCGCCGTCAGTCGCGACGGGTAAGCCCGCCGCCTCGATGAGGCGCTTCACTTCAGCCGCCAGCTCCGGATCGCCCGGCGCGGGATAGCTTAGTTTATAGGTGTCCTCGGGAAAGCCGTAATAGTCGTAGAGCATCCCCGGTTTCGGGTTGACGCTGACGGTCGGCTTGTCCGTCTCCCAATGCGCGGTGACGACCAGGAACGCCTTCGGCCGCTCGGGCAGCGATTTCAGAACGCCAGCGAGATAGTCGCGGAGCCCGTCCCAGGCGTGCGGGCCGAAGGGGGGCGGCCAGTCCATCCAGAAGCACGGGCCCCCGCCGTGCGGCACGAAGATCGTAGGTTGGCGGACAGCGGGCATGGGACCTCAGCGTCGTTAGGTCCCATGGACTTAAGTCACGCAGCGCACAGGCGCAACGCCGCCCCCGCCTCACGCCCGATCGATCCGCGCCGCGTAGCAGCCGCGCTTGGCGTAATGCGCATGGATGTAGGCGGCGTCAGGATTAGCGAACAGGCGCTCGATCGCAGGCTTGAGGTCGCCCCCGCCAGTCAGATCGGCGTCGATCATGTCGCCCGAAACGTCGAAGGCGCGCAGCGAAATCGGGCGGATCCATAAGACCTCCGGCGTCTTGTCCTGGGCTTGATACGGCGTCTCGGCCCATTCGCGCACGAAAATGGCGTGGCTCGCTCGGTAGGGCGTGTCGGCCGGCTGGTGCAGGTAGTTGAGAAGGAGCAATGCCTCGCCCTGCTCGACATCTCTGAGTTCGACGCGATCGGGAAAGCCGGGGTTCTTGTCGGCGATGAAGCGCTTCACGCCGAAGCTTTGCAGCTCCTCGTCGGAAAGCCCGTAGAAGCGGCGGAAAGGCGCGGCGTCGAGACCGGTGATTTGGAAAGACATGGACGGTTTTCCTTTTGAGCGGCTTTGCGGCTTCAAGTCTGCCTGTGGCGCCGCAACGCGTCTCCCCGTTCCTTGCTTTCTCAGTCGAAAGCCGGCACGCCGCGTCGTGAAAGATGATTCCGAGCGTGGAGCGCTCGCCGCTTCTGGTCCGGCTCACGCCGTGGCGGCGTCTAGGGCCGGTTCTAGGGCCGGGAATAGGCGGTCTCGATCTAGGGCGAAACCCTCTCCGCCCGCGAGTGCAGCGGCGAAGTTGAGCGCAGTCACAAGCATGGCGGCCTTTAATCCCGCCTGGGACAAAAAGAAAGACCGCCTGAGGCGGTCTTTCCAGCGCAAACTGAAAAAGCTTAGGAGCCTAGGTGAAGGCTGCGCGCGTGCTGGTTGCTCTTCGGTAGCCCGCGTAACCAAGCCCGGCGAAGCCGAGCAGCAACATCACCCAGGTCGAGGTTTCTGGGACGTTGAGGCTAGCGAACGATTGAGCGACGTCGACGCTGCCGCTCACGCCCAGGAACCTATTGAAATCAATCGCGATGGCGTTGGTGGTTATGCCCGCGCTCTCGCTCAGATCTGGAATCTGCTGGTTCAGGGTGATAGTCAAGCCGCCGAGATTGAAGACCACATCGTTTGGGGTCGGATTGGCCAGGATGGTGACCGTTGAGCCCAGGGCCGTAATCGTCAAGTCAGTGAGCGTGGTGGACCCGGTTGCCGAGGGCGTCCCGTTGACCGAGGAGGTGGAGCTGATCAACGTCGAGGTGAGACTGAAGATCGAGTCCAACGAAATGGCAAGGTTGTTGATGGTCGACGTCGCCGACCCCATCGCCGTCCCGGTGTCGCCGCGTGCCGTATCGGTCAACACACCCGTCGTCAGACTGGCTGGGCCTAAGCTCGTGCTAAAAGAAAGGAGTGAATTGGTTACATTGTAAGGGGGTGGCGCGGAGCCAGAAGCGGGCAACTCCGGACCGACATTAACGGGGCCGAGCAGAGTCGTCAGTGAGGCGTCCAGGACGGTGGACGAACTCGTGACGGATCTCACCGCGGCGCTCGCCGGAGAAACTGCCAAGCCCGCTGACAGAGTCAAAGCGCTGATGGTCGTGAAAGCGTATGTCCTGAGATTCATGGCTCGGTCTCCCTTGCTAAGGCTTCGACAGATGCCAAATGGTTGCGAACTCCTTGGCTGTCCTCCTGTCGCGCACGCGGTTGAGTTTCCGCCACTACACGCAATCGGTTGCGTGTAGATAGCAAGACCACTGGGCGAGATTGTTGTCAATCATGCAATGTAATTCATGTGAACCGAAGTATTATTGTAGCTATATCGCTCTCGGGAATAATTTGCGAAGCGCTCTGTGGAATTGCTTTGCGGGCGGGATTTGACTCTTCGCCCAAATGAAGTCCTGCCGCCCTGATCCCGCGCCCCTGCCCTATCGAACCGTCTTCAAATGCTTCGCTCTGGCATCCCAAAATTGGCGACGTGCCACGAAACCCTTCACTTCTAAATCCCAGAGGATCGTATTCGGCTGCATGGCCTAGATTTCCCGCAGACCAATCCGCACTCGATAGCCGTTGCCCATTTCCTGCTGCGCTCCGCTAGCTTCACTATAGCTAACGGTTGTTATGGAATTTAATTGCAACAAAATAACTAACAAAATCAAATGACTAAGAAGGTGGCGCAACTACCGAGAAGCGCATCAAAGAACTGCAAATCGTTTGACGTTTCTCGACTTCAGCAAAGGCCGGCACAAGGCGGGCCTGAACTTGGCGACTGTTTTGCCTACGCGCTCGCCAGAGCAACGGGCGAAGCGCTCCTGTTCAAGGGAGACGATTTCGCCCTGACCGACATTCGCCGCGCGTGAGGGTCCCTACGGCCTCTCTCCAGCAATGACCGCATCTCGATCCTCGGCAATCGGAAAGCGGCGTCACGTGGCGTCGTGAAAGATAACGCCGAGCGTGAAGCGTTCGCCGCTCCTGATCCGGCTCACGCCATGGCGCAGATTGACGCGATAGGTTCCCCGCGTCCCTCGCACGGGGCGCTCGCGCACGGCGAAGATCACGCCGTCGCCTTGCGTAAGCGGCGCGACCTCTGCGCGCGACTGCATGCGCGGCCGTTGCTCGGTCAGCACGAATTCGCCGCCGGTGAAGTCATGGCCAGGCTCGGAGAGCAGGATCGCGATCTGCAGCGGAAAGAGATGCTCGCCGTACACGTCCTGGTGCAGGCAATTGTAGTCGCCGGGGCCATAGCGCAGCAGGAGCGGCGTCGGCCGTTTTTGACCCGCCTGATGGCAGCGCGCGAGGAACGCTTCGTGTTCCGCGGGATAGCGAACGGAAACGCCCATCGCTTCGTTCCAGCGGTCCGCTACGGCTGCGAGCCTGGAATAAAAGCCGCGTCGAAGCGCGACGATCGGCTCGGGGAGCGGATAAGCGAAATATTTGTACTCGCCTTTACCGAAACCGTGTTTCGCCATCACGACGCGCGAGCGAAAGCGAGCGTCGTCGGGATAGAGCGCCGCAAAGGCGCGACAGGTCTCCGGCGAAAGCAGTTTCGGCGCGACCGCGCAGCCGTAGGCGTCGAGATCGCGCTCGATCGCCGGCCAGTCGAGGGCGGCGATCTCGGCGAGGCCCTCATCCGGCCGACTACGTCGGCCACCTTCTCCCGGGGGGAGAAGGGGAGCGTAGGCGCCGCTCGTCCCCTCTCCCTCGGGGAGAGGGGACGGGGTGAGGGCTCGAAGGGGCGCGATGTGGGCCTTATCGAACAAGGGCGTCGGGGTGCGGGCCTTCATCACGCCGCCTCCCGATCGATGAGCTTGCGCTTGCGCTCGACGCCCCAGCGATAGCCGGAGAGATCGCCGTCCGACCGCACCACCCGATGGCAGGGGATCGCGATCGCAAGCGGATTGGCGCCGCACGCTTGCGCGACCGCTCGCACGGCGGTCGGCTGACCGATCGCGCGGGCGATCTCCGTGTAGGTCGCGGTCTTGCCCGGCGGGATGGCTTGCAACGCCGCCCAGACCTTTTGCTGGAATGCGGTGCCGCGAATGTCGAGCGGAAGATCGAGGCGCTGACCCGGCGCCTCGACGAGACCCACGACCTCCGCGACCATGCGCTCGAATTCAGCGTCCCCGCCCTTGAACTCCGCGCGCGGGAAACGGTCCTGCAAATCGCGCACAAGGGCGTCGGGATCGTCGCCGAGCGTGATGGCGCAGACGCCCTTGTCAGTGGCCGCGACCAGCACCGCGCCGAGCGAGGCCTCGCCGACCGCAAAGCGAATGACAACCCCTGCCCCGCCGCGACGCACCGCCCCTGGCGTCATGCCAAGCCGCGCGGCCGTGTTCTCGTAGAAGCGGCTCGAGGAGTTAAACCCTGCGTCATAGATCGCTTCCGTAACCGTCTCCGCCGTCCGCAGCTTGACGGCGGCGCGCCGCGCCCGCGTCTCGGCCGCATAGGCTTTCGGCGTCACGCCGGTGATGGCCTTGAAGACGCGGTGGAAGTGGTACGGGCTCAGGCCCGCGCTCGCCGCAAGCTCGGCGAGCTTGGGCGCCTCCTCGGCAGTTTCGATCCGTTCGCACGCCCGCTTGACCGCCTGAACTTGCGGATCGGGCGCGCCGAGCTTGTCGGGCCGGCAGCGCTTGCAGGCGCGGTAGCCCGCCTTCTCGGCCTCCGTCACGGTCGAAAAGAAGGAGACGTTCTCGCGCTTGGCCGGCCGCGAGGCGCAGCTCGGGTGGCAATAAATTCCGGTGGTGCGCACGGCGAAGACGAACTTACCGTCGAGCGCGGAATCGCGGCGCTTGACCGCCTGCCAGCGCTCTTCGTCGCGAGCCGGCGCCCGTGACGTGTCGGGCTCACGCGTTTCGGTCATGGGGCTAGACATAAGGTGGGCTCCGGGGTTTGTCTTGCTCCCCCAGTACGCTGATCCCTAAGTGGCCGAACTCCGGTCCTTGCGGTGCAATTCTGAACCGACCTTGTAGACGCGGTCGCCGACCGCGTCGCCGCGCTCGCCGGGCGCGGCTACAATCGATTGGCACCCCGTCCGTCCTCAAGGCGCCTCAGCATGGAAAGCGCGGCCGAACTCGAGGATCGTGTCGGCCATCGCCTGCACCGGTGCGCTCGGCCGGCCGAGCGCGGGCACGACGACGAATTCCGTCTCGCCGAGCGGCGGCAGCCCGGCCTCGGGACCCACCGCCACGGTCCCTTCCGCCTTGAGACGCGCCGACTGCGCGCCGATTCCGAGGCCGCCGAGAACGGCGCCGACCAGTCCGGACAGCGAGCCGCAGGTGCAGGCGATGCGCCAGGACACATTTGCTTTCTCGAGCGCCGCGAGAACCGCCTCGCGGGTGATGCTGCGCGGCGGGTAGAGAACAAGCGGCAGCGGGCGCTCAGGATCGCGCCGCCAGTCCGGCGCAGCGATCCAGACCATCTCTTCGCGCCACACGATATGGCCGCGCCCGTCGCCCGCCCGGCGCTTGGCGAAAATGAGATCGAGCGCGCCTTCATCCATATGTCCGTAGAGATCGGCGGCGAGCCCGACCGTCATCTCGATGTCGACTTGAGGGTGCCTGGACGAAAACGCGCGCAGGACCTGCGGCAGGAGGCTCGAGAGCGCGAAATCCTCGGAGGCGCCGAAGCGGACCCGGCCTCTGAGTTCGGCGTTCGAGAAATAGCGTTCAGCCCGGGAGTAGGCGGCGAGGATCTCGCCGGCGAGCACGGTCAAAGCCTGCCCGTCGACGGTGAGCGAGACGTTGTGGGTGTCGCGATCGAACAGACGCCGCCGCGTCTCCGCTTCCAACCGGCGCACCTGCTGGCTCACGGTCGACTGGCGCAGGCCCCGCCGCCGCGCGGCTTCCGAGAAAGACCCGGTCTCGGCGACCGCGAGGAAGGTCACAAGTAGGTCGGGATCGTAGGTCTCTGTCATCACGGGCCATGATAACTGAAACCACGGAGAACGTCATTCCGAATGAGCGCGAAGCGCGGCATATTCCGCCATCATGCGCCAGAACTCTCTCCCGCTTCGCCCCCGACACGTTCACCATGCTCCTGGTCGCGACGGTCGTGTTGGCGAGCTTCGCGCCGCCGAATGCGGCCTTCGAGACGCCGGTCAAAATCGCGACCGACGTCGCGATCGCCTTCATGTTCTTCCTCTATGGCGCGCGCCTCGCGACCGCGAATGTGATCGCGGGCGTCGCGCATTGGCGCCTCCATGCCCTGGTGCTGGCGGCCACCTTCGTCATGTTCCCGCTCGTCGGCCTCGTCCTCTTCCATTGCCTGCCGCAATGGCTCGTGCCGGGCCCGCTGGCGTTGGGCATGCTCTATCTCTGTCTCCTGCCCTCGACGATCCAATCCTCGCTCGCCTTCACCTCGATCGCCGGCGGCAACGTTCCTGCGGCGATGTGCTCGGCGACGCTGTCGAGCCTCATCGGCGCCGTGGCGACGCCGTTGCTTGTCGCCATGTTCGCGTCAGCGCGGGGCGGCGCGCCGACCGGCGACGCGATTGGCGAGATCGGCCTTCTCCTTGTTGCGCCGCTGGTGGCGGGCCAGTTGTTGCGACCGTGGATCGGCGACTTCGTCCTGCGCCACAAGGCGATCCTCTCCGCGACCGACCGGGGCTCGATCCTGCTCGTGGTCTATGGCGCCTTCGGCCACGCGGTCAGCGCCGGACTCTGGCGCGCGCTGCCGCTGAGCGGCTTCGCAATCATGATCGTCATCGAAGCCCTGGTTCTGGCCTTCATGCTCTTCGCCACCCGCTACGCCGCCAAAACGTTGGGCTTCAACCGCGAGGACACGATCGCCATCGTCTTCTGCGGCTCGAAGAAGAGCTTAGCGGCCGGCGTGCCGATGGCGGGCGTGCTCTTCCCTGGCCCGGACCTCGGCATGATCCTCCTCCCGACCATGCTCTTCCACCAGATGCAGCTCATGGTCTGCGCCGTGCTCGCGCGGCGCTGGGCTCAGGAAGGAAAGGCGGAAGCGGAAGCATCGCCTCAACAAGCCCTCCCGCCGCCGCTTGGAGCGATGGCGGCAGCGCGCTAAGGGCGCGAACTCCTGATCTTGCCGTCTTAATTTTCGCGACGGCCCGTGATCCGAACGAACCGAACCGGCGCGCTGACGCCACGCAACATCGCCGTTTCTTCGATCTGCGTCCGATCCGCCAGCGCCGCCGCGGTTTCGGCGTCTCCCACCACGTCCTCCGACACGATCAGCTCGCCGCCGCGGCACTGGTTTTCGAGACGCGCCGCGACATTCACGGTCGCGCCGAAATAGTCGAGCACGTCGCCCGTCGTCACCGCGATGCACGGTCCGGCATGAAGGCCGAGCTTCAACACGATGGGGGTCGCGCCTTCGCCACGGGCGGCGTTGAAGCTTGCGACATCGTCCTGGATCGCGAGCGCCGCGCGAACGCCATGATCGGGACGGGAGAAGGCGGCCATGACCGCATCGCCCACCGTCTTGACGACGAAGCCGTGATTGCGCTGCACCCGCTCCGACAGAAAAGAAAAATGGTCGCGAACGAGGTTGTAAGCGGGGGCGTCGCCGAGCGCATCGTAGAGTTCGGTCGAGCCCTTCAGGTCTGTGAACATGATGGCGATCCAGCCGATCTCG
The DNA here is from genome assembly GCA_963702825.1 of uncultured Alphaproteobacteria bacterium. Lineage (GTDB taxonomy): Bacteria > Pseudomonadota > Alphaproteobacteria > Rhizobiales > Beijerinckiaceae > Roseiarcus. The sequence continues at coordinate 77,347 of CAVPEE010000044.1, forward strand.
GCATTGTCGCCGGGGCGCAGCAATTGCTCGGGGGAAAGCCGACGGAAAGCGGGCATGGCGATCACGCGTTCGCCCGTCAGCGCGTCGCTGGCCCAATTGCGGTCCTCGACAACGAAGGCGCGCGGCCTGTCGCTGTCGTTGCGAATCGCAAGTTCGTTTTTGCCGTTCGCTTCCTCAAGCAGAATGTCGGAGCCACGCGCCACAAGCGTCGGGATCATTCCGTCGGCGCCGATGTCGCGATCGGCTTCGTCGCCGGCCTCGACGGTGCGAAAGCGGTATGGGCCGGGCGCCAACGACAGTTCAAAACTCTTGGCGGAGCGCGCCGCAACCTCGCCCTGAAACTTGATATGCCGCGCGGAGCCTTGCCCCAGCAGACACATCTCCCCGTCCGGGAGGGGACGAATCCAAGGCGCGGGGTGGAAAGTCAGCTCCACGTTGCGGCTGAAATTGCGCTCGTAGTCGATGTTGCAGGAGGAGCAATGCGCGCCTTTGGCCAAGTCCTGCAGTTGGCTCACGCGGGACTTCGCGCCGCGGCAGCGCGGGCAGAGCAGCTCCCATCCCATCGCCACGACGCCCTTCCGCGCCGCGGCCAGGAACAACTCCACCGCGTGGTCTGGCGGGACGGACCATAATTTCGCCAGCGCTACGGGGCGAATGCTGCGCATATCGACGATCGGCGCATGGCGCAGGTAGTCGATGAGGTTCGGCGCCAGAGCATGCGAAGCAGGGTCGCGCGCGAGTTCCGCGCCAAGCGCATCGAGTCGTTGGCGGGCGGCGGGCTCCGTCAGGTCCTCGGCGCTCCAGCCCGGGACGAGCGCGGAGCCGTCGCTCTCGCGAATGATCCGCTCGATCCCCGCCCAGGCCTTGCCGAACTCGGCGTCGAAGATGCCTGCACGCTTCCCCACAAAGCCCAAGAGGCCAGCGGGCTCGGCCATGCCGGTGAGGATCAGGCGACAGCCTTCGCCTTCGGCAATGAGCTCACAAGCCCACTCCCACCGCCGCATCGGGCCGTTTTTATAGTCTCGGGTCTGGAAAAGACGGTGGTTCTCCTGCCATTCGCCAAAATCCTCCTCCCATCGGGCCGGGAAAGGCCCGACCTTGCCGCGGACAAAGCGGCGGACTCGGCCCTCGCCGTCGACCCGTTCCTCAATCCGATAGGGGGCGAAGCCGCTCAACTCCCAAAGGCGGGCGCTGTCGGAGACAAACGGCCAAATCGCCGCCGCCGGCTTGGCGAAATGTTGCTCCCGGCGGTAGCGGTAGACGGCGCTGCTATTCCCTTTCACGCCGCCCTCCCCACCGCTTCGATGGGGCTTCCGCAAGCAAGCCCCAACGGCGTAAACATACGCGGGGCTCCGGGGTTTGTCTTGGCTCCCTGCCCTACGTGGATCCGTAAGTGGCCGAACGCCGCTCGTTGCGGTCGAATTTTTCCGTGAGTTTGGGCGGAAGGCGCGGGGCTCCTTCTCCAGGCTGCGCAGAAACGCACGGTGAAGCCGCGCGCGAGAACGAAGTTCGCGGCTCAACAGGGCCGGTGTCAGCCATCGCCGGCCAGCTTCCCCGCACCGGACGGTCAGCGCGTCAGCACGAGGTGGGTCGCCAGCTCCGTTGGGACCGCCTCCGTCACCCGATAGCCAAGGCCTGGCAGGTCAATGCCTGCGAACAGGGATTCACCACGGCCCAGAACGACGGGCGACAGCGCCAGGTGCAACTCGTCGATCGCTCCTGCGAGCAGGTACTGGCGGATCGTCGAAACTCCGCCGCCGATCTTCACGTCCAGGTCGCCCGCGGCGGCCTTGGCCTGGGCGAGCGCCGCCTCGATCCCGTCGGTGACGAAATGGAAGGTCGTCCCGCCCTCCATCACGATTGGCGCCCGGGCGTGGTGGGTGAGGATGAAGGTCGGCGCGTGATACGGGGGATTGTCGCCCCACCAGCCCTTCCACGCGTCGTCCGGCCATTCGCCGCGGATCGGGCCGAACATATTGCGGCCGAGGATGAAGGCGCCGAAGCCTTCCGCCGCGGCGCGGGCGAAGCGATCGTCGGTCCCGCCGTCTTTCCCGATCATCGATCGAAAGGTCCGGGTCGGGTAGAACCAATTGTGCAACTCCCCGCCCCGTTTGCCGAGCGGATGCTCCAGGCTCTGGTCCGGGCCGGCCCCGAAGCCGTCGATGGACACTCCAAAAGCCGCTACGCGCACCTTGCCCATGGGGGCCTCCGTCTGATTGTGAACTGCAATCTCGGTGGATATGGATGGCCGAGTCGACCCGATGCTCAATTCAGCACGGCACTCGACCTCGATTGGGGTCAAAGACGTGTATTTAATCATGAGGTTAAATCAAATTCTCAAAGAGGTCCACCCGCGAGAATATCCGCGGCTTGACCTCATGCCGGAGTTCGTGTGGCGCATCTCGGACAAAGTGAAGCCTGTTTTCTGGAATTAGCCACCAAAGTCGGCATTAATTCATCTGTATTGTGCCTTGGAGGCGCCTTCCAACTGCAGCGGGCAGGGTTTGAGCGGAGGGCTGGTCGGAGTCGGCCTCGATTCTGAAAAGACGCCGAC
>CAVPEE010000045.1:0-61990 GCA_963702825.1 uncultured Alphaproteobacteria bacterium
ATGACCGGACCTTGCCCGCAACGATGCGCACGCTAATTCAGGGATCGAGCAGCTTACGGCGGTTTCTGCGTTCGCTTTTTTGTTCGTCTCTGCGGAGACGGCGATCAAAGGAGCCGCGTTTGAGCCGCCAGAGCGGATCAGCATTGACCGAAGCACCTAAGGTTACTGACAAAACCTCCGCGGCTAAGCTACTCAAACAATGGCGAGAAGAAGCGAAGCGCCAGCACCTTGCGCCGCCGGACGAAACACGCGGCGTCACCTTCGCCGCCGCCGCCGTCAGCTATCTCCGGGCCGGGCGTTCGAAGCTGTTCGTCAAGCCCCTAGTCATTTACTTCGGCGAGACGCCGCTGGTGAAGATCGACCAGGCGGAGATTGACGCTGCGGCGGCTGCGCTCTTGCCTAACGCGCTTCCGCAGACTCGCAATCGAAGCGTCTACACCCCGGCGCTGGCGATCATACGTCACGCCGGCATCGTCAAGGCGATCAGACGCCCCAAGTGGACGGGCGGCGTGGCTGATTGGCTGCGGCCCGACGACGCTTTCAAGCTACTAGAGGCCGCGAACGTGACAGACACGCGCCTCGGCGCCCCCATGACGTTCCTGCTGTACGCCGGCCCGCGACTTAGCGAAGCGTTGCGCCTAACATGGGCCGATATAGACTTGAACGCTGCGACCGCGCTGCTGCGACAGACAAAGAACGGCGAACCGATCATGGTTCACCTTCCCCCGCCGGCCGTCGCGGCGCTCGCCAATCTCGACAAGAGCAAGCGGCGCGTCTTCGGCCTTACCAAATGCGCGCGGCTCTATGCGCTGCTCGACAAGGCCGAGAAGCTGTCTGGCGTCACCCTACCGGCCGGTAGCGCGTTTCATATGCTGCGCCATTCCCACGCGATGTGGAGGCGCCTATTCGCCGATGCAGACACTGCCGCCTTGGTCGCATCGGGCTTATGGAAGTCCCGCAACGCGGCGAGCGTCTACGAGCACTTGGACCTGTCGGCTGAGTTGAGGAAGTCCGACCTGTTTCCGACGCCGACACGTGCGAAAGGCGGGCAGTAGGTGACGGGCGGTCTTATTTCTTGCGACAGTTCAAAGCGTTGTAGGCAATCCGACCTACGCCTTGACATGGTAGGGGTCAGAGGTTCAATCCCTCTAGCGCCCACCCTCTCCTCACTCCTGCTCCGCCTCATTTTTGCGCCGGTTCTCGGCCACAGCCGCGAAAGAACGCATCTTTCCTCTACCCTTGCGCCGCCCACACACGGATACACAGGATTCATTGCGGACGATGGCGTTCACCAAGGCGAAACGATCGAAGGCCGGCTGGGCGCTTATGAGCCTCGTCGGCGGCGTGCTGCTCATGTCGTCGCACGCTTCCGCGGCCGAATCAGCGCCGCAGGGCGCCGTGAGGGACAAGCACGGCGATTGGGTGACCCGTTGCGAAACTCCCCCCGGCGCGGCCCACGAGCAATGCGCGATCGTGCTCAGCGTCGTCGACCAGGACCGGCCGAACCTGATTCTGGTCGTGATCGTGCTCAATACCGCCGATCGCAAGACCCGCCTCATGCGGGTCATTGCGCCGCTTGGAGTGCTGCTTCCCCCCGGCATAAGCTTGAGGATCGACAACGCGGAGGCGGGACGCTTGAGTTTCCTGCAATGTCTTCCGAATGGCTGCGTCGGTCAGCTGGCCATGGACCAAGCCCTGATCGACAAGCTGAAGACCGGAAAGACGGCGACCCTTGGCGTCTTCCAGACGCCCGAGGAAGGCGTCGGCGTGCAGGCGCCGCTCGCCGGCTTCAAGGAAGCCTACGAACAATTGCCTTGAAGCCGTCGCCGGGGTAAGCACCGCGCTCATCTTCAAACGAGACCCAGCTGCTCAATTGTCGAAGTCAGACGCAATGATCGCTCGCGCCACGCTGGTTCGCATCGCGCTTTTTTCGACCGCGCTTGGCGCTCTCACCGGCTGCGACACGGTCGGCGGCGCAGTAAGCTCAGCCGGCAGCTCCGTCGGCGGCTTTTTCTCCCATCGCGATCCGAACGCTGAAGGCTCAATCTGGGGGCGACCCCGAACTCGAAGCAGGTGGTGCTCCAGCCTACGGCCAATCCGACCGACCGGCTGAAGGTTCTCCCGGTCGCCGCGCAAGACATCAATTGCCCGGACGTGACCGTCGCCGACGGCGGCGCGGCGCTGCGTGTCGGCGGCCCGGAGAATTCTTCGGTGCGCTACCAGTTCAGTGTCGGCGATACCGCGCGCCAATGCGATCCGGCCGGCACGGGGCAGGCCAGCATCAAGATCGGCGTCGCGGGCCAGGTGGTGATCGGACCCGCGGGGGCCGCTGGAACCTTCAGCGCCCCGGTGAAGATCACGGTCACACGGCTTACCGACAACACATCGGTCTTTTCCCAGACCTACCGGGCCGAGGCGACGACGGACGGGGTGAAGGCTGGCCAGTTTCGTATTGTGACCGATCCGGTTAATGTCCCGATGCCGACCCTACAGCTCGCCGACCTCTATTCGATCACTGTCGGCTTTGAAGGCGGGACCGGCGGTCCCTCGCCGACGGCCCACAAGGGCAGGAAGAAGAGGACGGCAGGCTAGGCGGTCTCGCAAGACCGGCCCGCGCACAAGTTTACGCGCGCCAATGATTTCATGGGCTTAGCTGCTCTTTTGCGCAACTTTTTTCGGGCTGCGGCTTCTAAGCCTGTCGCCATCCGATGAATTGAGCGACTGCCGGATCTAGACTTTCGGGCCTCGGGCGCGATGACGGAGCGTCCCGTAATCTGAGGCTCCCCAAGCACGCGGACCCCGACTTGCCCGTTTCGTTTCCGGCGCCGACGAAGTCCAAAACAGACGAAAACGAAACGAATATTTCGCATCGCGAAACGAGCGGTTTCGCATCGCCGGTCATAAGTCATTGAAATCATTATGAGTACCGAATCAGTGATTTCGCGTAATTGTGTGTTTTCAAGGACTTAAACGCCTTTTCGTTTCGCGCTTTCGCCGCATGCACTCTCTCGACCCCAAAAGGGTTGTCCAGCAGACCGTGGAGCAGCCTCAAAAGTCGGCGCGGCGATAAATCCTGCCGACGAAACCACAATAGCGATCGTCTCGCCGACGACCCTTTCCCGTCGATCTCGAAAGGGCTGAGCGTGGCCCCTCCCAGCTCCGACGTCATCCGAACATCCTATCCGGTATTTCTCCAAAAGGGAAGTTTTTTTCAACCTTCCGGATTTCCTCGCGCAATCGGCGACCTATCTCATCGCCGATGGCTCGAGGGCCAAAACCCAATCGACAATTATGCTGGCGACCGCCTGAGCGGGCGAGCGGACATTGCGGCTGGAACAGCGGGTTTGCGCAAAAACCGGACATTCCGCGACGGCGGGACGATGTGTAGCAGCCCTTGGAGCAGGGCTTCGGGTTTCGAAACTCGAAAACTCGCAGCGATCCTGGCGGCGGACATCGTCGGACGTCTAATCGGCGCAGACAAGGACCGCACGCTTGCGAGCCGGCCTCGCTACTAGGGCGCCGGACCGCTCGCAATGACGCCGCGGCTTGTCAGGACGAACCAATCGCCGCCCCGTTTCTCAATTCGCAAGACGCGCCCTGCCCCAGGGATAAAATCTCCGGGCGCTACCTCTTGCGGACCAGAGCGACTGTCAACCACCGCGATGCCGTCCCGTGCATCCTCGACGGTATAGTCTCCGAGCAAGGGCCCCGGGTTGTCGGATCTGGCTGTTTCATTCGGAGCGGAAGGTTCCGCCCTTGCCATAAGCGACGATTGTTTCGGCGCGGCAGGCGGGAGGGGATTGGCCGAACTTGCGCCCGCGGCGGCGGCTCTCTTCTCCAACTTGTTGAGCCTTGTCGTGAGACCGGCAATTTCTGAGGCCGGCGCAGCCGCGACGGCAACTCTCTTCTCCAATTTATCGAGCCTAGCCACGACATCGGCAGATTCTGGGACAGGCGTCGCCGGCAGGGCGGCTATTTTCTCCAGCTTATCGAGCCTCGCCGCAATATCGGCAAATCGGGACGAGGAAATCTTGGTCGACGTGCTCGCTGAGCTTATCCAAACGAGCTCCGTACTCGTGCTCGATCTGGTCGAGCCGGCCCGTCAGCTGTGTGAGCGCGGCGCTGAGGTCGCGCATCGCGGACCGTCCTCCCCACGCCCGTTTTGGCCGGTGATCGCACCTAGATCCGCCTTGAGGACATCAGCAGCTGAAGAAAGACCGGCGATCGCCTGGCTTTTCGTGGTGGGGAACGTCCAGTTTAGTGGCGAACCGTAAATGGCAGATACGCCGAAAATCGTAAGTAACACCAAGCCGGTTCCACGTAAAAGCGGCCTAAGGCGGCGCGATTTTGCCTTTTCTGCCTGAGGCAGGAGGCCGGCGATACGCCGCGTCCGGAACCGGAATAACTTCGGGCGGCGATGTTACAGGTTTCTGTCGGGCTTCATTCAGGGAGACGGATCCCATCGGACCCCCTGCCGGCGCTGCGGGCTTGGGGGGCGGCGGACTGGCCGGCGCCGATCCCTTCACCTGCAGCGTCAGCGGCGGCTTTCTGGCCGAGCGCCTCAAAAAGCCCCTGAGCCTTCGCATAATCCCTGCGATCAAGGGCCGCCAAGCTGCGTCCTTGATAGCTTCAGCAACGTCCTTCCGTCCGTTCGCCGCAAAAAGACGCTGAGCGGTCGCATAATCCTTGTCATCCAGGGCTGCCGACGCCTCCCTGAGAGGATCAACCGCGGCCGCGTCGAACGATGCGACCGCGACCGAGCCACCAATTTCACGGTCTCTACCGGTCTTCCCGGCCGGGGAGTTTTTCTCCGCCTCAGCAGAAAGCTCAGCGCGCTGCCGAATTACCGCCTTCGCTTGGCCTTCATCCCGGGCGCCGGTAGCGAGGGAGCCCTGTCCCGACGCCGCGTCCGCGGCAGCCGGCGGAGTCACCGCCTCCGATCCCATTGGTCTTGCGACCGATGACTCGCAAACTTGGCTTTGTCCGCCGGTTTCCCCGGGCGCGAAAGAGTTCTCTGAATTCAACTCGACGTCCTTCCGTTGAGTGCCTCCGACGATGTTTCGTCAATTCCCAACTGCGGGCTTAACGGCGCCATGAGGATTTTTTGCGGCGGAACTCTTGCTTGACCTCTGATCGGCGCGCCAATCTTAGCATCGGGTTAACGTGACAGGTCGTTAGGACGGCCCAGGGAGGACGGCTGCACGTCACAACCAGCCGGCCTATTGCTGGCGACGGACGTCTGCTTCGGGCAGACCCGGCTGTGATGGTATTTTGACTCTAGCCTTACGCGGGGCGCGCGTCGCTGTCGCGCAGCAGAAGGGCAGGGCGGGCCTCGATCACCACGAACGCCTGGGCGTACGGCCCCTCGTCGGTCAGCGTCAGGTGAATGAATGGCTCGGTCCCGGGCGGCAGCATCGCTTTCAGCCGTTCGGCGGCGCCGCCGGTCAGCTTCATGGTCGGCTGCCCGGACGGAAGATTGACCACCCCCATGTCGCGCCAGAACACGCCTCGCCTCAGTCCCGTGCCCAGAGCTTTGGCGCAGGCCTCCTTGGCGGCGAATCGTTTGGCGTAAGAAGCGGCTCGTCCGGCGCGTCGATCCGAGCGGCGCTGTTCGGTCTCGGTGAAGCAGCGGGCTGTGAAGCGCTCGCCGTGCCGCGCGAGCGTTGTCTCGATGCGCTCGATGTCGCAGAGGTCGCTGCCGATGCCGATGATCAAAGCCGCGCGCTCCACGGATGCGCGCCCCTCTTTCATCGCCATGCGCATCGCCTTCACGGTTTCGGCGAGCCCGACAAAGATCGCCTCGCCGATGAGGAAATGGCCGATGTTGAGTTCGACGATCTGCGGCAGGGCGGCGATGATCCGCGCGGTGTCGTAGTCGAGGCCGTGGCCGGCATGACACTCGAGCCCGAGCGCCTGGGTCTGCGCGGCCGCGGCGCGAAGGCGAGCGAATTCGTGATCGGCTTTGGCGGCTTCGCCCCGCGCCCGCGCGTCGCACCACGCCCCGGTGTGGAGCTCGACGACTGGCGCTCCGAGTTCGGCGCTGGCTTTCAACGCTTCCTGCGAAGGTTCGATGAACATCGACACCCGGATTCCTTCTCGCGTGAGCTCGGAGACGAATGGCTTCAGGGCCTTGAACCCGTTCACCACGTCGAGCCCGCCTTCGGTCGTCCGCTCGGTGCGCTTTTCCGGCACGAGGCAGCAGGCGTGCGGACGTATTTTTAGCGCAATGTCGAGCATGGCTTCGGTCGCGGCCATCTCGAAATTGAGCGGCTTCGTGATCGACGCTTTGAGGCGGACCATGTCGTCGTCCAGAATGTGCCGGCGATCCTCCCTGAGATGCGCGGTGATGCCGTCGGCGCCAGATTCGATTGCAAGGAGCGCCGCGCGAACGGGATCGGGGACGGCGCCGCCGCGCGCGTTGCGGACGGTTGCGACATGATCCACGTTGACGCCGAGCCGAAGCGCTGTCATCGGGCCGCTCCTCTTTCGTTTGGGCCGCTCAGGCCGCGCCGGCGAGCGCGCGGCTCCCCGGTTTGACCGCCGGCAGCGCCGCGAGTTCCGGCGGCAGCGCGTCGGGCGCATAGGCTGGAATGTCAAGCGTGGCGAGCGCCACGCGCTTGACGCCGATGTCCGCTTCGCCGTTGGAACGGTCGATCAGGCAGGCGGCGCCGACGATCTTGCCCGGATGCTCGGCCAGCGCCGCCAGCGCCTCGCGCGAGGAGAGGCCGGTGGTGATGATGTCCTCGACCATCAGCACGCGCGCGCCCGGAGCAATCGCGAAGCCGCGGCGCAATTTGAAGACGCCGCCCTCGCGCTCGACGAAGATCGCCTTGGCGCCGAGCCAGCGCGCGGTCTCGTAGCCGGGAACGATGCCGCCGAGCGCGGGCGAGGCGACGATGTCAATCGCGCCAAACGCTTCGCGGGCTTTCTCCGCCAGCGCGCGGCAAAGGCGCTCGGTGCGAGCCGGATCCTGGAACACGAACATCTTTTGCAAAAACACGGGCGAGTGCAGCCCCGACGACAAGATGAAATGGCCGGTGAGCAGGGCGCCCGCGGCGCGAAACTCGTCAAGCGCCTGTTCCGCAGTTAAACTTGGACTTGTCATGTCTCCTCTTAGCAGGCTGCCGATTGCCGCGCCAAGACAGCGCGGCTTTTTGAGCCCGCGCCGAAGCACGAGGCGCTACCGCAATGCCAGCGACCGCACCCAAGCCTTATGAGATGAAAGCGCTGGGCGAGGGCGTCGACGCGACCGCGCCTGACGGAACGGCGGTGCGGCTGCTCTTGAGGCTCGCCGGCGGAAGCATGGCGCATTTCGAACTGCCTGCCGGCGCGGTGTCGCACGCGGTCACGCATCGAACGGTCGAGGAAATCTGGTTTGTGGTTAGCGGGCGTGGCGCAATTTGGCGTCGGCAGGGCGACGTCGAATCCATCGACCCGCTCGCGCCCGGGACGTCGCTGACCATTCCGCTCGGAGCGGCGTTTCAATTTCGCGCCGACGCCGATTCGGCCCTCGCGTTCGTGGCGATCACGATGCCCCCGTGGCCCGGCATGGACGAGGCCGTGCCCCTACAGGGGCCGTGGGCGCCGACTATCGCGGCCGGGTCCGCCTAGAGAGTACCGCTCTTGCGCGCGGCTCGGCTCGCTGGTAGCGCAAAGCCGGCCACGCGCCGGATTAGCTCAGCGGTAGAGCAGCGGTTTTGTAAACCGAAGGTCGGGGGTTCAATCCCCTCATCCGGCACCACATCTTTGTTCACCACCGTTCGCCGTCATCGACGAGCATCCGCAATTGTCAGCGGCGCGGCTTCATCACCGCGCTGTGCGGTGTCGGTCATGTCCGAATCCAACTTGACGATTTCGCCCGATGATGGCCCATATGCGCGCGTGGCGCGTATATGATCGCCTCCTTGGCAGGCCAATTTCCGTTTCAAGGAAACGCTGCCAGTGTTCCATGCAGCCGAGGTAACAACCAGGGAGTTTCATCGTGAATCGTCGTGAATTCATGTGGACGAGCGGAGCCGCTGTCACAGCCGCTCTCTTCGGGACGCCGGCTTTCGCCGAGGGCAAGCCGATCAAGATTGGTTACAACGTCGCGACGCTCGCCAACCCATTTTTCCAGGGCATGACCAAGGGCGTGGTGGATGCGTCTTCCAAAACTCCTGGCGTGACTTTGCTCAACACCAACGCGAATGGCGACGCCAACACGCAATCGACAATGGTGGTCGACCTGATCAACCAGGGCGTCGACGCGCTGATCCTCAATCCGATCAACGCCAACGCGATCGTGCCAGTGGTTCAACAGGCGAACAAGAAAGGAATTCCGGTCTTTACGCTCGATCGCGGCGCCTCGTGCGGGCCGTGTCAGGTGAACTTCCTCGAGACCGACAATGTCGCGCTCGGCCGCGAGGGGGCGCAGTACATCGTCGACAAGCTCAAGGCCCGCTACGGGAAAATCCAGGGCAATGTCGTCGACCTCGTTGGTCTCATTGGAACAACCGCTGGCGACGATCGCGACAAAGGCTTCCTGGAAGTGTTCAATAAGGCGGTGGCGGAAAATCCGGGGTTGAAACTGATTGCGCGTCAGGAAGGGCAGTTCGATCAGGAGAAGTCGTTCAATCTGATGAGCCAGATCATGGCGGCGAATCCGCAAATCGACGCGGTGTTCAACGGCAATGACGATAACGCTGTCGGAGCGCTGCGCGCCATCCGCCAGGCAAGCCGAAACGTGCCGCTGGACGACCCCAAGCACATCATCATCGTCGGCATCGACGGGACCGAGCAGGCGCTGACTGCGATCCGCAAGGGGGACATGGACGCGACGCTGTCTCAGAATCCGCTGACCATGGCCAGCCAGTCGGTCAAATACGTCGAGCAGTACTTCAACGGCGACAAGTCGAAGATTCCGCAGCACGAGTTCTGGCCGCATATCCTTTTGACCAAGGAGACCATCGACAGCGATAAGGTGAAGGCCTATGGCCTCTGGGCCGATCAGGTGACCAAAGGCTGAGGGGGTTGGCTGGATGGAAGCCTTAGCGGGAGCGGCGCCGCATCTTCTCGAAATGGACCGCGTCTCCAAGGCGTTTCTCGGTGTTCCGGTTCTCCACCAAGTGTCGTTATCGCTCGACGAGGGCGAGGTGCTTGGCGTCGTTGGCGAGAACGGCGCCGGGAAATCGACTCTCATGAAGATATTGGCGGGGATCCATCAACCGGATGAGGGAACGATCAAGTTGGGGAGCGAGGCTTTCGCTCCCCATAAGCCTCGCGATGCCTTGGATGCCGGGATCATTGTTGTCTATCAGGAGCTGAGCCAGTTCCCGGATCAAACGGTCGCTGAAAATATCTTCGCCGGCGGTTTGCCGCGCACGGCCCTCGGAACGGTCCGCCGCCGGGACTTGATGCGCGAGGCGCGCGCCGTGCTTGATCAGGTCGGCCTCGACATTGCGTCGTCGACGCGCATTCGCAGCCTATCGCTGGCGCAACGCCAACTGGTCGAGATCGGTCGCGCGCTTTCCCGTCGCGCGCGCGTCATTGTTCTCGACGAGCCGACGGCGACGCTCACCTCTCATGAGGTGAGCATTCTGTTTGCGACCGTCGCAAGACTGAAGAAGACGGGGGTGGGAATCATTTTTATCAGTCACCACCTCGAGGAGGTGTTCGAAATTTGTGACCGCGTCACCGTGATGCGTGACGGGTACAGCGTCGAGACAAGGGCAGTCCATGATTGGACGGAGGAGACGCTCGTCCGCGCCATGGTCAACAGGCCGATCAGCAGTTTCTTTCCGAAGCAGGATATCGCCCTCGGCGCGCCGCTGCTGGAAGTTGAAAACCTGTCTTCGGGTGCGCGCTTCGCCGACGTGTCCTTTGGCGTCCGGGCGGGGGAGATCTACGGCATCGCCGGACTTGTCGGTGCGGGCCGCACGGAAATTCTGAAGACGATCTTCGGCGCGCTGCCGATGACGGGCGGCCGCATTCGCGTGGACGGCAAGGGCTACATCCCGCATTCTCCGCGCCGCTCGCTCCGAGACGGGATTGTGCTGACGCCGGAAGACCGAAAGGCGGAAGGGCTGATCCTGCCCTTCTCCATCCGCCAGAATATCGCGCTCTCGACTCTCAAGGCCTTGGCGCGCTGGGGTATTCTCTCTTCACGGGCCATACAGCGGCTGGCCAACGCGTCGATCGAGAGTTTGCGGATCCGCGCGACTTCAGCAAGCCAGGAGGTTCGGCGCCTCTCGGGAGGCAATCAGCAGAAAGTTGTCCTTGCTCGGGCGATGAGCGCATCGCCGCGCGTATTCCTGCTCGATGAGCCAACGCGTGGCGTCGATGTTGGAGCCAAGGTCGAAGTCTACAATTTGATCGGCCAATTGGCGGCCAAGGGAGCGGCTGTGGTGATCGTATCCTCCGATCTTCTCGAGCTTCTGGGGCTGTGCGACCGCATCGGCGTGATGCGTGCGGGTCGGATGGCGGGCGAGGTTCAGCGGGCTGAATTCAGCCAGGATCGTCTCATGTCTTTGGCGGCGGTGGGCTGAGCGGGATGTCTACCGACGACAGGGCCGAGGCGCCCGCCAACCGCGCGGCCGTCAAGGGACCGCGTTTCGGCGATTTCAGCGAGATCGCCATCGTTCTCGTTTTCGTGGCGATCGTCCTCTATCTGTCGCTGACCACGTCCAGCTTCCTGTCCGCGCCCAACGTCATGGCGATTCTGGTCGCGACCTCGCTGATCGCGGTTGTCGCCTGTGGACAGACCTTCGTCATTATCACCGGCGGCATAGACCTTTCCTCTGGGTCCGTGGTGGCGCTGTCGGGCGTCATTACTGGTCTCGTCATGCATGCCGGATTGCCGATCTGGGCCTCGATCGGCGTCGGAATACTGGTCGGGCTTGGCTGCGGTCTGTTTAACGGCCTCTCTGTCACTTACCTCAATATGAGCCCGTTCATCGTCACGCTCGCGGCGATGTCGATGGCGCGCGGTCTTGCCTTCATCATACCGAACGGTCAGACAATATTCGGCTTCGATGACGCCTTCGACTCGATTGGCGGCGGCCTCTGGACAATACCCGGCATTGGCAGAGCGCCGATTGCCGGTGTCATTTCTCTGGCCGCCCTCGCTATCGGCGCCTTTGTCCTGAAGAAGACCGTGTTCGGCAGCGAGGTCTACGCGGTCGGGGGAAACCGCGAAGCGGCGGTGATCGCGGGCATTCCCGTCCGGCGAACCCAAATCCTCGTCTACATGATTTCGGGAGCTCTGGCGGGCCTGGGCGGCGTCATCCTGACGGGCCGACTGGACTCCGCCCAGCCGATCGCCGCGACTGGCCTGGAGCTGAACGCGATCGCCGCCGTCGTCATTGGCGGAGCCTCGCTCTTCGGAGGCCGCGGCTCGATGCTCGGCACGATTCTGGGCGTGCTTCTCATCGGTGTGATCAACAATGGTTTGACGCTTCACAATGTCGAGCCGTTCTGGGTTCAGTTCATCCAGGGCGCGGTGATTTTCCTCGCCGTCCTGTTCGACTCGCTCAACCAGAAGCGCCGAGGCGCGTAGCCGGCTACCGTCGGTTCACTGACACCGCCAGAATTATGATCGCGCCCTTGATGACCTCCTGGATGCTGGTCGACAGTCCCATGACCAGAAGACCGAATCCAAGAATGCCAATGAAGATCGCGCCGACCACTGAGCCGACGATCGATCCGTAGCCGCCGAAAAGACTTGTACCGCCGATGATCACGGCGGCGATCACATCGAGCTCGAGTCCAGCGCCCAAGCTTGGGTTGCCGGCAGTCGATCGTGCAGCGAGCATCATGCCCGCAAGCGATGCGGTGACGCCCGAGATGACGAAGGCTGCGATCTTCGTCCGGTCCGTCCTGACCCCCGAGAACCGCGCCGCGATTGGATTTCCGCCGGTCGCGAAGATCCTGCGGCCGAACGGCATCTGGTGCAGCAGATAGTATCCGAGCGCCGTGAGAGCCAGCGTCCAACAGATCGGCGCCTGTACGCCGACGAACGAGCCGTTCCAGAACAAAGCCGAAAAGGTATCGTCGAGAATTGGAACCGGCCTGGTGTCGGTGACCGTCAGCGCGAGGCCGGAGAAGATCGACAGCATGCCGAGCGTCACCAGGAAGGACGGAATTCGGATCTTGGTTACGAGCAGGCCGGAGACAGCTCCTATGAAGGCGCCCATGACGAGCACGATCAGCAGGCGCAACAAAGGTCGGAACGTCGCGCTCGTAGAGCATCGCCACCATCATGCCCGCGAAGCTCGCCAGAGATCCGACGGAAAGGTCGATCTCTCCGCAGACGATGACGAAAGTCATGCCGATGGCCATCACGGACACGATCGCTGTGATGCGGAGCACTGCGCCCGCGGTCGCGAGCGAAGCGAAATGGGGCGCAAACGCAATGAAGTAAAAGGTTATAAGGGCGAAGATGCCGTAAGTGATATGATCTCGAGCAAAATTGGCGAAGCGACCGCTGTCCGCATGCCCTGTCGCCGTGGTCATGCTGCTCTTTCCTCGCTGCGTATCTCAACTTGCCGGGCGGCGTCAGTTTGCAGGAGCGCGCGGAGGGACGCTTCGTCGTCAACCCTTTCGAGGCTCCGCGTGATGCGGCCTTCGGCCATCACAAGCGTCCGGTCGCAAAGCTCGATGAGCTCTTCCAGCTCTGATGAGATCAGCAGAACTCCCACGCCTTGCGCAGCCATCTGCTTGATGAGCTGACGCATGTCCCGCTTCGCGTTGATGTCGACGCCTGAGGTTGGCTCGTCAAGAATGAGCAATTTGGGATTTGTCGCGAGCCACTTTGCAAAGACCACCTTCTGCTGGTTCCCGCCCGAAAGCTCCTGCGCGGTTTGGGACGGACCGCGACAAAGCAGGCTGAGGTCGCTGCGATAGCGCGCGAAGAGTGAGGCAATCTTCTGCGTCGCCATCGGTCCAAAACCGCGCGCATGAGATAGGCCGGTGAGATTCGTCAGCGCAAAATTCTCCGCCAGCGACCGGTTGGCGACGAGGCCTTCCAGTCTTCGGTCCTCGGGGACAAAGCCGACTTTGGCCGCGACCGCGCTCGAGACGTTGGCGGTTTGCACGGTTTGGCCCGCAACTGAGATTGCGCCGGTCGCGTCGGGAACGAGACCAAAAATCGCTTTCGCCAGGGTGGATCGTCCGCTGCCGACCAGGCCAGCGAGGCCAACAATCTCGCCAGCCTCAATGTCAAAGGCGATGTCCGAAAGCTTGCGCGCGGTTCCGAGCCCCGACACTGAAAGAGCTGGCGGGCCGGCTCTGACGGTTGCGCTTCGCTTGATCAGGACCCTCTCGGTCGGCGGTAACTTGCCCTGACTTTCCGGCGATCGCGACATCAGCGACGCGATATGGGCGATGGACGTCTCGCTTGGCAACAAGGGCCCGATGAGACGTCCATCTTTGACGATCGAAATGCGGTCGGAGAGGCGCAGCACGTCCGCCATGCGATGGCTGATGTAGACGATGCCGATGCCGGAGGCTTTGAGCTGATCCACCGTCGCGAACAACGTTTCTTCCTCGCGCACCGTCAGGGACGATGTTGGCTCGTCCATGACGAGGAGCTTGGCGCCGCGAGAGAGCGCCTTCAGGATCTCGACCATTTGGCGCTGCGCGAAACCGAGATCGCCGACACGCGCCGAGGCGCGCAAGCCAAAGCCGTAGCGATCGATGAGCGACTGGGCGTCGGCGATCATGCGTCGCGCGTCGACACGCCACCCGAAAGCGTGCGGCTCGCGCAGGATGAAGAGGTTCTCCGCCACCGTTCGGTTTGGCAGGACGCTCAGCTCCTGGAAGATCATCGCGATGCCGCGATCAAGCCGCTCGCGCAGCGATAGCGCCGTGACGTCCTCTCCATCGAGAACAATACGTCCGCCGTCCGCCGCATAGACCCCGATGAGCACCTTCATCAGGGTCGATTTGCCGGCGCCGTTCTCGCCGAGCAGCGCGTGCGTTTCGCCCGCGTTGACCACGAAGTTGACGTCGATCAGAACCTGATTTTCGCCAAACGACTTCTCGATGCGCTCCATCGACACGGCGACACGCGGCGCATTGCGCGCAGAACTAGACAATGGCGCCTCTCGGCTCTGATTGGGCCCGGCAAGCGAGCGACTTGCCGGGCCTTAAACGTCAGAAGCACTTGTCGGCGCAGAGTTTGATCAGCGAGGCGGGCGGATCTTCCTTGGTGACCTGCTTGAGCGCGCTCAGCAAGGTTGGCCTTCTTCACCCGAAGCGTCGGCACCGAGACATAGGGAGGCGCCTCTTTGCCGAGCAACGCCAGCGCCGCGACCTTGGCCTCCGCCACGCCTTGATCGTAGGGCTGCTGCGCTCCAACCGCGAGGAACTCGCCACGCGCCACATTGACCGCGCTGTCGGCGGCGAGGTCGTTGGTGGTGATGATGAGGTCGCGTCCCAGCGTCTTGGCGGCAGCGACCGCCTGCTGGGCAGGCGTATCCCAGGCCACGAACAGGCCTTTCAGGTTCGGATTGGCGGTGAGCATGCTCGTCGCCACCTCATAGGCCTTTTCGGGCGACGTGAACGTGCCGACCCCGACGACCTTAATGTCCGGATACTGGGCGAAAGCCTTAAGCGCACCAACTTTCCGGGCGGCGACCGAATAATAATAGTCGTAGACAAGGGTGAGGATGCCGACCTCGCCTTTGCCGCCGATCGCCTTAGCGAGCTCGTCAGCGGCGAAGAAGGCGTTCTTTTCGTTGTCGGCGGCGACCACGGCCACGTAGTCTTTGCCCGGGGTCATGTTGACCGGAACGTTGTCGAGGAAGACGAGTTTGATGCCTGCGGCCGCCGCCTTCTTGTAGGCCTCCGATTCCGATTTGGGATCGATCGGGATGGAGAAGATCACGTCGGGTTTGCGCGCGATCATTTGCTCAAGGTCACTGATCTGCTGGCCGACGTTGAATTTCGCGTCGGTAGCGCCAATGACCTCGACTCCGTAGTCCTTCAGCGTGTTGGTGATTCCCGCGACCTGGAGATGTGGCCAGCCAGCGTCCATCGTATGCATGACGAGGCCCGCCGTATGCTTGCCGGCCTTGAGCTTGGCGATGTCTTCATCGGACAGCTTCAGGCCGTCCGCAGAGACTGCCGGCGCGCCGTTCGGAAATCCTGGCACGACCTGACCGGTCGGCGACAAGGGCAGGGGCTCCATCAATTGCTTGGCTTCCGGCGGAATGTTGTTCGGCCACTTGTAATCTTCCGCAGAGGCCCGCATCGGCCCTGCGGCGACAAGCGCCAATGTCAAAGCGGTCGTCATTACTCTCGTCAGCATATCGCTCCTCCCATGCACCCTGCCCAGCAGGGTCTTCGTTGCTGCGATAACGCCACGATCGACCGCGCGCGCAGCGCCGCGCGGCCAGGTTCGTCCGAGCCGACGTCAGCCGCGTCACGCGTAGTTGTTGTAGAGCGTCTTCTTGTGCATGAAGCCTTCGATGCCATGCTGGCCGTCCTCGCCGCCGAGGCCGCTCTTGCGGAAGCCGGTATGGAAGCCGTGCGGGCTCTCCCCAGACGGGCGGTTGACGTAGATTTCGCCGAATTCGAGCTCGTTTACGGCGCGCATGATCTTGCGATTGTCGCGGGTAAACAGATAGGCTGAGAGGCCGTAGTCGGAATCGTTGGCGTAGGCGAGCGCCTGATCGAAGTCGTCGACCGCCATCGCCGCGATCAGCGGGCCGAAGGTCTCCTGCCTCATGATTTCGAGGTCGTTCGACTTGACCGAGAAGATGGTCGGGAAAAACCAATGGCCGCGTTCGAACCCGGCGCCTTGCGCTTTGCCCTCGATGAGCGGGGTCGCCTTCTGCTCGATCGCCTTGGCCTTCATCGCCTCGAGCTTGTTCACTTCGACGGCGCTGATGCGCGGGCCAACCTGCACGTCGCTCGTGGGATCGCCGACCTTGAGTTTTTTGACCTGGGCCAGGAACTTGTCGAGGAATGCGTCGTGGATCGACTTGTGCAGGTACATGCGGTCGTTGCAGGTGCAAACGGAGCCGCCGAAGAAAAACTTCGACGTCACAGCCGCATCGACCGCCTTGTCGATATCGGCGTCGTCCATGACGATGAAAGGCGCCTTGCCGCCAAGCTCGAGGCGGATCGGCTTGATGCGTTCCGCGCCGAGCGCATAGATCTCGCCGCCCGCGCGTACGCTGCCCGTCATTGAGATGAGGTCGGTGCCCTTGTGAGACACGAGATGCGCGCCAACGGTTCGGCCGTCGCCGACGACGATATTGATGACACCCTCAGGTATGCCGGCGCGCCGGCTGAGTTCGCCGAGCACCAGCGTGGTCAACGGCGTCAGCTCGTGCGGCTTGACGACGATGGTGTTGCCCGTCACCAGCGCCGGGCCGACCTTGCGGGCAAACAGCGCAGCTGGGAAGTTCCAAGCGGTGATGCCGGCGACGACCCCATAGGGCACGCGCTGAATCCAGATCTGTTCGTCGCGGCCTTCGCCAGGCAGGATCTCGCCCTGGAGTCTTCGAGCGCTCTCAGCGGCGTAGCGCAGCAAAAGGGCAGCGAAATTCGCGTCGATCCGCAATTCCGGCAGAAGCTTGCCGCCTTCGGCGGTGAGAAGCGCAGCCAGCGTCTCGCTGTTTTCGTCGATCAGGTTCGCAAGTTTTTGGAGCAGCGCGCCGCGTTCCATCGGCGTTCGTCGGCTCCATTCGGGCTGAGCTTTACGGGCCGCCGCCACTGCGCGGTCGGCGTCCTCGATCGTGCTTGAGGGAACGAGCGCGACGACGCTCTCGTCCTTCGGATTCTGCGATCTCACGACGTTCGCGGCTCGCTGAATCGACCCAACGGCCGCCGATATAGATCTGGCCTTCGCCGATGCCGAAGTCGCGCATGGTTTGAATGGTCATTGCAGATCTCCTTTATGTGCTCGGTTCACGCTCACTTGATGATGCCGATCTTCTCGCGGTCGATCGTGATGAACACCGACAGGACGAGCACGAGGCTCTTCACGATGTTCGGGAAACAGGGATCGAGTCCGATGATGTTCATCCCGTTCGAGAGGATGGTGATGATGAGGGCGCCGAGGATTGTGCCTTGGATGCTCCCGACGCCGCCGGTAAGCGGCGTGCCGCCCACGACGACCGCAGCGATTGCGTCCAGCTCGAGTCCCTCGCCGAGTTGCGCGGTTGCGGCCATGGCGCGGGCGCCCTGAAGAAGTCCCGCCATGCCGCAAAGCAGACCCGAGAGCACGAAGATCAGGATCTTCGCGCGATCGACGCGGATGCCGCTCAAGTGGGCAATGCGCTCGCCGCCGCCGATCGCGCGCACTTCGCGACCGAACACGGTCAGGTTCAGCATGAAAGCCGCGACGCCAATCAACACCAGGGCGATCAGCACGGAATTCGGGATGCCCGCCGTGCGGCCGGAATAAGTGTCGAGAAAAGCTTCGTTCTCGATGGAGACTGGGGCGCCGCGGGTGAAATAGAGAACGACGCCACGATAGACGACCATCGCGCCTAGCGTGACGATGAACGAGGGAACCTTGCCCTTCGCAACAATCAATCCATTGATGAGGCCGCACACCACTCCGATCGCGCAGGCGGAAGGATCGCGAGAACACCGATGCTCCCCGAGGTTTTCGCAGCAACGAGCGCGGCGATCGCTACGATGGCGCCAACGGAAAGATCGATAGAGCCTGCGATGACCACGAAGGTCATGCCCAACGCTGCGACCAACAGCACGACGGCCTGTTGCGCAACGATCATAAGATTGTTGAATTGAAGGAAGCGCGATGAGGTCAGCGAGAAGGCGACCGCAAGCGCGACAAGCAGGAAAACCGGGAAGAAGCGGCGCACGCCTTCGCGTCCAAAAAAGTTGCTGCGCGCCTGAGGCTCAGCGTCGAGCTGAGGCTTTACGGAGGTCATGCCGGCGTCCTCACGTCATGTGCCGGATGATCGCGTCCTCGGACGCCGAGGCGGGATCGTCGATCCTCGCCACAATCCGTCCGGCGCGCATGATCAGGATGCGATCGCTGAGGCCGATCAGCTCATTGAGATCCTCGCTCGCAAGCAGGATGCCAAGCCCTCGATCAGCGGCCTCGCGCAACGATCGGTAGATCTCGGCTCGCGCCCCGATATCCACGCCACGGGTCGGATTGTTGAGCAAGAGCACGCGAGGATCGACCGCGAGGCATTTGCCCAGCACCACTTTCTGCAGGTTGCCCCCGCTTAGCGCGCCCGCGCGTGTCTGCGGCGCTTGGTTTTGATGGACAGGCGGCGAATGAGGCGTCCGAAAGCGTCTTCGCCCGCGCATGATCAAAGAGTGGCCCGCGACGCGGTGGGCGCGCCATCACAAGATTGTCGAGCACGCTCGCGCCCACGATGAGTCCTCGCCGGTTCTATCCCCGGGCAAATAAGCGACGCCCTTGGCCCAAGCCTCGGCGGGAAGGGCCGGACGAAACGGGCGCCGGAGCTATCTCGCCGGATTGGATGGCGACAGACGTTCCCGCCGTGCCGTTGACCACGCCGATGACCTTCTTGCCGTTGGCGTCCGCGGGCATGGCGGCGAACAACGCTTCGGCCATCTGGCGCCCAGCGTCCTCATCGCTTGGACCCACGAACGCCTCATAGTTGGGGAAGCGTTCGGACTGCGGCGAGAAGTCCGGATAGCTATCGGTGAGGATGACCGGGATGTTGGCGTCCTTGGCGAGGGTCAAGCCGCGAGCGGCGGTCGCCCAGTAGGGCGTGAAGATGATGCCGTCGGCGGGTTGGGCGACGAGATCCTCCAGCGACTTCACCATCTGGTCGGGCTTGTTGTCGGCGTTGAGCACGATCAGATTGACGCCGAGCTCCTTGGCGCCCTTCTTCATGAAGTCGATGTAGTTGTTCCAGAACTGCGCGGCGAGCGTCGGCACGACGACGCCGATGGTTGGCGTATCCTTTGACGCCATGGCCGGGCTCGCCGCGAGCAGGAGCGGCGCGCGAGCGCCAGGAGTCCATTGCGTATTCGTTTCGAAATCATGCGTCCTCCTTTTGGCCCGTCGCGGTGGGGATTGCGCCGGCCCTTTCCGATCGTTCGCTGCGCGCCGCCGCGCCCCCTTTAAACCCTCATTGTTTGGCGCGCGCGCGCCAGCGTGACGGCGAGATCGATCGCCTCGATAAGGCTCGTCTCGCTCGCGATTCCGCGGCCCGCGATGTCGAAGGCCGTGCCATGGTCGACAGACGTTCGGATGATTGGAAGTCCGAGCGTGACGTTGACGCCGCTCAACGCCTCCCAGCGGCCAGTTTTACTATCGACGGAGAAGCCAAGCAGCTTCACTGGGATGTGGCCTTGGTCGTGATACATGGCGACCACGGCGTCGAACTGCTCCGCACGCAGCTTCACGAAGACCGTGTCGCCGGGAACTGGTCCGTGCACATCGTATCCTTGCTCGCGGAGGCGCTTGATCGTCGGCTCGACGACATCGATGTCCTGCCGACCGAACAGGCCACCCTCGCCGGCATGCGGATTGAGGGCCGCGATGGCGATGCGGCGGCGCGGAACGCGAAGCGCCTTGAGCGCCTCGTCGGTGAGCGCGACGACACGGCTAATCCGTTCCGGCGTCACGCGCTTCGGCACGTCTTCGAGAGCGGTGTGGGTGGTGATGTGGCTCACGCGCATGGCGCCGTGGACCAGCAACATCACGCTATCGCGCGCCCCAGTGAGATCGGCGAGCAGCTCCGTGTGACCGCTATAGTGATGGCCAGCAAAGTTGAGCGCTTCCTTGCTGATTGGCCCCGTGCAAATGGCGCCAGCGACGCCGTCGAGCGCAAGGCGTACGGCCGCCGCGATGGCGTCATATGCTATCCGCCCGCCCTCCGCCGTCGATTGGCCGGACGGGACGTGGGCACGGGCGACGTCGATGTCGATGAAACCGATCGGGGGCAAATTGGCGCCAGGCTTCGCGGCGGAGACCGTCGTCGCGGGATCGTCCAACCCGAGTTGTTTTAGCGCTTCCTGGTGTGTCGAGCGCGCGCCGATGAGGAGAAGCGAAAACTCTCCGTCCGCGACACGCCCGCGCAGGGCGGCGGCCGCGCGCGCCATGATCTCCGGACCGATACCGGCCGGGTCGCCCGATGTCACCGCTATCCTGGGACCAGTCACTTTCCCCCCTTCATTCTCGCGAGCAGCTTAGCGCGACCTTTGGAGCATGAAAAGTCAAAAAACGTCATAATCTTTCATTTGGCGTTATCGACGGCCTTTTTACGCCGGCCAGAGCGAGTTGCTTTTGGATTGAGGCGGCCGAAGGGAACGCCCGGACGACAATTTCTTGCAGAAAATCAGAAACCAGGGTAAGCTTGCCTTATGAGCAATCCTGCGCTTCCGCATGCCCAAAACCGTGGGCGCCGTTCCGGTGCGGCTCAGGCCACGGAAAAGCGCCGAGAAAAAATTTCTACGCTTTTGTCCGTGTAACCCATTGAAAAGTCTCGATTCGGACGAGAGAATCCAAGGAAATCCAAGGAAATCCAATACGTCACTATCGGGGGATTTCGCGGCGAAACGGCCACGCGCCAAGAAAATCCAAACGGATCGCCCGAGCCAACGTCGCGGGGCCGCCGCGCAGAAGGCGGCCAACCCCGACTCCATCCCAAGCGCAAAGCGCCCGACCCGGCGTTAAGGTGTTGACAGCGACCGTAAACTGCCATTTTCTGCCAAAATCGGGCGCCAGCGCGAGCAGAGGCAGCGTCTCATGGTAGCGATCCAATCTGTCCGAATCTCGCAGCCTGACAGAATAGCCATGGTCCCGACTCGCCGCCCTGAGCTCATACCCGCGCAGCGCCGGGCCTTCATGCTCGAGCACATCCGAAAGCGCGGAGCGGCCTCGATCCAGGAACTGTCGGAGGCGATCGGCATCTCGCTCTCGACGGTCCGCCGCGACCTCGAGCATCTGGAGGCGCGCGGCTATCTTGAGCGCTCGCACGGCGGCGCGCTGATCCAAAAGCAGCTTCAATCAACCTTCGAGCCAGAAGCGGCGATCACGGCTGAATTCGACCGGCCGGAAAAGGAATCGATTGGGCTCGCCGCGGCTGCGACGCTTCATTCTGGCGAAAGCGTCATCTTTGACAGCAGTTCGACCGTTCTTGCGGCCGCTCGCGCCTCGGTCGAGCGCGACATCGCGCTGACTGCGGTCACCAACGACCTCGGTATTGGCCAGGCTTTATCCGCCTCGAATAGGATTCGCGTCCTCTGTCTCGGCGGCACGGTGCGGCCGGAATCCCTGACTGTCCTTGGCGAGCCCGGGGAGAGCTTTCTCGGCGACCTGCGAGTCGATGTCGCTTTCATTGGGACCCACGCGATCAGCGGCTTGACGTTGACAGAGACCTCGCTCGAGGCCGCGGCGATGAAGCGGGCTATGATCTCGGCCGCGCGCAGGATCGTTCTTCTTGCGGACGCCTCCAAGTTCGGCGCGGCTGCGTTCTGCAAAATCTGCGAGCTGACCGCCGTCCACGAGCTGATAACCGACGATCGCGCTGATCCCGCTGAGATCGCACGCGTGCGGGACCTCGGCCTTGAGGTGAAGGTCGTTCCCTCCATGGCTGGGGCGACGCAAGCCGTCGCATGACAACCTTACGCTTGATAGCGGATGACCTGACCGGAGCGCTCGACACCGCAGCTCAGTTTACCGGCCGCATCGGTCCGCTGCCGGTTCTGTTGGATCGGACGACCGCAGCGCCCGAAGCGTCCTATGCCCTGAACCTGTCCTGCCGCGATGGCGACGAGAAGACAGCGGTCGCCTGCACGCGCCACAGTCTCGGTTGTTATTATGGCGCGGATCTCGCGTTCAAGAAGATTGACAGCCTGCTGCGCGGGCATTGGGCCGCGGAGCTGGCCGAAATCGCCAAGTCCGGCAAGTTCCGCCGGATTGTGCTTGCGCCCGCGGTTCCTGCTCAAGGCCGCCTGACGCGAGGCGGCCTCCAGATACTGGCGCAATCCTCTGGCGGTTCCGCGCTGATCAAGGACATCCCGGCGGAGCTTAAGCGTCATGGCGTCTCGTTTCGCGACGCCGGGTGCGAAGTGGTCGTCCTCGACGCGGAAAGCGACATCGATCTTGACGCTATTGCGAAACGCTATGCGAACGAACAAGCGGTGCTCTGGTGTGGCGCTGCTGGGTTGGCGAGGGCTCTTGCGCAAGAGCCGCCTCGGCCCGCGCGCCCGTTAAATCAACCGCATCTGATGATCGTCGGTTCGCGCCACGCGGTCACCGTTCGTCAGGTCGAAGTCTTCCGCGCGGCGAGGCCGGATTGCTTGGCGCCCATGACGATCGAACCCAGTTTTGTCGACCGCGTCCGGACAACGCTCCAGGCGTTGGGAAGCTGCGTTGTCCTGCCCGTTTTGTCATCGGGTCTGACCGAGGTGGAGGCGGCGGAGCGCATTGCTCGGGGCCTCGAGCTGCTTTCCGGTCGCCTGCCGCAGCTTGGCGGACTGACGGTGATCGGCGGGGAGACATTCGCTGCACTTTGCCGCGTGCTTAAGGCAACGCGGCTCAGCGTCGATGGTGAATTTCTACACGGCGTTCCCGCCTCCCGCATGGAGTCCGGCCTTTGCTCGGGAACCTCTTGCGCCTCCAAGTCCGGCGCTTTTGGCGAACCTGATTGGCTGCTCAAGCATCTGAGCTAGCGCTCGCCCTAGCCTCGCGTTTCCCGGGACGGGAGAAGCGTGCGCAAGCGCTGCCCCGCAGCGACGAGATGCGCGCGCATCGCTTCGCCCGCGGCGTCCATGTCGCCCGCGGCGACGCCGTCCGCAATCGTCCGATGCTCGGCGATCGTGCGCCCCTTGGTCTCCGGGATGTAATAGGTCTTTGGATACCAGATCCGGACAATCGACTGGATCGTCGAGCCGACAGTTTCGAAGATCGGGTTCCGCGCGGCGTGAGCGATGGCCAGATGGAAACGCGTGTCGCTATCCATGAACGCGCTGTGGTCCATCGGCTCCGCCCGCATCTCCTCGATGGTTGTATTGAGTTGCGAAACGAGTTCCTCTGTCTTGTTGGCGGCGGCTCGGCGCGCGCATTCCACCTCGATCAGCACGCGGACATCGACGAAGTCGTCAAGATTGCCTTCGCTAAGCAGAAGGCCCCATCGAAAACCACCCGACAGAAGCTCTGAGGTCGGCTCCCGAACGAACGAGCCTTCCCCCGCGCGCGCCTCCAGGACGCCCAGCACGACAAGGCTTTTCACTGCCTCCCGGATTGTCGAGCGCCCGACCTGGAACCGGATCGCCAACTCCTTTTCGGAAGGAATGAGGTCGCCCGGTTTCCAGACCCTCTTCATGATGAGGTCGGTCAGCGCCTTCACGATCTCCTGCGGGAGCGTCGCGCGACTCACGGGCCTGATCAGCGTTCCTGGATCGCTAGGGAACGAATTGCGACTGACACCCACGGTCGTCAGCCTCCAAAGCCTGTCGTGACGATCGCGCGTATCTTGTGTGTCGTGACGCGAGTCCCGAAGTCAGACCGCATAGACAGCGCCAGTGTCTTTGAGGCTTGGGCCTTCATGTGATCCTCCCGACAATAGGCTTGACAGCACTTGTTCGTTAATTTCACAATATCAGACATTCAGAAGAACGAAAGCGGGAGCGAGGTGTTCAAGCGGCTTTGGATCGCAAGGGTCGACGGCAGGCTCATCCAGGTTGGCCTGGTCGGCGCAGGCCGCATGTCAAGATGGCGGTGAAATAGACGCCGCGTTGACGGCCTCTTATACGCCGGCCACGGAAACGACCGAAAAGATGAAAATGAGGAGGAGACGCACATGTTGAATGGTTTGTGGGCGCGCCCGGTTCCCCGGGAATTCGCGCGCAAAGCGCTGGCGGGCGTCGCGCTCGTCGGCGTGGGACTCGTGTCGAGCTACGCCTCCGCCGAGACCCGATCCGAGCCGTATCCGGCATGGCCTGAGCCCGTTATCCAGGACAAGATGTCGGTCGACGAGGCGAAGGCGATCGTCGCCGAGCGCACGAAACCGCAGACCGAGTGGAAGGGCCCGACAGACGGACCGAAGGCCCCGTCAGGCAGTTTCACCATCGCCTATGTCTCGCCCGACCAGTCCTACACGCCGCACGTTCTTTGGGGCAAAGGCGTTGAGCAAGGCGCGAAGGCGCTCGGCTGGACGGTGATGACGTTCAATGGCCAGGGCACGGTCAGCGGCACATTGTCCGCGATGCAACAGGCGCTCGCGGCGAACCCGGCCGCGATCATCACGCCGGCGGACGCCAATGCGCTGCAGAAGCCGATCAAGGACGCGGTTTCCCGTCACATCCCGGTGATCGGCATCCATGCGACGGCGTTCCCCGGCCCAAGCCCAGAGCTCGGCCTTTATCAAAACATCGTCTCCAATCCAGCCGAAATCGGCGGAACCGAGGCCGCCTATGTGATCGCTCAATCGGACGGCAAGGCGAGCGATATTCATATGGTCGACAACAGCTACGCCATCGCCCGCTTCAAGGCGAAGTCGACAACCACGCCGATCGCCAATTGCCCCGGCTGCAAGATGCTGGAGACCGTCAACATGCCGCTCGGCGACGCCTCCGCGCGCATGGGCGCAGCTGTCTCCGGCCTGCTTGGCCGATACGGCGACAGCTGGTGGATGACCACTTGCTGCGACGGCTACTACACCAATGTCGCTGCGGCTTTGCGCGCCGCCGGCGCGTCGACTGATAAGATCAAGCTCGTCGGAGCCGACGCTCCGCCCTCCGCCTATGACATGATCAGGAAGGGCGGCTTCGAGGTTGCAAGCGTGCCCGAGCCAAGCTCGCTTTTCGGCTACGAAGCGATGGACGCCGTGATCCGCGCCATGGCTGGGCAAGAGCCGGCGCATTTCCTCCAGCCGGTCTTCCTCATTGTGAAAGACAATGTGGACACCGAGGGCGGCAAGAACAACGAATTCGTGCCGAGCAACAATTTCACCTGCCACTACGAGAATATCTGGAAGGGTGAGAACAAGGCCTGCAACTAGGTTCGTCCCCAACGGTCATGAGAGGGTGAAAGCCTGCCTCATGACCGCTAGGCGCCCTTCCGGAGCTTTGCCTCCATGGCGCTGGCGGCCCGTTCCGTGCTCGCAAAGATAGGACATCCAAGCGAACCGTCATGGCGACAGATGCGCGTCCCGCGATCGAGATCAGGGGTCTGACGAAGCGCTTTCTCAGCACGCTCGCGTTGGATGGCGTCGACCTGACGATCATGCCGGGCGAAATCCACGCCCTTGTCGGTGAGAACGGCGCCGGCAAGTCGACGCTGATCAAAATTCTCGCCGGCCTCTATCAGCCCGACGCTGGCGAGATCTTCATGAGCGGGCGTCAGGTCCATCCCAATTCCGAATCCGTGCCGATCGCGTTTGTTCATCAGGACCTTGGCCTGGTTGATGAATTAAGCATTGGTGAGAACGTGGCGCTGGTGGCGGGATTCCCCAGGTCCGGCGGCCTCATCTCTTGGAACAAGGTTTGGCGGCAGGCCGAACAGATCTATGGCGCGATGGCGCTCGATCCGCCGGACCCGCGCGCTCCGGTGGGCTCGCTGAGCGCCGCGGGCAAAGCCATCCTTGGCATCGTGCGGGCTCTGTCGCGAGACGCCCGGGTCGTCGTCCTCGACGAGCCGACCGCCTCGCTGCCGGGACCCGATGCGCTCAATCTGTTTGAGGTGCTACGGCGGCTGCGCGCTTCGGGGACAAGCATCCTCTACGTGAGCCATCGCCTGAATGAATTGTTCGGCCTCGTCGACCGCGTCACGGTGTTGCGCGACGGCCGGCTTGTCCGATCGAGCGACATTGGCGACGCGACGCCGGAATCCATCATACGCGACATGCTTGGCCGAGATCTCGAACTGCATCATCAGTCGGCCGCCAGCACCCGCGCCCCCGCGCCGCTCCTGGAGGTCGAGAACCTTTTTGCCGGCGATCAGGGGCCGCTCTCCTTCGCCGTCGGAAAGGGAGAAGTGGTTGGTCTCGTGGGCCTGCGCGGGGCAGGGCACGAGGCGATCGGCCGCACGATTTTTGGCGCCCACCCACAAACCGGCGGAACGATCAGGCTCGGGCCCGACCTCGTGCCAGCCGGCTTGCCGATCGGCGAGCGCATCAGAAAAGGAATTGCGCTCCTCGCCGGCGACCGACTCGGCGAAAGCGCGCTTAGCGGCATGTCGCTGCGCGAGAACCTATTTCCAAATGCGAGCGCCCTGGCCGGCGGCTCCTTCACGCCAATCGACGGAAGGCGGGAGGCTCAGGAAGCGAGCGATGTGCTGGATCGGTTCGATGTGCGTCCGCGCAACTGGACGGCGCTCATCGATTGGCTGAGCGGCGGCAATCAGCAGAAGGTTTTCGTCGGCCGCTGGCTTGCGACCGGCGCGCGGCTTTTCATCATGGAAGAGCCGACCGCGGGCGTTGACATTGGCGCCAAGGGGGTCATCCACCGTATGTTGCGCGATCTTGCCGCTGACGGAGCCGGAGTTCTGGTTGTCTCGTCGGATTTCGAAGAGGTTGCGACCCTGTGTGACCGCGCGCTTGTCGTCGGTCGCGGCATGATTACCGCTGATCTTGCGGGACCGGCGCTGACACTGGAAAGCCTGCTGACCCGATCGTCGATGGCGGCGGAGCCGGTTGCGCAGGCGCACTAGCTGGAGAAGGACATGTCCAACTCAACGCTCCAGCGCAGCGCCCCGGCGCCGTCGGCTCCGCGCGCGTCGAGCGCGACCGTGTCGAATCTCCTCGCGAACTATGGCTTGTTGTTTGTCTTTCTCTTGATCATGCTCGTCTTTGGTCTCCTTCGGCCATCGAGCTTTTTCAGCGCCACGAACCTCAATGCGATTCTCGTCAGCCAATCGGTGACGGCCATACTGGCGCTTGCGGCCATGGTGCCGCTCGCAACGAAACAATTCGATCTTTCGATTGGCTATCACCTCGGCATGGCGCAGGTGCTGATCGTCGGCCTGCAAGTCACCCAGGGCTTGGGGTGGCCCTTGGCCGCCGCGCTGATCTTGCTCGCGTCCTTGGTGGTCGGGTTCGTCAACGGCCTCTTGGTGACGTTTTTCCGCATCGATTCCTTCATCGCCACCATGGGCACCGGAACGTTACTTTACGGCGTGACCAACTGGTACACGAATGGCGAACAGATCGTCGGCATGAGCTTGCCGGACAGTTTTACCGGCCTCACTCAGATCGTCCACGGCGTTCCCCTCCCGGCCGTCTATGTCGCGATCATTGCGGTGGCGCTGTGGATCGTGACTGAGCGTTTGCCAGTCGGCCGCAACCTCTATGTCATCGGGGCCAACGTTCGGGCCGCCGAACTCACCGGCATCAACGTACGTCGGCACGTGATGGGCGCGTTTGTCGTGGCTGGCTTGTTGAGCAGCTT
The DNA here is from genome assembly GCA_963702825.1 of uncultured Alphaproteobacteria bacterium. Lineage (GTDB taxonomy): Bacteria > Pseudomonadota > Alphaproteobacteria > Rhizobiales > Beijerinckiaceae > Roseiarcus. Next base: position 27,334 of record CAVPEE010000045.1, read on the forward strand.
CGCGGGCATCGTGCTCGGCAGCATTCTTCAGACGGGAACTCCGAGCGTTGGTCCCGAATATCTTCTGCCGGCCTTCGCTGGGAGCCTGCTTGGCGCCACCTCCATCAAACCCGGCCGAGTCAACGTGATCGGGACTTTGCTTTCGGTGCTCGTACTTGCGTTTTCGTTCTCAGGCGTGCAGCAGCTTGGCGCGCCTTTCTACGTCCAGTTTTTCTTCAACGGGGCGATTCTGATCGTCGCGGTCGGCCTCTCGGTCTACGCCGCCCAACGGCGCCAACGCGCCGCCACGGCCGCGAAGCCGGGCGCAAGCTGACAGGAGAACCGCATGGAGCCATTCGAGACGCTGGACAAGCGCTTCGCTCCCTACACGATCCCGATCGTGTTTCTGGAGAAGCTGCATACGGGCCTGCGCTGGGCCGAAGGTCCGGTGTATTTCGCCGACCAGCGTTGCCTATTGTTCAGCGATCTACCCAACAATCGGATCCTGCGCTTCGATGAGCAGACGTCTCAGGTCACCGTCTTCCGCGTCGATTCGAACTTCTCCAATGGCAACACGCGCGACCGGCAAGGCCGCCTCATCACCTGCGAGCATCGGGGCCGACGGGTGACCCGCACCGAATATGACGGGACCATCACCGTCCTCGCCGACCGGTATGATGGCAAGCGCCTGAATTCGCCGAACGATGTGGTGGTGAAGTCGGACGGCACGGTGTGGTTCACCGATCCGACTTATGGCATCAGCGCGGCCTATGAGGGCGGCAAGGCGGAGAGCGAGATCGGCAGCTGCAACGTCTATTGCTTCGATCCGCGCGACGGCTCGCTGCGCGTTGTCGTGGACGACTTCCGGCGCCCGAATGGCCTTGCCTTCTCGCCGGACGAGAAATTTCTCTATATCGCGGATTCCGGCTTCTGGCCGAACCCAGACTGGCCCCATCACATCCGGGCCTTCAAGGTCGCGGACGGCAAGCTCAGCAAAGGCCGCGTACTTGCCGACATCTCTCCCGGCATTCCGGACGGCTTCCGCGTCGATATCGACGGCAATATTTGGACGAGCGCGGGCGACGGCGTTCACTGCATCACGCCCGACGGCGACCTCATCGGCAAAATCCCCGTTCCGGAAAAGGTCGCCAATGTTTGCTTCGGCGGTCCGACGCGCGACCGCCTGTATATCTGCGGGCATACGTCGCTCTATGCAATTCACGTGAACACGCGCGGCGCGCAGGCGCCCTGAGCGAGTTTCTTCCGCTGGAGAGCATGAATGGTGGATGTCCGCGATTGGATGCGTCTCGAGGGCCGCGTCGCGATCGTGACAGGGGGCGCCCGCGGGATTGGCCGCGAGACCGCGGAGACACTGGCGGCGGCCGGCGCACGCGTCGTCCTGGCTGATCGCGACAAAGAAACGACCGAGAGCGCGGCGGCGGAAATCCGTGCGAGCGGCCTTCATGCGACCGCGATCCTTGCTGACGTCGCCGACGAGGCGAGCGTGAACGCGATGGTGCAGGCGACTCTCGAGCGCGAGGGTCGCTTGGACATTCTCGTCAACAACGCCGGCATTGCGATCCGCCGGCCCGCCGTTGACCTTCCGCTTGGCGATTGGGACAAAGTCCTGTCGGTCAACTTGACCGGGTCTTTCTTGTGCGCTCGCGCCGCCGCGGGCCCCATGATCTCGTCCGGACGCGGCGGCGCAATCGTGAACGTCGCGTCGATCATGGGCCTATCGGGCGGCGGTCTCTATCCCAACGTGTCCTATCAGGCGACCAAGGGCGCGATCGTCAATATGACTCGCGCGCTCGCGGTCGAATGGGCGCCGCACGTCATTCGAGTGAACGCGGTGGCTCCGACGTACGTGCGCACGGAACTGATCGGACCCATTCTCAAGGATCCCGACCTTGTCGCCCGCATCGAGGCGATGACTCCCTTGCGGAAGCTCGCCGAGCCGGCCGATATTGCGGCGGCGATCGCCTTCCTCGTGAGTCCCGCGGCGGCGATGATCACCGGCCATACGCTCGCGGTCGACGGCGGATTCCTGGCGCAGTAGACGGCGCAGCAAGGGTAACGGCATCGGCGATACTCGAGCGCAGTACGCTCTCCGCGAAGGATGGGCTCACCCCAATATGGGCCCCTTCACCAAACCGGTCACTCATGCTGCGCTTGCCGCTGCTCGCAGCCTGAACGCCCTACAGCGGCGCTCATTGTCTGCTCCGCGAGCCCCCTTGACCATCGCAAAGGTTTTGGACAGAAATAAGAGTGGTCTGTCCACTTTGAAGGTCCCGATCGGCCGGGCTTCGCAGGGACCAAAAAAACGGGAGGAGATTGCGATGCGTAAGATCACTCGTCGAACTCTGGTGAAGGGCGCTGGCGCGCTGGGCGCGCTTTCCATTCTGCCCTCGCCAATCGTCCTTGCGGCCAACAATCCGGTGCAGATTGGCGTTGTCGGCAAGGTGAAGATTCCCTGGTTCGACAATGTCGCCAAGGGAGTCGCGCAAGCCGGAAAAGAGCTCGGCGTCGACGCCTCGATCATCAATCCGACAACCGACGATCCCGCGGAGCAAGTCCGCGCGATCGAGGATTTGATCGCCAAAAAGGTCGACGTGATCGGGGTGATACCCAACGACGGCAAGGCGCTCGAGCCTGTGCTCGGTCGAGCCCAAGCCGCCGGCATAAAGGTCATTATGAACGAATCGCCCGAGCAAAAGAACGCTGATTGGGACGTTGAACTCATCCAGGACAAAGCCTTCGGCGAGGCCCATCTCGAGGCCTTCGCCGACGCGATCGGCGGCGAAGGCAAATACGTGGTCTACGTTGGCGGCTTGACCGTCACGCTACACAATCTCTGGGCCGATTACGCCGCCGCGCTGCAGAAGCAGAAATATCCGAAGATGCAGCAGATCGGCGATCGTTTCGGCGTCTCCAACAGCGTGGATGACAGCTATAAGACAGCGATCGACCAGATGCAGGCGCATCCTGACCTCAAAGGATTCTTGATCTTCGGCGCCAACGGGCCGATTGGCGCCGGGCAGGCTGTCGCCGACCAAGATAAAATCGGGAAGGTCATTGTCGTTGGGCCATTCATTCCGAGTCAGGGTCTCAAGCTGATGAAGGAAGGAGCCATCACTCGCGGTTACCTCTGGAACCCGATCAATTCGGGCTATGCGCTTGTCGCTCTCGGCAAAACGCTGGCGACCGGCGGCGAGATCAAAGACGGCATGGAGCTGCCGGGCGTGGGGGTCGTCCAGGTCAATACTGACAAACACGTCATCCGCGCCAACAAGCAGATCGATCTCAATCCTCAGACCATCGAAAAGTGGGCCAAGATCATCTGACGCTTGACGATCGACGTCGAGAGCCGCGCCCGGTTTGGACCTCCACATGAGGCGCGGCGCCTCGGCCCTCGGCCTCTCTACCCTCTGACATTGGATTCTCGGACGAGCGTCATGACCACGGATGCACCCGCCCTCGACGCTCCGCGGCCGTTCCTTTCGCTTGCTGGAATCAGCAAGCGATTTGGCGGAACGGTGGCCCTTGAGGGGATCGATTGGTCAGTCGATGCGGGCGAGGTGCATTGCCTTGTGGGCGAAAACGGCTCGGGGAAGTCGACACTGATCAAAATCATCAGCGGCGTTCATATCCCGGATCGCGGCGGTTCGATCACGATCGACGGCTCTCGCTACTCGAGCCTCACGCCGAAATTGGCCAAGTCGCTCGGCGTGCAAGTGATCTTCCAGGATCTGTCTCTCTTCCCCAATCTCAGCGTGCTTGAGAACATAGCGATCGACTGCGAGCTGCGCTTGCCTTTGCTGCCGCCACCGCGGCGCGCTATGCGCGACGCCGCGACCGCTGCGCTCGCACGCTTGAACGCACAACTCCCCCTCGACGCAAAGGTCGGGACGCTCCCGGTCGCGCAGCGCCAGATCGTCGCCATTTGCCGTGGCCTCGCCGCGAATGCTCGGATCCTATTCATGGACGAGCCGACGGCGTCGCTCACACGACGTGAGGTCGAGTTGTTGCTGGAGACCGTCCGCCGACTCAAAGCGCTGGGTGTCGCGGTGGTATTCGTCAGTCACCGGTTGGAGGAGGTCGTTGAGATTGCCGAACGCGTGACTGTGCTGCGCGACGGACGCAAGGTTGGCACGTTCCCAGCCTCCGAGATCGATGACCATCGCCTTGCGGAACTCATGACCGGCGAGAGCATCCTGCACGCAGTGACGGCTCGCTCGTTGCGCGATGCGCGCCCGGCGCTCGAAGTTCGAGGCGCTTCGCGCGCGGGCGAGTTCGAGGACGTTTCCTTCGTTCTTCGTCGAGGCGAGATTCTGAGCGTGATCGGCCTATTGGGAGCCGGTCGAACCGAACTCGCCTTGACGCTGTTCGGGATGTCTCCGCTGGAGCAAGGCGAAATTTTGCTCGATGGAGCGCCACTGCGTCTTCGCTCAAATCAGGACGCGGTGAAAGCGGGCATCGCCTATGTTTCTGAAGATCGACTGACACTCGGTCTCAATCTCAAGCAATCCATCGCAGATAATGTCGCGATCACGGTTCTTGACAGGTTGGCTGACGCGATTGGTCTCGTTGCGCCCAGTCGTCGAAGCGGGCTGGCCAGCGACTGGATCGCCCGGCTTGGCATTCGGGCGCGAAACGCCGACGCAGCTGTCCTGACCCTGTCCGGCGGCAATCAGCAGCGTGTCGTCTTGGCGAAGTGGCTGGCGACTGATCCGAAGGTCCTGATTCTTGATAGCCCGACTGTCGGCGTCGACGTCCGCAACAAACAGGGCATTTATGAACTGGTGCGTCGCCTGGCGGCTCAGGGCGTAGCCATCCTTCTCATCTCCGATGAGGTCCCTGAGGTCTATTACAATTCCGACCGCATTCTGCAGATGCGCAATGGGCGGATCGTCAGCGAATTCATCCCCGGAGTCGCCGATCAAAGCGCACTTTCGGACGCGCTCTATGCTTAAACTGTTTGCAGCCCTCTTTGGGCGCACAGAATCTGTGCTGTTGGCCGCTATCCTGGTGACGGCGATCGTTTTCTCTTTGTCGTCGCCGTATTTTTTTACCCTCTCCAATCTCGTGAATCTGATCGAAGCCTATTCCGTCACCACGATCCTCGCTGCCGGCGCATTCGTGGTTCTAGCCTCCGGCGGCATCGACGTTTCGTTCACCGCAACGGCTTCGGCGTCGCAATATCTTGCAGCATACCTCATCGCTCAGGTCGGCTGTCCAGCCGCGCTGGCGCTTGCGCTTGGCGCGATTCTCGGGGCGGCTCTCGGCTGCATCAATGCGCTCCTGACGTACTATTTACGCATTGTCTCCATCATCGTGACGATCGCCACTTCCAGTACCTATTACGCGCTCCTTATCTACTTCACCAATGCAGAGGAGATTTACAATCTGCCCGATTGGTGGTCGGGCCGCATCACCTTCCTGCGTTTCGCCACGGCCTCCGGAGTCGTGAAGATCACTCTACCGATCGTGGTCATGATCGCTGTGGTCCTGCTGACCCAATATCTGATGGCGTGGACGCGGATCGGACGACAAGTGTACGCGCTTGGCGGCAATCCGGAGGCTGCAAGTCGAGTTGGCGTCGGCGTGCTTCGCGTCCAATTGCTGGCTTACGGCTATCTCGGGTTTCTCGCGGCCGTCGCTGGATTCGTTCAGGCAGGTCGCGTCCACCAGGCCGTTCCGACAGCGATGGCCGGGCAGGAATTGAATGTGCTCGCTGTCGCTATTTTGGGAGGCGCCAGTCTGGTTGGCGGCGTCGGGTCCGTAGGCGGCGTTGTGCTCGCCGTTCTCTTTCTCGCCATGCTGCAGAACGGGCTCAATCTGGTCGGCGTATCGTCGTATTTTTTTGGGGTGGTTATCGGTCTTGCCATCCTGATCTCCGTCAGCCTGACTGCTTACGCCGAGTATCGCGGCCGCAAACCTTTCGTCGTGAGACCCGCCTAATGGGCGCCGGTCCTCCTCGTTTCGCAGAGCCTCGCCGCCGAGGGTCGAACCAGCTCGATCGACTGATTGCCACTCTTAGAGAGCGTCCGACCGGTATCGCAGGCCTCTTTGCGCTGCTAGCGCTGCTCCTTGCGGTCTTCTCGGTCTTTATGCCGGCGACCTTTCCGCACGTCACAACGCTTCAAGCGATGATGTTCCAGCTTCCTGAGCTGGGGCTGCTCTCGCTGGCGATGGCGATCCCCCTAATTTCGGGCGGCATCAATCTGGCGATCATTGCCACCGCGAATCAGGCGAGCTTGCTGATGGCCTGGATCCTGACCGCTGTCATGCCGGCCCATGCGAGCGGGATGACTCTTGCCCTCTGGCTGTCTGGCGCGCTCGCCGCTGGGCTTTTGAGCTGCATCGTGGTTGGCGTGATCACTGGATTGATGGTGGCCGCCATCGGGATCCATCCGATCCTGGTGACGCTCGGAACCATGACTTTGCTTCATGGCCTGAGCATCTATTTCACTCGCGGCAGGACTTTGTCCGGCTTCCCCGACGGCTTGATCCTGGTCTCCAACAAGACGATCGCGGGCCTCCCGCTTTCGTTCGTCGTCTTCGTTATCGTGGCGCTGGCTGCGCACGTGCTTCTGACGCGGACCGAGCTTGGGGTGCGCATCCACATGATCGGATCGAACCTGGAGGCGACCCGTTTCTCCGGCGTCAACACGCGCCGTGTGCAAGTCTGGGTCTACCTCATCTCGAGCGTCTTATGTTGGCTTGCTGCGATCATCATGATGGCGCGCTTCAACTCCGCGGGCGCGGACATTGCTCAGTCATACCTGCTGATCACAATTCTCGCGGCGATTTTGGGAGGCATTGATCCCTATGGAGGCTTTGGCGGAGTGGGCGGCTTATTCGTCGCGCTCTGGATTCTTCAAGTCGTCGCGAGCGGCTTCAATCTCATGAACGTCAGTCCTCATCTGGCGCTCGCATCGTGGGGAATGATCCTCCTGTTAGTCATGGCGATCAAACGTTTTGCGGGAACGCGCGGCGTGCTTCTCGGAATCAAACGCTCTCGGTCGGAAGTCGTGTCCGCTCTGCCGCTCGACACGCCACAAGAGGATCCATGATGAATTGTTTTTCGGTTGCCGGCTGCCGGGATGAGCGGAGGTAGCGCGTATGACGGACGGCGCTATTCATGTCGGCTTTATCGGTCTTGGTCACATGGGCCACGGCATGGCCGTCAACATCCTGAAGCGGGGCTTTCCGCTGCATGTGATGGCGCATAAAAACCGCAAGGCGCTGGATGACGTTGTTTATCGCGGCGCACAGGAAGTCTCCACTCCCAAAGCCATGGCGGCCTCTTGCGATATCGTCCTTCTTTGCGTCCCTGGCGCAAAGGAAGTTAAGGCTTTGGTGGCGGGAGACGACGGGCTTGCCGCTGGCTCCCGGCCCGGACTCACCATTGTCGACTGCACGACCTCCGATCCTTCCACATTGCTGCGCCTGTCCGCAGAATATGCGCCGCGTGGCCTCGTGTTTGTCGACGCGCCTCTTGGACGTTCGCCGCATGAGGCCTGGCAAGGCGCGCTGTCGACTATGGTCGGAGGCGAGCTGTCGACACTCGAGCGGATCCGGCCTGTTCTCGCCGCCTTCGCCACGACCATCCAACATGCGGGCGCGCTTGGGAACGGCCACCGGCTCAAGCTGGTCAACAACCTCATATCGCTCGGCTACGCAGCGCTCTATTCGGAGGCGCTGGCGCTCGCGGTCAAAGCCGGGCTCGACGCCGCGTCCTTCGACAACCTCGTGCGCTCAAGCCGTATGCACTGTCCGTTCTATGACACGTTCATTGGCTGGGTCGTCTCGGGCGATCGTCAAAGTCATCCCTACGCGCTCGACGACGCGCTGCGCACGATTTCCGACGTCTTTCAATTTTCCCGGTCGGTGGGCCTGAAGGGACGCCTTGCAGGTAGTGTGCGAGAGATCTACGCCAAAGCCGTAGCAGACGGGTTCGGCGCGGCGATGCTCCCTGAACTGGCCCGCGCCGTCGCGAAAGCGAATGATATTGATCTCAAGCCCGCGTTCGACGGCGCGCCGCAATAGGCTGCCGGTGAGAGAGAACCTCCGCTGCCACTCTTGATATGCGCTCCGCTTGCCCCGGCGAGCGCGGAGCTTCCAGACCGGAAAGAACCCGCTGCGTGCTGACTTCGATATTGCGGATGTGCTCCGACATCGCGTCGGCGGCGCGATCGGGAATATGCGTCGTGATCCCCGCGGCGATCTTGATGTGATCCGCTGTGCTCTGGGCGATCAGGCCGGGCTCGTTCCGCGCCCGTCGGTCAAAGTTCTGGAAGTCGAGGCCAAGATTGTACAGGCCGTAAGCAATTCGTTGGAGCACGGCGTTGCCGGCTATCTCGGACAACTTCTCGTGGAAGCGGGTGTCGAGAATGCGGAATCCAACGGGATCATCCTGAACCGTCTTATGCGCCTCGATGATATCGCGGAGATCGTGGATATCCGCGGCCGTCGCCTTTGCGGCCGCTCTTCGCGCAATTTCAATCTCGATGACCCTCCGACTATCGAAGGCGTCGGCAAAATTGGACTTCGTCAAAGAGAGGTAGAAGTCGAGGGGCGCAAGCAGTGTCCGCGCATCAAGATCGCTGACATAAGCGCCGCCGCCGTGCAGGGAGTTGATGACTCCTAGCATTGAAAGAGCCCGCAGCGCTTCGCGGAGACTTGGCCTGCTGATGCCGAAAATCTCGATGAGCTCACGCTCGGGAGGTAGCCGGTCGCCCGCGCGCAGACTCCCCGTTCGGATCAGCTCGAGAATTCGAGCGACCACTTGCTGGCCTATAACCCGCTTGTCGTTCGGGTCCATCCTGCCGACAGTCAGATCTTTCGCTTTCGGCCTTGTCGCCATTTTTCACTCAGGTTCGGCAGCTTTGCTCAACCTTACAGCTTCTGTCAGCGTTCTCCACCCAGCAATTGTTTTCAGACCTTCTGACGCGTAACCGGCGCCGTTTGCTGTCTGATCTCCATCCTGAACCGGACCTTCGGTCTACAACCGCGATCCACCAGAAACGGAAATTCGCGAGCGACTGACGAGCGGCACAGCGCGGATTTGCCGCGTACGCCACGCGAGTTTGGTCGCCGGCGCCCGAATCCGGCCCGACGCGCAACTCGTGGCGGAGAGGGCGGCCGCGCAGCGCGAGGACCTTCGCTACTCAGCAGGCGGTCGCCTCCTGTGTTTGACAGGCCTTGTGCGCGAATTGTGAGAAACCGCGCACCGCTTGATTGATGATCAAATGCGCGCTTCCCCGCCTTTTGATGCGTTGTGATACGCTATACGAACAAATTCGTATCAGTTCGTCGCAATCCAGTGGCTAGTCCCGGCGAATGTGTCAGTCGTAATGTAACGATGGGGCCGAACGTCCCGTTGCCGCTCTCGGCGCCGTCGGAGCGATAAAATCAAAATGGAGGGAACGCGATATGAGGTTAAGAGCTGCTTTGGCCGCCGCTGCCGGCGGGGCGTTGGTCCTGGCCGCCGGTCTTGCGGGAACCGCCAACGCGGAAGCCGTCTGCAGTCATGATATACGCGTGCTGGCCCAGCCGCGCGACGGCCTGACGCTGCTTGAGAAATACAAGGACGAGTTCAAGGGCCTCTCAGGCGCGTCGTTCAACATCGACTATCTCAATGAGAACGATCGCCGCGCCAAGTCACGCGCCGACGCTTCGACCGTCGGCAAGTACAACGTCTACTATATTGACGAGGCCAATGTCGCGCTGTTTGCGAAATCCAATTGGGTCGCGCCGCTGCTTGATTACTATCCCAAGGACTACGACTTCGCCGACTTTGATCCCGGCCGGCAAAAGGTCGCGACCTTCGAGGACAAGGTCTACTTCGCGCCACTGACCGGCGGCGGCGACCTGCTCGTGTACCGCAAGGATCTGCTTGAGAAGGCGGGCGTCAAGGTGCCGACGACTCTCGACGAGATGATCGTCGCTGTGCAGAAGCTGCATGACCCGGATCATGGCGTCTACGGCATCGCGCTGCGCGGCCAGCGTGGCTCGGGCGCGAACGTTTGGCGCTGGATGCCGTACTTCCGGGGCTTCGGCGGCAAGTGGTTTGATGGTGACAAGCCTGCGTTCGACGGCGAGCCCGCGGTGAAGGCCACTCAGACTTATCTCGACCTCTTCAAATATTCTCCGCCCGGCACCAAGACGGGAAGCTGGGACGAATCGACGGGCGCATTCCTCTCAGGCCAGGTGGCGTTGCTCGTCGAATCGACGCCGCTCTCGGGCGAGGCGATCGATCCGAAAGTGTCGAAGGTGGTCGGCAAGGTCGGCTATGCGCGGCCGCCGTCGCCGCTGACCGGTGGCGGTTACGCCCACGGGCTCGCCATTGGCGCAAAGGCGAACAAGGACGACGCCGCGAAGAAATGCGCCGGCTTGTTCATCGCTTGGGCGACGTCGAAGGAGAACGAAAAGCGGCGCCTCGACGACGGCCAGTTCGGCGAGCTGAATCGCACCAGCATCATGACGAGCGATGAGTTCAACCAGAAATTTGGCGCGGACCTGGGCCAGGCTCTCGCTGACACAGCCAAAGTAACGGCGGTCAATTTCTGGCAGGATCCGGAATGGCCGAACCTTGGCGACCACTGGGGCATCGAGCTCGAGGAACTCATCACCGGCACGCGCACCGACATCAAAGGCTCGCTTGACGAGCTCAACACCTACGCGAAGGGTCTTGTGGCCAATCGCAAGTAGAATCGGCTGAAAAGAGCGCCCTTCCGCGCTGCGGAGGGGCGCCGCCGGAGTTCAAAGCAGCTCGCCCCAGACGCCTATGAAAATTCGCACGAGCCTGCCGATCGTCTTCACCGTCCCGACCATGGTCGTCCTTGCGATTCTGGCTTTCGTGCCGACGATCGACGCCATCAACATCGCCCTGCAGAACCGAGAGCTCAGCAATCCCGACAGCGTCTATGTCGGCTTCGCCAACTTCCGCGCGCTTGTTGACGATCCGCGCTTTCTCAATTCCGTTTGGGTCTCGATCGAATGGGAGATCCTCACCGTCGTCGCCACGATGGCGGTCGCGGTTCCGCTTGCCGTTCTCCTGTTCGAGGCGACATCGCCGAACGTGCGCAACGCGCTTTGCGTCCTGTTCATCGTGCCGGCGCTCTTGCCGCGCGTCTCGGCGGCTTTTGTCTGGCGCTTCGCCTTTCATCCGCTGTTTGGTCTGGCAGTCTACCCGCTAAGACTGATCACCGGCCATCCGGTCGACCTGCTCGCCGACCCGCATACCGCCATGCTGGCAGTCGCAATCGTCGACGTCTGGCAATGGGGCCTTTTGTTCTCGGTCGTCATCGTCAAGCTTCTCGAGACGTTGCCGCCGCAGCCGCTCGAAGCAGCGCGCCTCGATCATGCGCGGACCTGGGAGGTCTACGCTTATGTCGCGCTGCCGATGCTGCGCGGCGCGCTCATCAGCCTCGTCTTCGTCAAGATGATCGAATTGCTGCGAGCTTTCGATCTGATCTACGTCATGACGCGTGGCGGTCCGGGCATCACCACGGAAACGCTCGACATGTACGCCTTCTCGCAAGGCTTCATCGAATCCGGTCGCATCTCCTATGCGTCGAGCATGGCGGTGCTGATGATGATCGCGACGACTGTGGCCTTCACTGTTCTCTGGCGGCGGGTGCGGCGTTGGCAAGAGGTCTGAGCCGATTCGCGGCCCGCGCGATCATCGTGCTGGTCGCGGCGTCAGTGGTCATTCCCATCCTGTGGACGCTTCTCAGCGGCTTCAAAAACCGCGTCGACATCGTGACGCCGACGCCGATGCTGTTTTTCACTCCGACGCTCGACAATTTTCTCTACGTGCTCGAGCGCGACAGCGTTCGCGCGGGCTTAATCAACTCGATCATCGTGTCCGGATGTTCGGTGTTGATCGGCGCCGCCCTTGGGCTTCCTCTGGCCTACGCCGTCGCGCGATATCCGATGCGCTTCGCAAACGACATCCAGTTCTTCGTATTGTCGCTGAGATTTCTTCCGCCGGTCGCGATCGCCATTCCGCTTATCGTGATCTGGCTCGACGTCGATCTGTACGATACACGCATCGCGCTCATCGTCACCTACAGCCTGCTGACGCTCGCGACCACCATTTGGCTCGCGATCCCTGCGTTTAAGCGCGTGCCGAACGAAATCGAGGAAGCGGCCTTCGTCGACGGGTACGGCCCTTATTCGATCTTTTTCCTCATCGCGCTGCCAATCGCGTGGAAGTCGCTCATGGGCGCGATTGTGTTCTCCTTTGTGCTCGTCTGGAACGAGTTCCTCATCGCGCTGATGCTGACGACGTCCGACGCCAAGACGCTTCCAGTCGTGGCCTCCGAGATGACCCAGCTCGGCCGCGATGTGCCGTGGGGCATTCTCAACGCATCGGTCATTCTGCTTTCGCTGCCGCCGTTGCTGTTCCTTGGCGTGCTAAGCAGCTTTTTAAGCTCCGCTCTTAAACCTAGAAATCAAGGATAAACATATGCGCGCGCTTGTTCTCGAACGGAAGCGAGTCCTCTCTCTACGAGATATCGACCTTCCTACGACGCTCGGCCCCGACGACGTCAGGATCAAGCTGCACACAGTGGGTGTTTGCGGCAGCGACGTCCATTATTACACGCACGGAGGCATCGGCTCCTACATTGTCAAAAGCCCGATGGTGCTCGGGCACGAGGCGTCAGGCACGGTGACCGAGATTGGCGCCAACGTGCGCTCGCTTGTCGTTGGCGATCGCGTCTGCATGGAGCCCGGCATTCCGAACTTCCGCTCCAAGGCGACGCGGCTCGGCGTTTACAATGTCGATCCCGACGTGACCTTCTGGGCGACGCCGCCGATCCACGGCTGCCTTACAGGGTCAGTCGTCCATCCCGCGGCCTTCACCTTCAAGCTTCCCGACACCGTCACGTTCGAAGAGGGCGCGATGGTCGAACCCTTTGCCGTTGGCATGCAAGCGGCGACGCGGGCGCGCATCAAACCGGGCGACGTCGCGGTCGTGCTTGGCGCCGGCCCCATCGGCATCATGGTCGCTCTCGCGGCGCTCGCGGGGGGCTGCAGCAAGGTTCTGGTGAGCGACGTCCACCAGCCGAAGCTCGACATCGCCAGCCGCTATCCGGGGATTATCCCGGTCAACATCACCAAGCGTGATCTCCTTGATGCGGTGAAAGGCGAGACAAGTGGCTGGGGCGCCGACGTGGTGTTTGATGCGAGCGGCGCGGCGAAGGCGATCGAAGGGTCGGTAAGCCTTGCCTGCCCCGCAGGCGCGATTGTGCTGGTGGGCATTCCGGTCGAGCCGGTGGCCTTCAACATTCCCGGCGCGATCGGCAAGGAATTGCGGATCGAGACCGTCTTCCGCTACGCCAATATGTATGAGCGCGCGCTCAACCTCATCGGTTCGGGCAAGGTCGACTTGAAGCCACTGATCTCCTCGACCTTCGATTTCGAGCGCTCGATCGAGGCGTTCGAGCGCGCCGCAGAGGGGCGCCCCGCCGACGTCAAGTTGCAGATCGACATGACAAAAGCCGCCGCCTGACCCGATGGCCGAGCTGTCGTTCCGCAACATCTCGAAAAGCTACGGTGAGACCGAGGTCGTCGCCGGTTTCAACCTCGAGGTCAGCAACCACGAGTTCATCGTCTTTCTCGGGCCGTCGGGTTGCGGTAAATCGACGATCCTCCGCATGATCGCAGGGCTCGAGGACATCACGGGCGGCGAGCTCTCGATCGACGGGCGGGTGGTCAATCAGCTCTCGCCGCGCGAGCGCAACATCGCGATGGTGTTCCAGAACTACGCGCTCTATCCGCACATGTCAGTGCGTGACAACATCACGTTCGGCCTGCGCCGGATGAAGATCGCGCCGGACGAGATCGAACGGCGCATTCAGGCCGCCGCTTTAACCCTTGGCCTCAAGGAGGTCCTGGACCGCAAATCGACAGCGCTCTCCGGCGGCCAGCAGCAGCGCGTCGCGATCGCTCGCGCCATCGTCAAGACGCCAGGCGTTTTTCTGTTCGACGAGCCGCTTTCGAACCTCGACGCCAAGCTGCGCAATCATATGCGCGTCGAGATCGCCAGACTGCATCAGCGGCTCAAAACGACGACAGTCTATGTCACCCATGACCAGCTTGAGGCGATGACCCTCGCCGACCGCATCGTTCTTCTGCGCAACGGCTTGATCGAGCAGGTTGGCACGCCGCGCGAAATCTTTGAGCGCCCGGACAGTCAATTCGTCGCGGCCTTCATCGGCACGCCGGCGATGAACTTCTTTGATGTTGACGTGAACGGGAGCGAACTCAACGCGACGAGCCGCAATGCGCCGGCGCTCTTCATTGATCGCGAACGCTTCGACCTTGATGGCTCGCAGACGGTCGTCGCCGGCGTCCGACCCGCTCACTTCCGCGCCGCGAGTGCTTCCGACACCGTCAACGTCATCGACGGCGATGTCGACCTCATCGAATTCCTGGGCAATGACGCTCTGATCAATTTCAAATACGCCGGCGTCGAGATTGGCGTCCTTCTGCCGGCGCAACAATGTCCTGCGGTTGGCGATCACGTGCGGATGACGTTCTCGGATGATAACCTTCACGTCTTCGACAAGGAGACCGGTCGCTCATTGGCGCGAAGACGATAGAGGAATGAGACATGGCGCGGAGGAAAAGCGCGGCCCGACTCCCGGACTTTGAATTGATCGTCACTGATCCTTCGCAATCGTTCAAGTGGCATCAGCACGATTGTCCAAGCAACATCGCGCGCTGGAATTATCACCCCGAATATGAAATCCACCTCATCACCCGCTCGCACGGGCGTCAGTTCGTCGGCGACTATATCGGCGAGTTCGGACCGGGCAACCTCGTGCTCGCGGGCTCCAACCTACCGCACAATTGGATCAGCGATCTCAAGCCCGGCGAGGTGATCGAAGGACGGGACATGGTGATTCAGTTCGTCCCCGAGCTGTTGCGCTCACAGGCGGACGTCTTTCCCGAACTCGCCGATCTCGAGCCATTTCTGGCCGACGCCCTGAGGGGCTTCGAGTTCTTCGGCGACGCCGCGCGCTGCGGCGCCGATCTCATGCGGCGTGTCGGCGCGGCGCGCGGATTTCAGCGGCTTGCGCTGTTTTTTGAGCTCATCGATTTGCTCGCACGCACGCCTGAGAAGAAGATCCTTGCTTCCCCCGACTATGCCCCGACCCTCGATAGGGAAACGCTCCGCGTCGTGCATGACGTCATCTCATATGTCGTCAACAATCTCTCGGGGAAGGTTAGAATGTCGGAGGCGGCGGCGATCGCCGGGATGACGCAATCGGCTTTCTCCCGCTTCTTCAAAAAGAACACCGGCGCCAATTTCGTCGACTATTCGCGAAAACTGCGCATCGGCCGCGCCTGCAAACTCCTGTCGGACACGGGACGCCCGGTCACCGACATCTGCTTCGAGGTTGGCTACGCTAATATCTCCAACTTCAACCGCCATTTCCGCAAGGAACGCGGCGTGACGCCCTCACAATACAAGCGACTCTCGAATCTGCGCGCGACGCCGGCTTCGCTTTCCGCCTGAGCCTCTTGTTTGGAACGGAATTTTGGGCTCGTTTCCTGCGACGCCTGAGGCAATCATCTGACCGCGGACAGCGATATCGTCGATCCCCCTTGGCCGATCAGAGAGCGCCCGCGTCTCTGACCGGCCTTATCGATAAGGTGCGCTGTCGCTAGCAGCCAAATAGGATGGCGCTTTGAGGCAAGCAGAGTCCTCGATGAAAACATAGTCTCGTTCGAAGCGTGCTAAATACGAGTTGTTGCTGCGCGATGTAAAGCGGCGCTCGGCGTCCGCGCACTTGTCGTGCCGATGCAGCCGACGGTTTAACCGTGTGGGACGCGCCTGCGGGCCCAGCGATCTCTTGGAGACAAGCAGATCGTACGCGCTGCTGTTGATCGAACGCTCCTCGGCTCACAATGCGGTGAGCGTCGATGACGCGACCGCCTTTGATTCAGCAATATGCAGGCGTCTCTAGTCTGACTCAATGCCTCGTGAAGGCATGGATGCGTAGCGCTCCCGCAACATATAGCGCCGCTGCTTTATTGTTCAAAGGCGCCGAAAAGAATCTCCGTCTACGTCGCTCTACACCCCAACGGGCTCAGCGTTTGACGTCCTCGCTGCTCGGCACGGTTCCTGCTTATGGAGAACCACTTTCCCGATTGCGAAGGTTTCTCTTGTCCAATCTTTCGTTCCTCACTTTGCTGGATGTCTCTCAAAAGATTCAATCTCGCGCATTGTCGCCCGTGGAGGTGACGAAAGCCGAGCTTGATCGAATCGCCGCTCTGGATCCCAAGCTCAAGAGCTACGCGACCGTGATGGCTGATTCCGCCATGGCGAAGGCAAAACAGGCGGAGGTCGAGATCGGGCGCGGCGAGGTCAAAGGGCCCCTGCACGGAGTTCCAATCGCGGTCAAGGATCTTTGCTGGACGACGAACGCGCCGACTGCAGCGGGCATGACGATCCACAAGGACTACATGCCGTCGGAAGACGCGACCGTCGTGAAGCGGCTTTCCGACGCAGGCGCCATTATCCTCGGCAAGCTCCAGTTAACAGAAAGCGCTTACGCCGATCATCATCCCAATGTCACGCCACCGCGCAATCCCTGGAATGCGGATGCGTGGCCGGGCGCTTCCTCTAGTGGCTCGGGTGTCGCGACGGCGGCCGGCCTTTGCTACGGTTCTTTGGGTTCCGACACAGGCGGCTCCATTCGGTTTCCCTCGGCCGCGAATGGCGTCACCGGTCTCAAGCCCACGTGGGGCCGAGTGAGCCGTTACGGCGTGTTTGAACTTGCCGCCTCCCTCGATCATATCGGACCGATGGCGCGCAGCGCGGCCGATTGCGGCGCAATCCTCGGAATCATCGCTGGCGAGGATCCAAAAGACACGACGACGCTGCCGGGCGGGCCTTCCGACTATCTTGCAGGACTCAACGACGGCATTCGTGGGCTGCGGATCGGCTACGATCCGGTGTGGGCCGAAACCGCGGTGGACGAGCAGACAGTCGCCGTTGTCAAGGCCGCACGCGAGACCCTTGCGAGTCTCGGCGCGACGATCGTCGAGATTAAGGCGCCCGACTCAACGGTCGTGCTCGCAGACTGGATTCCCAATTGCGCCATTGAAACCGCCGTCGCTCATGAGCAAACCTATCCTTCCCGCAAGAGCGAATATGGGCCGGCGCTTTCGGGGCTGATCGAGACGGGGCGTGCGCTAAACGCGCTCGACTACCAGAAAATTCTTCTGCGTCGCGCCGAGTTCAAAGGCGCGGTCGCTCACATGTTCCAGTCGATCGATCTTCTGTTGGTTCCCGCGCAATCGTTCGCGGCGCCTTCCCTAGCCGACATGGCGATGCTCGGTCAGAGCAACGATATGATCAGCCGCTTGCTCCGCTTCACCTGTCCATTCGATTCGAGCGGCAATCCAACCATCACCATGCCCGGCGGCTTCACCGCCTTGGGTCTGCCCATCGGCTTCCAACTTGTCGGGCCGCACTTGTCTGAAGCGCTTTTGGTGCGCGCGGGGGCCGCCTTCCAATCCGCGACCGACTGGAATCGTCGCCACCCCGTTCTGAATTGAAGGGTTCACGTATGAGTGCTTCCGACTGGTTCTCTTCGTCAATCATGGCCAAGCGCGGTATTGCGTCCGGAAAAACCGGACGCAAGCATCGAAGCACCGACGCTGAGCAAGGGGCGCACACCTTCGTGTATGGCCCCTACGTTAAACCGATCATGACTCTGGAGCCGGGCGATACTCTTGTCGTCGACACCGAGGACGCATTCAGCGGCAAGATCACTTCTGAGACGGACAAGCCCACCGAGAAACTGAAGCATCCCTTCCTCAATCCGCAGAGCGGACCATTCGCCGTCGCGGGCGCGGAGCCCGGCGACTGCTTGGCTGTGTCGATCGAAGCTGTCGAAACGCGCGGCGAATACGGGACGACGGCGCTCATTCCGGAATTCGGAGGTCTTGTCGGAACCACCACGACCGCGCTCCTCAATCCGCCGCTGCCAGAGAAGGTCAAGCGGATGCGCATCGATGCGGCGGGCGTGCATTTCAGCGACAAGATCGTCCTGCCCTACGAGCCATTCATCGGCACGATCGGGGTCTCGCCAGAGCTCGAAGCCATCTCATCGGTCGTTCCGGACTACTATGGCGGCAACATGGACCTGCCGGACGTCTGTCCGGGCTCGATCATCTATCTGCCGGTGAAGATTCCGACCGCCTATCTGTTCGTCGGCGATTGCCACGCTGCGCAGGGAGACGGCGAACTCACCGGAGTGGCCGTGGAGCAACGCGCCACGGTGCGTTTGAAGGTCGATCTCATCAAGGGCTGGACCTTCGGTTGGCCGCGGCTCGAGACCAAAGACTTCATCATGACGATCGGCAGCGCGCGTCCGATGGAGGACGCCGCGCGCATCGCCTATCGCGAACTCACGCGCTGGATGGCGGCCGAGTACGGTTTCGATGAAATCGACGCCTACATGCTGCTGAGCCAGGCCGGACGCATTCGTCTCGGCAACATGGTCGATCCCAAATACACACTCGGCGCCTCGATCTTGAAGAAATATCTCGTGGTGTGAGGGCGACGCGTAGCTCATTTGCGAAAAAGGAGAGGTGATCGCAATGAAACGGAAGTCGATGTTCTTATCGAGCGCCACAGCGCTTGCTCTCGGCGCTCTTTGCGCGCCGGCCTTCGCCGCGGATCCTATCAAGCTCGGACTTATCGAAGATATCTCCGGAGATCTCGCCACATACGGCATTCCCAAACTGCACGGTTCGCTGTTGGCGGTAGACGAGATCAACAAAGCGGGCGGCATCATGGGCCGTCCCATCGCGATGACCCATCTCGATCCGCAAGGCGATAACGCGCGATATCAGGAGTTCGCCCGCCGCTTTCTCGACAAGGACCAGGTGGACGTTTTGATTGGCGGCGAGACCTCGGCTTCGCGCGAAGCCATCCGGCCTATCGTCGACAAACACGACGTGCCCTATTTCTATACGAACCAATATGAGGGAGGCGTCTGCGACGCGCGCGAATTTTCAACCGGCGCAATTCCCGAGCAGCAGTTCTCGACCTTGATTCCTTACATGGTCAAGACCTTCGGTCCGAAGTCCTACGTCATTGCCGCAGACTATAATTTTGGCCAGCTTTCGGCCGAGTGGAACCGCTCGATCCTCAAGCAGCCGGACGTCAACGGCACGGTGGTCGGCGAGGAATTCATCCCGCTCGGCGTAAGCCAGTTTGCGCAGACCATCCAGAACATTCAAAAGGCGAAGCCCGACTGGTTGCTCACCATCAATGTCGGCGATGCGCAGGATAGCTTCTTCGAACAAGCCGCAGCCGCCAAGCTCAACCTGCCGATGGGCTCTTCGATCAAGATCATGCTCGGCTTCGAGCACAAGCGCTTCAAGCCGCCGGCGCTCAACAACATGCACGCCGCCGCCAATTGGTTCGAGGAGCTGAACACGCCTGTCGCTGAAGATTTCAAAAAGCGCTGGCACGTAATGTTCCCGAACGAGCCCTACATCAACGACATGGGCTACAACGCCTACGTCACCATCTATCTCTACAAGGAGATGGTGGAGCGGGCGAAGTCGACCAAGCTCGACGACTTGCGCAAGGTCGTGGACAAGGGTGACCTCTGCATCGATGCGCCCGAGGGAAACATCTGTATGGACCCGAAGAGCCAGCACATGAGCCACCACATGTATCTTCTGTCGGTGGACGAGAAGCACGATGTCCATGTCGACAAAGACTTCGGCGTGATCCAGCCATACTGGCTGGCTTCGATCGGCTGCGATCTCACCAAGGACGACCCGCAGGAGCAGTATAGCCCGAACAACCTGCCCCAGAAGTAATGCGGCTCCGTCATCCGTGGCGCTTCACCGAAGCGCCACGGCCCTCATACGCTGATTGAGACCTGCGATGATGGGTGACATTTTTTCTTACCTGTACCAGTTCGCGGATGTTTTCGCGTTTCTGATCCTGTCGGCTGCCGGCCTCGCCATCGTGTTCGGCATGATGGGCATCATCAACATGGCGCACGGCGAATTTATCATGTGCGGGGCCTACGTCACGGTCGGCCTCGTTCATACTGGGTTTCCGCTTATCGCCGCGCAGCTCTGCGGCGCAATCGTCGCGGGCCTGATCGGCGTGTTGATCGAAGTCGTAATCGTCCGTCGCTTCTACAAGCGCCCGGAAGATTCGCTGCTGGCCACTTGGGGGCTTAGCCTCATGGTCACTCAGGGCACGCTCCTCGTCATCGGTTCGACCGTCACGGGTATCGGAACGCCCCCCGGCAGCTTCATGGTTGGCGAATACTCATTCTCGACCTATCGGATGATCCTGTTCGGCGCGTCGATCGCCGTGCTCGCTTTCATCTATTTCGTGTTCATGCGGACGAAGTTTGGCGTCATGGCCCGCGCGACGATGCAGGATGCAACGACGGCGCGCGCACTCGGCGTCAAGATCAGCTGGATCTACGCGATCACTTTCGGCCTCGGCGCCGGCCTCGCAGGCTTGTGCGGCGGTCTGTACGCGCCGACCATGAGTTTGATCCCCACGATGGGGTCCACCTTCGTCGTCGAAAGCTTTGTGACTGTCGTGATCGGCGGCGCCAATGTGCTCATGGGCACCGCGCCGGCAGGGGTTCTGCTTGCGATCATTCGGACGACGCTCAACGCGTGGCATGGGCAGATCGTCGGCCAGATCGGCTTGCTCATCGCGGTCATCCTCGTCATCCGCGTCCTGCCGGACGGCATCACGGGCTGGATGAACCGCCACATGCGCTGAATCCATGAACGGAGCGTTCGGATGCTGAAGCTTCTTAATGGCCCGTACACCTTTGGCTCCGGCCCGGTATTCTGGGCCGGCTTTGCCGTCGTTCTCGCTCTGGTGCTGGCCTATCCGCTCGTCGCCACTCCCTACGACGTTGGCAATTTCGCTTATTTCTTCATCTGGCTGTTCATGGCCCTCGGGCTCTGCCTGATGTGGGGGTACGGCGGGATCATGTCCTTCGGCCAGACCTTCTTTTTCGGTCTTGCCGGATACGGCTACGGCGTGATCGCGATCAATCTCGGCGGCAAGGGTTTCACGACCTTTGAGGCGCTCGGGCTCGCGGTGTTGCTGTCTGGCGCGGCGGCGGCCATCCTTGGCTACTTCATGATTTGGGGCCGCGTTGGAGGCGTGTTCTTCGGCATCGTCACGTTGGCCTCGTCGCTTGTGCTGGCGTTCTTCCTTGGCCAGACCGCAGGCCCTGAATGGAAGATTGGGCGCGCTCGCCTCAATGGCTTCAATGGCATGAAGGGCATGAAGGCGCTCAACATTCCATGGGACGGGCATACCCTCGTCTTTGATGGCGCGGCTCTCTACTTTCTGATGGTGGCGCTGGTGGTGGTCGTCTACCTCGCCTTGCGCATGCTCGTAAATTCGCGCTTCGGCAATGTGATCATTGCGATCCGTGAAAACGAGCAGCGCGCGGAGCTTCTTGGATACGACGTCCGTAAGTATCGCCTCGCGACTTTCTGCATCGGCAGCGCCCTCGCAGGCTTGAGCGGCGCGCTCTACACAGCTTGGGGGCAGTTCATCACCCCGGCGAGCGTGGGGCTTCCGGCCGCAGCCATGCCGATCGTCTGGGTCTCCTTCTCCGGACGGCGCGAATTGACTGCAACTCTGGTCGGCACTTTCATATTTTTGTACGCCTACCAATTGATCACAGTGTACAGCCAGCAGTCTGCCTTGGTGCTGACGGGACTTCTGCTGCTGCTCGCGGTCATGTTCGTTCCCGAGGGCTTCGTGGTCGGCTTGGCGAAGCTTGCGCGTATGCCGTGGCGCAAAGGTTCGGCGACGCAGCTTTCGCTTCAGCCCGGGGAGTAGCGCAGTGACCGCTCTGCTCGTCGCCGCCGGCGCCTCGAAATCCTTCGGCGGCCTTGCTGCCGTGTCTGACGTGACCCTGGAAGTCGAAAATGGCGACATTCACTGCCTGATCGGCCCGAACGGCGCTGGCAAGAGCACGCTCTTTCGGCTCATCGTCGGCATGTATCCGCCGACCGCCGGTCACATCCATTTTGACGGCGCCGACGTCACGGGCGAACTGCCCTACCAGCGCGTGAAGCGCGGCATGAGCATCAAGATGCAGACCCCTTCGGTGTTCAAGGAATTGCCGGTCAGGCAGAACATCCACATCGCGTTGCAGCACCACGTGCCGCATAGCGAGCTCGCTTCAGAAGAGGGCCGGCTGCTCGAACTTTTGAATTTAAGCGCCAACTCGACGAAGCTTGCAGGCGAACTTTCGCATGGCCAGCAGCAATGGCTCGAGATCGGCATGGCGTTGGCCTTGAGGCCGAAGCTCCTCCTCCTCGACGAACCGACCGCTGGCATGTCGCCGGAGGAGACCTACCAGACGGGCGAACTCATCCTGAGATTGAATGCTTCGGGCACGACAATGTTGGTTGTCGAGCACGACATGACCTTCGTGCGCCAGATCGCGAAGGTCGTGACGGTGCTGCACTTCGGACGCGTGTTCGCGCGCGGGTCGATCAACGAGGTCATCGCAGATCCTCGTGTGGCGGAAATTTACCTGGGTAAGACCGGCCATGAGCACTGACGCTTTTCTCGAAGTCTCCGGCTTATGGGCACGCTATGGCGCCACGCCCATCCTTCAAGGCGTCGACCTCGCGGTGAACAAGGGAGAGGTCGTCAGTCTCATTGGCCGCAACGGCGTGGGAAAGACCACGACGATGCGATGCCTGATCGGCTTGCTCGGGGCGGCGGCGGGGAATGTGCGTTTCCTGGGGCGCGACGTCACGCGCCTTCCTGCCGAGAATCGCGCGCGCCTCGGGATGGGTTACATCCCGCAAGGACGTCACGTCTTCCCGCGGATGACGGTTGAGGAAAATCTCGAAGTCGGGCGCCTGATCGGTGGACCCGGCGGCAAGAAGCTGCCTGAACTTGTCTTCGAATCCTTTCCGCGGCTCAAGGAGCGGCGCAATCAAGTCGCCGGAACCATGTCCGGCGGGGAACAACAACAGCTTGCGATCGGACGCGCGCTGATCGGCAACCCCTCTCTCATGCTGCTCGACGAACCGTCAGAGGGCATTCAACCCTCGATCGTGCAATTGATCTGTACAGCCCTTCGCGCCTTCTGTCGGGAACTTGGCACGACAATCCTGTTCGTCGAACAAAATCTCGACACCATTCTCGCTTTGAGCGACCGCTCCTACGTCATGGAGAAAGGCCGGATCGTCGCCGCCATTCCGGAAGGCGGGGTCAATGCGGACGCAGTCCGCCGCCATTTGATGCTCTGACGCTCCCAGCTACGCCGCCGAAGAACGTTACTTCCTCAGTACAGTTTGGGGGGACATCCCGAACGTCCGCTTAAAGCTTCGACTGAAATGGCCAAGGTCACTGAAGCCGTGCGCAAAGGCCGCGTCTGTGACGGAACGAGCCTCGCCCTGCATAAGAGCCGCCCGGCTCGCTTCAAGCCGTTCCGACCACACCCAGCGCATAGGGGTTGCGCCGAGCGTGCCGAACAGACGGTTGAGGCTTCGCACGGACATTGCGCCCGCAGCGGCGAGCGCTTCCGGCCTAAGTTCTGGGTCATCCAGATTCGCGCGCGCAAACCGCATGACTCGCTCTAGCGGCCGAGAAGTTTGCGCCTCGGGCAGGGCGTCGCGTTCGAGGTCGCAAATCGAAGCAAGAAGGTCAACGACGGCGTTCGACAGCCTTTTCGCTATCGACGGACCAGGCTCCCGGGAGAGTTCGATGTTCAGACAGTGGGTTAGAAGCTCGCTCAAGATCGACGAAAGCGGATTGCTGCAATTGATTTTGCGCGCCAGAAAGTCGGTTGGCCGGTCGAGCTTCGATTCGAGAAGTCGCCTCGGCACTTTCACCAGTTGAGTTCTCGCTTTCAACGCATAGTCGAATGGGGTGGCGGTATCATAGATCACAAGGTCGCCTGGACCGAGTTTCGCCGAACGGCCCAACTGAGTGAGCTCGCCTCCCCCTTGCTGTATGAGACTAACGATGAAGACGTCCTGGCCGTCGTTTTGGATGTGACGAGCAGTCCGCGACCAGAAATGCAAGGGCGCATCCAGCTCGGCGACAACAAGAGGCCCCAAATCTCCGCTCGTTAGACTCCCTGAAAATTCGTCGTCCACGACTTCAGTCTCCGCCGACGCGGAAACGTACTTCTTGCAAACAACCTCTTGCCAGAATTCCAAACGCTCGGACGGTTTTTTGTCGGCGGTCGTTAAGCTCTGTTTCACCCGGCCGCGCCTCAGGTCGTGCGACGTCCCAGACGGACATGACGTCCGTGTGAGGGCAAGCAAACGCTATGCCACGACCCTGCGCAAGGGGGCTAAGTGACGGAAGCTCCTAAGAAGGCCAATATGGAGTAGGCAAATGCGGCGCCGGTCCCCGTCGGCAAGGCATCGAGGGCGTCAGAACGTCTTCCAGTCTCCGGCTCCCTCGAACGCGCTTGCGGCTGCGTAGATCGCCTCCTCATCGAAATGCTTGCCGATCAGCATGGCGCCAATCGGCAGTCCGTCGCCCAGTCCGCAAGGGATGCTCATTGCGGGATGGCCCGTCACGTCGAAGGGCGCCGTGTTGCCGATCATCTCGAACGCGCGCTGGAGATAGAGGCCGAGCGGCGCGTCGGCGGGGGGCAGCGCAGTGGCTTTGACCGGAAGCGTTGGCATGAGCAAGAGGTCGTATGTCTCGAACGCTTTGTCATAAGATCCACGGATCCTGCGGGCCAAATTTTGCGCCTTCGCGTAAAAACGCCCGCGATAGTGGGTGAGAAAGAACTGGCCCACCATCATCGAGATTTTGAGGCTGTCGGAGAGATCATCGGCCATGTTGCGCCAGTTGGCGTGGGCGTCGAGGAGGCTGACCGTGTAGAGGCCTTTCCAGTTGAAGCCCATGCCGTTGCCAAGCATCATCTGGGCCTGAAGACCTTCGAGTGCTATCGGAGTCCAGATCGCCGGGGCGATCAAATGCTCGGGGATCGAGACCTCCTCGACCTTTGCGCCGAGCGCCTTGAAGCGCTTGGCCGCCTCGCGCACGCTGGCGTCGACGTCCTTTTCGCTATTGGCGTGGCCGAATCCTTCCTTGACCACGCCGATCTTGAGGCCTTTTGCGCCGCGCTTGGTCGCGGCCGAATAGTCTCCGACCTTCGGCGCATACTGGCGCGGGTCGAGGCCGTCCGGCCCCGCCAGAACTTCCAGCATCAGCGCGTTGTCGGCGACGGTCGCCGTAATCGGGCCAGTGTGATCGATCGTCGCCTCGATCGGCATGACGCCAGTGTAGGGCACGAGGCCATGGGTGGGCTTCATTCCATAGACGCCGCAGAACGAAGCGGGCATGCGGATCGAGCCGCCCTGATCGCCACCGATCGCGAGATCGACTTCGCCGGCCGCGACCAGCGCGCCGCTTCCTGAAGACGACCCGCCTGCGGAATAGCCGCGCTTGTGCGGGTTATGGACATGTCCCAGCGCGCCCGTGTGGCTCCCGCCCGAAAGGCAGAAACACTCGCAATGCGCCTTGCCCTTGATGACTGCGCCAGCGTCGAGGAGACGCGTGACGATCGTGGCGTCGATGTTGGGAATATAGCCTTCGAGCGTGGAGGAGCCGTTCATCATCGGCACGCCGGCGACGCAGACATTGTCTTTGACGGCGACCGTCTTGCCCTTGAGCTTGCCTTTCGGCGCGCCTTGAATATCGGTCTTTACGTACCAGGCGTTGAGCGGATTCTCCTCCGGACTTGGCCGATATCCAGGTGTGCGCGGATATTTGACGACCGGTATCTCGTCCGCCATCTGATCGACGATATCGTAAGCCGCAAAGCTGCCGTCCATCAGCGAAATGAACTCGCCAACGCGTTCCTTCGTCATGGTCATGCCGAGGCTCTCGACGACGTCGCTCATCTGTTCGAGTGTTGGGCGCTTCACTGTCATGACCTGTCTCCTGCTCCCTGTTTTCGGTCGCCCTGGCTCAAGAGCGGCCTTCGCCGACTGTCGACGCGCGCGTGGTTATTCGCTTACGCCAATGAATTCGTTGATAAGGCCATGCCCGTGCAGTTCGTCCGGCTTGGCCGAATGCACGATCGTTCCTTTCTGGATGATCAAGACTCGTTCGGACAGCGACGCGATGAAGTCGAGATTTTGCTCGACCAGGATCATCGTCAACCCGCCCTTCGATCGAAGGCTGAGAAGCGTATCCACGATCTCGTCGATGATCGACGGCTGGATGCCCTCGGTAGGTTCGTCCAGCAGGACCAGCCTCGGACCGCCCACCAGGCAGCGGGCCATGGCGAGCAATTGCTGCTCGCCGCCCGATAGCGCACCGCCGGGACGGTCGAGCAGCCGCTTGAGGCGAGGGAAAGTTTCCAGCGCCGACCCAATCGCCGTCGCTTCATCCTTTGGCCGTCCGACAGCGCCCATCCGCAGGTTGTCGCGCACGCTGAGAGCCGGAAAAATCTCACGCCCTTGCGGCACGTAACCCATGCCGGATCGCGCCCGTCGGTAGGGCTCGGCTCGGGTAATATCGGCTCCCTCCAACATCACGCGCCCTGCGGTTGCTGGAATGTATCCCATCAGCGCCCGGAGCAGCGTGGTCTTGCCCATGCCGTTGTGACCAAGAACGCCGATGAACTCTCCCGCCGCGACGGCGAAGGTCACGCCGCCCAGAATCGGGATGCGGCCATAGCCAGCAGCGAGATTGCTGACCTCCAGCATCATGCCGCCGCCGCCTGCTTTCCAAGATAGATGTCGCGGACGATCGGGCTATGCATGATGACCTCGACATCGTCCTCCATCAGAACGGTCCCCTGATTGAAGACCGTGACCTTGTTGGCGATCATCCGAATGAACTGCATGTCGTGCTCGACCACGATGAGCGCCTTCGTTTTGTTGATGTCGCGCACAAGCTCGACGGTGCGCAGCACCTCCTGGTCCGTCATTCCCGCCGCTGGCTCGTCGAGCAGCACAAGATCTGGATCCGTTGACAGCACCACGCCAAGTTCGACCCACTGGCGCTGTCCGTGAGCCAGTTGCCCGACGAGCCGTGAAGCGACGGCGGAGAGGCCAACGCGCTCGAGCATGGCGTCGACCGCCGCCCGCACCCGAGCCCCGCGATACATCCGCGAAGCGGCGAGCCAGAGATTCTCGCGCACGGTCAGGCCATCGAACACGCTCGGCACCTGGGTCTTGATGCCGACGCCGCGCCGCGCGATGTCGTGCGGCTCGGCGCCGGTTACATCCTCGCCGCGCAGCAGCACCGTTCCGGACGTCGGTTTGAGCTGACCAGTCAACATCTTGAAGAAGGTGCTCTTGCCGGCGCCGTTCGGACCGATCAGACAGCGCAGCTCCCGCTCACCGAGGCTAAAGTTGACGTCCCGAACCGCGAGGACGCCGCCGAAGCGCATATTTAACCCTCGGGTCTCAATCAGCGGGACGCTCACCGCGATGCTCCCGCGCGCGGCCGGATGAGCAACGCGTCAAGACCACCAATCGTTGGCACGAAACCCTTCGGCACGAGCAGCACAAACGCGACCAAAATAGCGCCGAGGATCAGCGGAACGTTGCCGAGCAAGGCTTGCCAGCCAGCAGCTCCGCTTGGCGCATTGGCCCCCAAGGCGGCGGTCAGCCATTGGATTCCAACGCAACCGAGGATCGGCCCAATCAATGTGCCGCGCCCCCCGACAATCACCCAGATGATGATCTGCGCCGACTGCGCCAAGCCGAAGATGGTCGGGCTTACGAAATTGCCCCAGTTGGCGAACAGGCAGCCCGCGTAGCCGGCGAGCGCCGCGCCGATCGTAAAGGTCGCCAGTTTGTAAGTGCGGGGATCGTAGCCGAGGAGTTGCGCGCGCTGTTCGTTTTCCCGGATGCCGACAATCGTGCGGCCAAAACGACTGGCGAGCAGGGCTCTAAGCCCGAAATATGTCAGGATGAGCGAGGCGGTCGAAAGGTAGAACATCCCCTCGAGATCGATCTGCCAATCCTTGAAGAAGGGGACGTTCAGCGAGGGAATGCCCGGAATGCCGTTGAAGCCGCCGAGCTTCGCGGAGCCGATGTGGAACTCGGGCCCCGCGGTCGAGTTGATCGAATTGAAAAGGATCAGTGTCACGGTCAGCGTGATCACGCCGAGGTAGACGTCGCTGATGCGGCCATAAAACATAAAATAGCCAAGCAGCGCCGCAAAAGCCGCCGGAACGAGAATTGCGAGGACCAATGGCGCGGTGCTCTCGCCAATGTTGATCATCGCGATTGCGTAGGTGTAGGCCCCAAGCCCGAAAAACGCCGACTGTCCGAAACAGAGAATACCTCCGAATCCCCAAACGAGGGCGAGCGACAGGGCGAGCACTGCCATGATCACGTAGACCGTGACGTTGAGCACCACGTCGAGATCAAACAGCCAAGGAACGAGGACGAGCACCGCGAGCCCCACGACCGCGACCAGAGCGAGGCCGAGACCGTTGGAAACGCGCGCGCTCAAAGGCTTCCTCTAAAGAAGCGGCCCGTTATACCTTGAGGCAGCGCGCGGATCAGGACAATCGCCGCGGCAAGGAGCGCAACCTCGCCGAACACCGGAGTCGTGACATAAGTGGCGATCTGGTTGACCGCTCCGAACAGCATCGACGCCGCTGTCGTGCCCATCACGATCGACGCGCCGCCGCCGATCACGGTGATGAAGCACTTGGCGACATACGCCGCGCCGATGGTTGGGAATATGCCCGACACAGGCGCGACAACGGCGCCCGCAAGCCCGGTAAGCGCAGCGCCAACGCCAAAGGTAATCGAATAGACACGACTCGGATTGACCCCGAGCGCCGCCGCCATGTTCGCGTTCTGCATCGTTCCGCGTGCGATCAGACCAAGCTTGGTGAACCGCAGGACTGCGAGAACGCCGCCAAGGACGACGACCGCGACGCCGATCACGAACAGCGTGTAGGCGCTCGTCCGATATTGTCCGATCTCGAAACTGCCCAGCGGCGCCGAAAGGCCAACAGTGGTGTTGCCGAACACCGCAGTCGTCAATCCGACGAGGAACAGGCTCAAGCCCCAAGTCGCGAGCATCGTGTCGATCATGCGCCCGTACAGCCAACGGATGATGGTGCGCTCGATGATGATTCCGATCGCGCCGACCACAATCGGCGCGACGATCAGCATCGCGATCCAGATGCTAAGGCCGAGGCGATTGGCTTCGATGGCGGCGTAGCCGCCAAGCATCAAAAACTCGCCGTGGGCCAGGTTGATGACTTTCATCATCCCGAAGATGATCGCCAACCCCACGCTCATGAGCGCGAGGCTGGCGATCGCATAGAGAACCTGGATAGCCAGGAGCGCTACGAGATCCACGAGAGGTCCTGCATGCTCTGTCTGCGAAGGGCGCTCAGAACTTGATCACATATTGCTGGTTGTCATTTGGGTTCTTCTTGAGGTCGCAGACCGCCGCGGTGTCCGCCGGCTTCTGCTGCGAGAAATCCTCGAGCAGATTAAACTTCTTGTCCTTCACCTCGGCGATGTGGACGTCCAGAATGCAATGATGGGTCGGCGGATCAATCGTGACCTTGCCTGAGGGCGCGTCGATGCTGATGCCGGTTTCGAGCGCATCGATCACTTTCAGTCGGTCGATGCTTTCGGCCTTCTTCACGCCCTCGGCCCAAAGCTTGAAACCTTGGTAGGTTCCCATGGCGAGCTCGGTGACATTGGGGTAGTCGGCGCCAAAGCGCTTGTGGAATGCGTCGAGGAAAGCGGTGTTGGCTGGGTTTTTGACACCCTCGAAATAGTTGTAGCAGACCAGCATGCCATTCGCCTCTTCGGGCGACAGCACGATCTGTTCGTTGCCGACGCCGAAAGTCGTTGAGGCCATCGGGATGCTCTTGTTCATGCCCGCCGCCGCCCACTGGCGGTAGAATGAAATGTGGGCGCCTCCCACCAGAGCTGACCAGACAAAGTCCGGTTTCGCGGCCTGAATCTTTGAAATGGTGGAAGAGAAGTTGGTCACGTCGAGCGGGAAGAACTCGATCGAGAGAACCTCGCCTCCATTGTCGGTCGTGTATTTCTTGACCCACTGCGAGGTGATCTGGCCGTAATTATAATCCGCCGCGACAACATAAACCTTCTTGCCCCATTTCTTCATCGCATAGGGCACGAGCTTCTCGACCGTCTGCGCCGGCGTCACGCCGGTGTCGAACTGGTTACGATCGCAGACGCCGCCCTCATATTGCGTGTTGTAGAAATAGAGCGTCTTGAACTTGTCGAGCACCGGGCGGATGACCTCTCGCGAGGCGGACGTGATGCCGCCGTGCACGACCGCGACCTTATCTTTAAGCGCAGCCTGCTGAGCGAACTGGGTATAGAGCTGCATGCTCGACTGGGTGTCGTAGTTGATGAGCTGAAGCTGGCGGCCCAGCAATCCGCCGGCAGCGTTGGCTTCCTCAATCGCGAACGTGAGAGCGTCGACCATCGGCTTGCCGTAGATGTCGAGCCCGCCCGAAAGGTCGTGCAGGCTTCCAACCTTAATGGGGTCGGCTGCGAAAGCGGGCGCGGCCAAAGCGCTCGCACCGGCCAAAGCGGCCGCGGTCCCAAGGAATTGCCTGCGGTCGATATTCATATCAGTACTCCCTTTTCGTTGCCCCGATACTCGACACGTGAAGCCGCTCGGCATTATACGCGCCACCTGGTCCGCTACCGTTGCGCCGGCCAGTCTAACGCGACTTTTCACAACATGCTTGCCTGCCTCGGCCACAGGGCTTGTCTATTGTTGCTCGGCCGAAGCGCTGACCTGAACTCGTAAGGTTAGCATATTAAGCGACGGGCGGGTGGCGCCGGTGCCAGTCAGTGGCCAGCTGAAACGCCTGCCCGGCGCGGACGAGGACGTCTTCAGAGAGATGGGGACCGACAAGCTGCATGCTAAGCGGCATCCCAGCCGAGTCCAGGCCGTTCGGCAGAGTGAGCGTCGGACTTCCTGAGAAGTCAAAGGGGGCAGTGAAGCGCAGGATGCTCAGCAGCACGTTAGGATCCTCGCCATAAGCCTTCATGAGCTCCAGGCTGGGGGTTGGAACCGGCATGGTCGGGATGAGTAGGACGTCGACAGCTTGGAACAATTCGGACAGCTCGCGAGAAAATCGCATTCGTTCGAGTGCAATGGCCGCGATGTCGGTTCCCTTCGTCGCCAGCCCTTGCTCGATCAGCGCCGCAAGATCGGGCCCGTATTCCGATTGTCTTCCCGGGTAAGTTTCGGCGTGCGCAGCCGCCGTCTCGACGGAGCACATGGCGATCCATTGGCTGACGAGCTTCTGATAGGCCGGAAACCGGACCTCGCGCATCGTTGCGCCTAAGCCGCTCAGTACCCGCTCCGCCTCCGTCAACGCCGCGACGACTTGCCCATCGATCCCGTCAGCAGCGTAACCCCGGTCGACGCCGACACGCAGGCCGCGAATTCCGTCGCCGATCGTCTCGAGATAATCCGGGACGGGCGCCTTGTAGGTTGTCGGGTCATTTCTGTCCGCGCCGGCGATGATTCCGAGGATGGCGGCGGCGTCTGCAACGGATCGCGTCATCGGACCGACATGGTCCAGGGTCTCCGCTAGCGGAAAAACGCCGTAGCGGCTGACCCGGCCCCACGTCGGCTTGATGCCCGTAAGGCCGCAGGTGGCGGAGGGAAACCGGATCGACCCTCCCGTATCGCTGCCCAGGCTGCCGTAGCAAAGCCCCAACGATGTCGCGGCGCCAGATCCGGTCGAAGAGGAGCCCACCCAATAGTTCGTGTTCCACGGGTTCAGAGGAGCCGCCACGTGGGGGTGATGTGATGTGTAAGCGCCCTCCGTCATCTGCAGCTTTCCAAGCAGAATCGCGCCGGCGTCCTCAAGGCGCTCCACAACGGTAGCGTTGAAGGATGGAACGAAGCGCTTGAAAATCGTGGCGCCGGCGGAAGTCGGAGCGAAGGTCGTGTAGCAAAGGTCCTTGACGGCGATAGGCACGCCATGGAGAGGGCCGCGCCAGAGGCCGCGCGCAATTTCCGCGTCAGCTGCTTTCGCTCGAGTGAGCGCGCGCTCGGCGAGCACAGTCGCGTAGGAGTGATATTGTCCGTCGAGCTTTGCGATGCGCTGCAGGGTCGCATCGGTTACCTCAACTGACGACAATTTCTTTCGCCGAATGAGATCGGATATGGTTGTCAACTGTTCGTATTGTAAATCTGATGACATCGGGCGGTTCTTCCGGGCTAGAAAGATGCATCGCTAAGAAGACGATAGGACGAAGTTGAAGCAAGCGCGCCCGCAAAATATCGGGTCGCGTGAGCCGCGCTTGCCTCACGACGCCATCTCCGCTTGCCTCCGCGCTGCGGCGCGACGGGAACCTCGAAGAGACCGTGTCACAGCGACCGTAAGCACTTTAGTATGGACGCGGCGCAGGGATCGCAGGAAAGTGGGCGCGAACGAAATCCTCATGCACGTCCCGTAAGCGTGATCTAAGCGATATTAAGGCGTGTCCCTTGTTTGCGCCCGTTCATTGGGCCGCCGGATCGGATCGCAAGATAAATTTCGGCGTCACGAGCGATGCGGCGCTGCACGCAGCATCGTCGAGACTGGCAAGGCACTATCGCCACGTCCAGGTCATCGAGGCCACGAGCGGAGCCCCGGGCGTCACCATGCGCGCGTTCGGCATGTTCAGAGAGTTTGGCGGCGCCGTCCACGGCTCGACGCACACTCCTTCGTCCTCCAGGTCATAGATGATCCAATCCTCGCAATCGGAACTGACGGTAAGCTCCAATTCGCCGGGCCAGCGCACGATGGGGTCGGCGCGCAGGTCACGGAAGCAGTAATCCCAAGGCCTCGGCGCCGTGTGGTCAATTCGCCACTAGGAAGGCCAGCCGAATCGTCGGCCCACATCAGGCCAGGTTCAATATCAAGTTCAAGCTCGGCGGATTTCGACGTTCCGGCGAGGCGACGGACAAACCAGGGATGCCAGCCGACCGCGGCTGGCATGGCCTCGCGCGCATGCAATCTGATACGGAACGTTGCCCGGCGGGCGCTCAGTTGAGTGTGTTGAACTGCCCGGCACGGCCAGGGCCAGGGGTCGCCAAGTTCGATGCTCAGTTCGCCGTCTCCTGTCACTTGCCACGGCCGCTCCGTGACCAACCCATGCAGGGCGTGCGGCCCCGCGTTGGCAGTGAAGCGGTGCTCGGCCCCGCCATAATCGAGGCGCGCGTCGCGGAGCCTGCCGACCCAGGGCGCCATCACGAAGCTGCCAAAGTGGAACACGTCCTTGCCCTGCGCGACCAAGAGTTCATGGTCACCCACCTGGAACGAAGTCAGTCGACCGCCGTCGGCTGGGTTAAAGGTCGCGGCGCAGTCCCCAGCCATGAGACGCAGAGTTTCCGTCATTTCGAAGTCCACCTCCGTCGACAGCGAGAGTTGTTTCGGTGACCATCCGGCCCCTGTCCGATGCGAAATAGATGATCGCGCCCGCGACATCGTTGGTCAGCGCGAACTGACCGAACGGAATCTTGCCTGAGACCGCGGCCCGCATCTGGGGCTCGTCGAGGATCGGCTGCGTCCCGCGCATAGATGAAGATCGCGCGACGGCGCTGACCGCGATTGCGTCCTTCGCCCATTCGAGCGCGAGGGTCTTGGTCGTCATCTTCAAGCCGCCCTTGCTGCGCAATATACGGCCGCGTCCCGCAGGCCCACAAGGCTGCCCTGCGAACTGATGTTGACGACGCGACCACCTCGCGCCGACTTCCCCATCGCGCGCGCGGCCGCCTGGCTCATGAAGAAGGCGCCGCGCAGATGGACCGCCATCATCTCGTCCCAGTCGGCTTCGGTGACATCGAAGCCCGCGCGCGAAGCCAAGACCCGCATTGTTGACGCGGACATCGATGCGGCCGTGCGCCACGAGGATGCGGGAGACGGCTTCGTTGATCGAGGCCGCGTCGCGTATGTCGAGCCGCTGCGGGTGCGCCGTCAAGCTCTGGGACTGCGCCTCCGCGGTGATGCTCTCGGCGTCAGCCTCTATGCGCACAGTCGGAACAACGACGGCTCCCGTCTCAGCAAGCGGGATCGTCAGCTCGCGCCCGATGCCCTTCGAGGCCCCGGCAACGACGACGACACGATCGCTCAGATCGAACCGCTGCACCGCGGCGCCAAGCGGTGGGGCCTGATTTTCGCTATTCGACACCTAGGCTTGCCCTTCCGAGATGCAAACGACTGCCTTGCACGTAGGCCCGTTCCGATCATCAACCCTGCCCAACGAGATGAGTTACGCGTTCAAGGTCTGCGTCGGCGCTCGAGAACTGACCCATGACGCGGCCACGTGCAAGCACGACCACCTCGTCAGCGACCGACAGCGCCTGCTGGAGATTGTGCATAATCAAGATAACGGCTTGGCCGGCGTCGCGAGCGCGGCGGACCTGATCGAGCACCTGTTGGGTCTGGCGAACGGCGAGCGCGGCGGTCGGCTCGTCGAGGATCAGGCAGCGCGATCCGTAAACGATGGCGCGGGCGATCGCCACGGCTTGCTTTTGGCCGCCGGATAGGGTCGCCGCCGGGTCGCTTAGGCGCCGTCGCAGATCGACACCGAGTGTAGCCAACGCCGCGGTCGTGATGCGATTGGCCCTCTGCGTCATAAATGCGCAGCGGACCGAAGCCCTTAACCGGTTCAT
>CAVPEE010000046.1:0-42486 GCA_963702825.1 uncultured Alphaproteobacteria bacterium
AAGCCGGAGCCCTCGCCCTCGCTCGCAAGCCAGTTCACGCGCGCATCTGGCGCCTCTATCCTGTGGCCGACATCCAGGGGGCCAAGCCATGCACATCCACGTCATCAATCCCAACACCACGCGTTCGATGACGCTGAAGATCGGCGCCGCCGCCAAGGCCGCAGCCTCGCCTGGCGTCGAAGTCACCACGGTCAATCCCGACTATGGGCCAGCCAGCATCGAGGGCTATTTCGACGAGGCCTTCTCCGTTCCAGGCCTCATCGAGGAGATCGGCAAGGCGCGCGACGCGGACGCCTTCGTCATCGCCTGTTTCGACGACACCGGGCTCGAGGCGGCGCGATGCGCGACGCCTGCGCCAGTCATTGGCATCGGCGAAGCCGCGTTCCACATGGCGAGCCTGATCGCGGCGAAATTCAGCGTCGTAACGACGCTGTCCCGATCGATTGTTCCGATCGAGCACAACCTGGCGAAATACGGGCTTCTCTCCCGTTGCGCCCGCGTGCGCGCAGCCGAGGTTCCGGTGCTGGCGCTCGAAGAGCCAGGCTCTGACGCGCGGCGCCTCATCGAAGGAGAGATCGAGCGGGCGCTTGCCGAGGACGGCGCCGAAGCGATCGTGCTCGGCTGCGCCGGCATGACCGATCTTGCCCGCGACCTCGCGCTTAAGGCCGGCGTTCCCGTGCTCGACGGGGTCGCATGCGCGGTCAGCCTTGCGGAAAGCCTGGTCCGGCTGGGCTTGAAGACATCGAAGCATAGGACTTACGCCGCGCCGCTGGCCAAACCTTACGCGGGCGAGTTCAAGCGTTTCTCCCCAGCCGCAGGTTGAGTTTCGTCCGCAACGGCGCCTAAGCGACCGCGGGCGGCCTCTGCATCGCCAGAGACATCCGCGAGTTGGGCGGCCTTTGCGAGGCCCATAAGCGGCATCCCGCTATAAATGTTCTCGTACTCGCCGGCTCGGATGAGATAGGTCTCGTGCCAGATGCCGACGTCGCCGCGCGAATCCTTCATAAGCCGATTGAATTCGAGCCACGCGGGCCAGTGCTGCTTCTCGCGCGCCCGCGCATAGGCCTCGAGATGGTCGAAGCTGCGCCAATATTGAATAAGCGAGAAAAGACCGAGATTCGTGTAGCCGAGGAAGCCATGCTCAGCGGGGGCCGCCTCCAGCTCCTTCAGCATTTTCGGCATCGCGCGAAGGTTCGGCAGCCATTTATGAGGCTTCCAGAAGCTGTTGACTCGCATGCCAATGAGAAAGACGACAAAGTCGCCTTGAATGTGCGCGGTCACGCGCCGGTCAACGATCGAAGCCATGAACGTTCTCCCGGCAAGGCGAGAATTGCCGCTCGGGTTGTGATATAATTCGTTTGACTCGCCCGCACCACGGGTGAGCGGACGAACCGCGGAACGAATATCAGTGGGGGGTGACGTGTTTGCGGACAGGGGAATTGCGGACCGTGTCAGCGCAATCCTCGAAACTCAGGGCTGGACACAAGACAAGGTCGCGCATTCGCGCTCGTGATCCGCGGGCGGAACAGCGCTTCGACTTGAAACGGAGGACTCATGCTCAAAGTGACCGCACTTGCGCTTTTTGCCGCCTTCTTAGGCGCTGAAGCGGCCGCCGCCCAAACGATGACCCTGACCAGTCCCGACATCGCGCCGGGCGCCAAGATCGCCGACGAGCAGGTCTTCAGCGGCTTTGGCTGCACCGGCGGCAACATCTCGCCCGCGCTCTCCTGGTCGGGGGCGCCGAAGGACACCAAGAGCTTTGCGCTTTCGGTTTACGATCCCGACGCGCCGACGGGCAGCGGCTTCTGGCACTGGGTCGTCTTCAACATCCCGCCGGACGTGACGAGCCTGCCCAAGAACGCGGGCAATCTAAAAGCCGGCGGCGCGCCTAAGGGCGCGGTGCAGAGCCGAACCGATTTTGGCGTTCCCGGCTTCGGCGGCCCCTGCCCGCCGCAAGGCGATCCGCCACACCACTATCATTTCACGATTTTCGCCGTGGACACGCCGAAGCTCGACGGCGACGAGAACAACAGCGCCGCCTTCGTCGGGTTTCAGCTTCACTTCCACACGCTCGCCAAGGCGGAGCTGATCGGCGTGTGGGGGCATTGATCCCTCGCCCGGCTCGAGGGGCTCAGGCGACGCAGTTCACTTAAAGCAAAAGTCTCGCGCGCGGTTCCTCAACAGGCCGCGCGCAAGACGGCTCCGATTAAAGGGCGTGCGCCGTCTTCAGAGCGTCGGCAAGATCCTCGTAATACTCGCAGTCCTTCGATCCGCAGAGCTTTTCGATCGTCGCCAATTGATCTTTGGCAAGGTCGTATTTGCCCTGGATGACATAGGCTTCGCCGAGATACTCGCGCACCTGCGAATAGTTCGGATCGAGAGCGACGGACTTGAGATAATAGCCGATGCCTTCGTCCGTCCGGCCGAGTTTGCGCGTCGCATAGCCGCGATAATTGAGGGCGCGGGGGGTATTGGGATTGTCGAGAATGTCGAGGACGTCGATCGCCTCTTGGTACCGGTCGGCCTTGGCGAGCGAATAGGCGTATTCGGTGAGCTCAGAGTCCGGCAAAACGCCGCTGTGCCGCTCCAGGCACTTGTGGGTCTTCTTGTCCCAAACCTGACCCGGCGCGCATGTCGTGAGGTCGGACTTTTTCATGCCTGTGGTTTTCTTTTGCATCGTGCCGGCGCCGCTTGCCCCGGTTCCGGCGCTGGCTCCGCTGTTATCGTCGCCCCCTGCCGCCTTGGCCGCGGGCGCGGCGAGCCCAAGTCCGAGGGCGAAAGCTCCACAGAAGACAATCGATGCGAGACGAAGACGGCCTTTATGAACAGGCGAAAAAGACGGGGTCATGATCGGGTTTCTCCGTTGGAGGTTACACACCCAGGAAACGCTTGAGCCCCTGAATTTATTCGCAACCAGAGTGCCGCTCAAGTCGGGAAAATTTGCGCGTTCGCCACGAATTCGACGTCTTTGGCCAACTCAACCGACGAGCGCAGCGGACGCAGGCAAATCATCGAACCCGCGCGCAGGCGTAGAAGTCGCGAATTTTCAGGTTGAAATATGCGCCCAGCGAATTCTGCGCGAGCATCTCTTCAAGCACCGTCTTGGGGACATCGTAATATTGGTAAACGCCGGTGTGATGAAACTCGATCTCCAGCGTTCGCGATCGAGAATCATAACCGACAGAGCGCAAACTCGATGAAGTGACCGGCCGCCGACGCATTGGGTTTGAACCCGTGAGCCTGCGAAATGTTGCCGCTACGGCATGACGTAAGTCGCGCGCCCCTTGCCCAGGATCGCCGAGGGAATGGCGCCGGGCTCGTTGACCGAGAAGACGACGATCGGGATGCCGTTGTCGCGCGCAAGAGCGAAAGCCGCAGTGTCCATCACCTGCAGCTTGCGGGCGATCGCCTCGTCATGAGTGAGGCGATCGAAGCGTGTGGCTGTTGGATCCTTCTTCGGGTCGGCGGAATAGATGCCGTCGACCTGAGTGGCCTTCATCACCGCGTCGCAGGAGAGTTCGGCGGCCCGAAGCGCGGCGCCCGTGTCGGTGGTGAAGAACGGATTGCCCGTCCCACCGGCGAGGATGATGACCCGATGCTTGACCAGGTGCGCGAGCGCGGCCTGGCGCGAATAGGGCTGACACAGCGACGGCATGGCGACCGCCGAGAGC
Organism: uncultured Alphaproteobacteria bacterium; assembly: GCA_963702825.1. Lineage (GTDB taxonomy): Bacteria > Pseudomonadota > Alphaproteobacteria > Rhizobiales > Beijerinckiaceae > Roseiarcus. Next base: position 3,672 of record CAVPEE010000046.1, read on the forward strand.
ACGCGGGCGGGCTGGTCGATTTGCTCGAGCGCCCCCTCCATCGCCAGCGCGTTCATCACCGTCGCCAGCATGCCAATCGAGTCGGCGCGCGCGCGTTCGATCCCCTTATCCGCGCCCTGGAGTCCGCGAAAGAAATTGCCGCCGCCGACGACAACCGCGACCTGTACGCCAAGGTCCGCCGCCGCCTTGAGATCGCCGGCGATGCGCTGAAGAGTCGGCGCGTGCAGGCCATGCGTGTCCGGGCCCATCAGCGCCTCGCCCGACAGCTTGACGACAACGCGCTTGAACAACGGATGCGGCGGTTTCGACATGCTCTGCCCCTCCTTGCGATGCGCGCCGCCGCGCGATCGCCCGTCCGGCTCTCTGCGCGGCAAAAAAAAGCGGCCCTAAAGGCCGCTTGATAATATCGTCAGGCCGTCAGGCCTCTTCCGCCGTCTTGTCGACGCCTTCGCCCAGCGCATAGCGGACGAAGCCGGTGATGGCGATCGGCGCGCCGACCGTCTTTTCGGCCTCCTTGATCGCCTGGGCGACAGTCTTGGCCGGATCGTGGACATAGGGCTGATCCACGAGGCAGACCTCCTTATAGAAGGTCTTGAGGCCCGATTCGACGATCTTCTCGATCACGTTTGCGGGCTTGCCGGCGTTCTTCTCCGCGAGCACGGCGCGCTCGCGCTGAACCGTCGCCGGGTCGACCCCGCTGGCGTCGAGCGCGACCGGACTTGCCGCGGCGACATGCATGGCGATCTGGCGCCCGAGCGCGATGAGCCGGTCACGATCGCCAGTAGATTCGAGTCCGACGATCACCCCAATTCGGCCAAGCCCGTCGGCGACCGAGCCGTGCACGTAATGGCCGATCGCGCCTTCGGCCACTCGGAGGCCCTGCGCGCGACGCAGCGTCATGTTTTCGCCGATGGTGGCGATGGCGTTGGCGATCGCCTCGGTCACCGTGCCGCCGCCCATGTAATGCGCGCCGAGCACCGTCGTCGCGTCAACGTCAGGCGCGTGGTCGAGCGCGACCGCGAGCACGCCGCGCACCAGCGCCTGGAAGTCATCGTTGCGGGCGACGAAATCGGTTTCGGAATTGACCTCGACAACGACGCCGACATTGTCCTCGACGGCGACGCCGACAAGACCTTCGGCCGCAACCCGCCCGCTCTTCTTGGCCGCCTTGGCGAGGCCCTTCTTGCGCAGCCAGTCGATTGCCGCCTCGATGTCGCCGTCGGTCTCGCTCAGCGCATTCTTGCAATCCATCATGCCCGCGCCGGTCTTTTCGCGCAGATCTTTGACCAGTCCGGCGGAAACGGTCGCCATGAACGTCCCTCTTTTTCGCTCTTAAGCCGCGCGGGCGGCTCAAACCCTACTCCGCAGCCATCAACTCGCGCGCTTGCTCGCTCCACTTGTCGCGCCCGATCCGGCCATTGAACCTGAGATCGGCGTCGAGCTTCTCGGCTTCCTCCGGCGTCATCGCGGCGAGCTGCCAATAGTGGAACACGCCATGCTCGTTGAGCTTCTTGACGATCTGCGGGCCGACGCCGGTGAGCTTGGCCAGATCGTCGGGGGCGCCGCGCGGGGCGGCCAGGAGCTCGAAGTGCTCGGTCAAGGCGTCCGGCTCGGTCGTCGAGGTCTCGAGTTCGACCGTCTCCGGCAGCGCTTCGGCGACCGGCGCCTCAGCCTCGCCGAGATCAACGCCCTGCGCGCCCTGGCCGCGCGAAATGCCGTCGATCGCCGCGCGAGCGATGAGATCGCAATAGAGCTGGATGGCGCGGCCGGCGTCGTCGTTGGCCGGGACCGGATAGCTGATGCCGTCCGGATCGCTGTTGGTGTCGAGGATCGCGATCACGGGGATCTTGAGGCGGTTGGCCTCCTTGATCGCCAGCGCTTCCTTGTTGGTGTCGATCACGAACACGAGATTGGGAACGCCGCCCATATCCTTGATGCCGCCGAGAGCCGTCTCGAGCTTTTCGCGTTCGCGCGACAGCATGAGGCGCTCCTTCTTGGTCAGGCCTTTCGCGCCCTCGCCCAGGAGTTCGTCGACTTTGCGCAGGCGCGAGATCGAGGCGGAGATCGTCTTCCAGTTGGTCAGCATGCCGCCGAGCCAGCGCGCGTTGACGAAATATTGCGCCGAGCGCCTGGCCGCGGTCGCGATCTCATCCGACGCCTGGCGCTTGGTGCCGACGAAAAGCACCCGGCCGCCCTTGGCGACGGTGTCGGAGACCGCCTTCAGCGCCTGATGGAGCAGCGGCACCGTCTGGGCGAGGTCGATGATGTGGATCGAGTTGCGCGAGCCATAGATATAAGGCGCCATCTTCGGGTTCCAGCGGTGCGACTGGTGGCCGAAATGCGCGCCCGCCTCGAGCAGTTGGCGCATGGTGAAATCTGGCAAAGCCATGGAGCTTATCCTTGTCCGGTTGAGCCTCGGCGGATCATGTGAAGCGAAGCGAGCCTCGCCACCGGAGCGGAACCTTGGATCAGGAGCCGCATAAAATCCGCCTGTGGAATGGCGCGGCATATAAGCGAGGGGCGCGGGAAACGCAAGCGCGGCGCCCTCCGCGCGCTCCCTTCAGCCGAGTCTGTCGTCATACTGTCACACCCGCCCATCAACGCTAAAGCCCGGGGCTCAACCGGGCTGGGCGGCGCAAATTCCGATTGCCTTCACCGCGGCAACGGTGTTTGACGTTTTTTGCGTCCGCTTGGCCGCACCAAAAGCTTAGCTTTCGACACGCGCCAGCCGGAATTCGCTCATGCTGAACTCCCTTGCTTCCGCCGGGCGGCGGGCTTTGCCGAACCAATGGGACCTCATCGCATTCGCCGCGATTCTGGCGATTCTCACCGCGATCGCGAAAAGCTACCACGGCATTTCAGCGCCTCTGCCCGCGGCCAGCGAGAACCCGGTTTCGCTCGACTATTGGCAGCTCCCTTATTACGCGCTGAGAACGACGTTGCGCATGTTTGCCGCGCTCGCCGCTTCGCTCATTTTTACCTTCACCTACGCCACCCTCGCGGCCAAGAGCCGGCGCGCCGAGATGATTCTGATCCCCCTGCTCGACATCCTGCAGTCGGTGCCGGTCCTGGGCTTTCTGTCGTTCACCGTGACCTTCTTCCTCGGCCTCTTCCCCGGCAACACGATGGGGGCGGAACTGGCGGCAGTCTTCGCAATCTTCACCAGCCAAGCCTGGAACATGGCCTTTTCCTTCTACCAGTCGCTGCGCACCGTGCCAGAGGATCTGAACGAAGTGGCGCGCGGCTTCCGCCTGACCGGCTGGCAGAAGTTCTGGCAGCTCGAGGCGCCGTTCGCGATGCCTGGCCTCATCTGGAATACGATGATGTCGATGTCGGGCGGTTGGTTCTTCGTCGTCGCCTCCGAAGCGATCACGGTTGGCGACACGACGATCACGCTGCCGGGAGTGGGGTCCTTCATCGCCAAGGCTAACGACGCCGGCGACTGGTCGGCGATCGGCGCCGCGGTGCTGACCATGGGAATTGTGATCCTGCTCTACGATCAGCTGCTGTTCCGCCCGATCGTCGCCTGGGCGGCTAAGTTCCGCGTCGAATTGTCGGTCAGCCAGGACGTCGAGTCCTCTTGGGTGCTGAACCTCATCAAGCGCACCTTTTGGCTGAAGTCGGGTTTCGCGCCGATCGCCGCAGCGCTCCGAAGCGTCAGCCTGTGGCCGGTGCGGTTCCCGACCCTTGCGCCGGCGCAGAAAACGTCAAAAGAGCGGTCGCGGCTCCTCGACGTCGTCTGGATCCTCATCGTCATCGCCGTGGCCGCTTGGGCGGCGTGGCTCACCATTTCTTATATCGCTACCGAACTGAGTTGGGACGAGGTCGGCCACGTCTTCGTTCTGACGTTCTATACCCTCATTCGCGTCGTGGCGCTGATGCTGCTCGCCACTCTAGTCTGGGTCCCGATCAGCGTCTGGATCGGCCTCAGGCCTCGCTGGGCGGAGGCCATTCAGCCGATCGCCCAATTCCTTGCCGCTTTCCCGGTCAACCTTCTGTTTGGCGCGGCGGTTAGCCTCGTGCTCGCCTACAATCTGAACTCGAATATCTGGTTGAGCTTCCTCATCGTCTTCGGCACGCAGTGGTATATCGTCTTCAACACGATCGGCGGCGCGGCCGCATTTCCCAACGACTTGCGCGAAGCCGCGGCGAACTTTCGCATTCGCGGCTGGCGCTGGTGGACTCAGGTGATGATTCCCGCCATCGCCCCGTATTATTTGACGGGCGCAATCACCGCGTCGGGGGGCTCCTGGAACGCGTCGATCGTCGCCGAATACGTCAAGTGGAAAGATCACACCGTTGTCGCGCAGGGCGTCGGATCGTACATCGCCCAGGCCACGGACAAGGGCGACTTTCCGAGAATTGTGCTGGGCGTCGCGATGATGTCGCTGTTCGTGACGCTCTTCAACCGCCTGTTCTGGCGACGGCTCTACGCCTACGCGGAGCGGCGGCTGCGCCTCTGACCGCATCATTGATTAGGGAGTTCGGCCCATGTTGGACACCGCCATCACGACGATCCTGGACGTCGACAAGGTAAGCCAGGTCTTCTCAACCGGTTCGGGGGAAGCGCGGGCGCCGGTGCTGAGCGACGTTTCCATGCGCATGAAGACCGGTGAGATCGTTGCTTTGCTCGGCCGCTCCGGCTCTGGCAAGTCCACTCTTTTAAGGATCATCTCGGGCCTCACCCGTCCGACCGAGGGAACGGTGAAGATTGGCGGCGAACCGGTGGATGGGCCGGCCAAGGAAGTCGCGATGGTGTTTCAGAGTTTCGCGCTTTTTCCCTGGCTCGACGTCCTCGACAATGTCGAGATCGGACCCCGCTCCAATGGCGTGCCGCTCGATGAGACCCGCAAGCGCGCTTTGAAAGCGATCGACACCATCGGTCTCGATGGATTTGAATCCGCCTACCCAAAGGAGCTGTCGGGCGGCATGCGCCAGCGCGTCGGCTTCGCGCGGGCTCTCGTCATGCAGCCGACGATCCTGCTGATGGACGAGCCGTTCTCAGCGCTCGACGTGCTCACCGCCGAAACCTTGCGCACCGACCTGCTCGACCTGTGGCAGGAGGGGCGCATGCCGATCAAAGCCATCCTTATGGTCACCCACAATATTGAGGAAGCGGTGCTGATGGCCGACCGCGTTCTCGTGCTGTCGTCGAATCCCGGTCGCATCGCCTCCGAAATCCCGGTCACCCTTCCCCACCCACGCGATCGGCTGGACCCTGGGTTCCGCGACCTGGTCGAGAAGATCTACGCACTGATGACCCAACGGCCGGACCCGACGAAACCGGCGACGCGTGAAGCCGCGGCGGCGGTCGGCCTTGGGCTCGCCCTTCCACGCGTATCGACCAACTCGCTCGCCGGCATGCTCGAGGAGATCGCCGCTCCGCCCTATGACGGAAAGGCGGACCTGCCGCATCTCGCCAATTCGCTGCAGCTCGAAATCGACGAATTGTTCCCGCTCGGCGAGACCTTGCAATTGTTGCGCCTGGCGGAGTTCGAGGAGGGCGACATCAAGCTCACGCCGCTCGGTCAGCGCTTCGTCGATATGGACGTCGATCAGCGCAAGAAGGTGCTCGGCGACCAGGTGCTGGCGCACGTTCCCCTCGCCTCCCATATCAAGCGCGTTCTCGACGAGCGTCCGACCCATCGCGCGCCCGCAACCCGCTTCCGTGAGGAGCTTGAGGACTACATGTCCGAAGACTATGCCGAGCGGACGTTGCGGGCGATCATCAATCTCGGTCGTTACGGCGAACTCTTCGCCTACGATGAGAACAGCCAGACGTTCAGCTACGAGAATCCGCAATAGCGATCTGCGGTTCTGCTGCTCGCCTGGTTTTGACTTGCCTTGAGTGATGCGCTGCAATAACCATATTGCAGTGCGAGAGCGCTTGTAAGCTGTGTATGGGAGACGCTCGATGACGCCGACCTCCGCCACCCTTGCCAAGAGCGACAAAACCGCCGAGCCGCCGGCCACGGCTTCAGCCACACTTAACCTGGGTGGCAAATCCGTCGAACTGCCGATCCGCAAAGGCTCCGTAGGCCCGTCGGTGATCGACATCGGCAAGCTCTACGCCCAAACGGGCATGTTCACCTACGACCCGGGCTTTACCTCGACCGCGAGCACGGAATCCGAGATCACCTATATTGACGGCGACGAGGGCGTGCTCCTCTACCGGGGCTACCCGATCGACGAGCTCGCTGAGCACGGCGATTTCCTCGAGACCTGCTATCTGCTCCTGTACGGCGAATTGCCGACGGCAGCGCAGAAGGCCGAGTTCGACTATCGGGTCACTCGCCACACGATGGTGCACGACCAGATGAACCGTTTCTTCAACGGTTTCCGTCGCGACGCTCATCCGATGTCTGTGATGGTCGCCTGCGTCGGCGCCCTCGCCGCCTTCTATCACGACTCGACCGACATCACCGATCCCTGGCAGCGCGAAGTCGCCTCGATCCGCATGATCGCGAAAATGCCGACGCTCGCGGCGATGGCGTTCAAATATGCAATCGGCCAGCCATTCGTCTATCCGAAGAACGAGCTCGATTACTCGGCGAATTTCCTGCGCATGTGCTTCTCGGTGCCGTGCGAGGAGTACAAGGTGAACGCCGTCCTGGCGCGGGCGCTCGACCGCATCTTTATCCTGCACGCCGACCACGAGCAGAACGCCTCGACCTCGACCGTGCGCCTCGCCGGATCCTCGGGCGCCAACCCGTTCGCCTGCATCGCCGCCGGCATCGCTTGCCTTTGGGGTCCGGCCCACGGGGGCGCCAACGAGGCGGCGCTCAAGATGCTGGGCGAGATCGGACGGGTCGAGAACATTCCCAAATACATCGCCAAGGCGAAGGACAAGAACGATCCGTTCCGCCTGATGGGCTTCGGCCATCGCGTTTACAAGAACTACGATCCGCGCGCCAAGATCATGCAGAGCACCGCGCATGAAGTGCTCAACGAGCTCGGGGTCAAGGACGATCCGCTGCTTGACGTCGCGATTGAGCTCGAGCGCATCGCGCTCCACGACGATTATTTCATCGAGAAGAAGCTCTATCCGAACATCGACTTCTATTCCGGCATTACGTTGAAGGCGATGGGCTTCCCGACCGACATGTTCACGGTCTTGTTCGCGCTTGCGCGCACGGTCGGCTGGATCGCCCAGTGGAAAGAGATGATCCAGGATCCGGAGCAAAAGATCGGTCGCCCCCGGCAGCTCTATACTGGCGAAACGCTGCGCCAGTATAAGCCGATGAGCAAGCGCTGAGCCAATGGAGCGCGGCCCCAAAAAGGCGCCGCCTTTTGGCCCTCCATACCGGATCGCTTCTTCCGGCGAAGCGTACAAGCCGCCTGTTTAAAAATGACGCATTAAATTCGGCGCGCAACCAATTGATATCAGGCCTAAAACCATCGCCATGCGCTCGCGTCATGGCGACCTGAGCGCCCAATCGTCATCGACGCGCGCGAAAGAGCAGGCAAGTCCTTGAAGACGCTGGGCCGCGTAAGAAAGTGCGCCGCTGGGCCGCCGCTCTCAGCCATGCGCTCGTCTCGCCCATCAGTCCGACACCCGGCCGCCGACCGCCCTGATCGTCTCGAGAACCGCTCGCGCCGCGTGGGCGCTGGGCGCGCCGCCGTCGGGCAGCGCCATGAGCCGATCGAGCCGTGACAGCGCTTCGAGCTGGCGCGAGCGCGCGGGGCCGTCCCCCACGATCTCAGCCATCGCCTCGGCAAGCGGAGCGGGCGCGCAATCCTTCTGCAGCTTTTCCGGAATCGCGCGCTCGCCGAGGATGAGGTTGGGCAGCAGGATCGAGGGGACCTTGATCAGATATTTGAGCTGCTCCTCGACGAGCGAGACTTTGTAGGCGCCAACCATCGGGACGCCGGCAAGGGCAAGTTCAAGCGTCACGGTGCCGGACGCAGCGAGGCTTGCGTGAGCGGCGCGAAACGCGGCGTATTTCGCCGCTTCGCCGAGCGCGATGGTCGGCGGCTCGGTCCAACGCGCCGCCAAAGCCCGCACCTCCTGCTCGATATGGGGCAGTGTCGGCAAAACGAGCGAGAATGGGCCGACCGATTGGCGCAGCGCAGCAAGCGCGCCGCCGAAATCCGCCATGAGCCGGGTCACCTCTGACCGGCGCGAACCAGGGAGCACGACGATGAGCGGCGGCCCCGAGGCCGGACGACGCGGCTCGTCCGCGTTTGGCCGCAGTTCGTCGAGCCGCTCGATCAGCGGATGACCGACATAGACGCAACGCGGTCCGCCCAAGCGCCGGTACGCCTCCGGCTCGAACGGCAGCAGCGCCAACACGCAATCGACGTAAGTCAGCATCGCCTTGGCGCGGCCGGGCCGCCAGGCCCAGACGCTGGGACTGACGTAATCGACGATCGGCAATCTCGGCAGCGCCGCTCGGACACGGCGGGCGACGCGATGCGTGAAGTCGGGGCTGTCGATGATGACGAGCACATCCGGCCGGTCGGCGATGATCGCCTCAGCCGTGCTCCGAATGCGCGCCAGGAGCGTCGGCAGCCGGGCCAGCACCGGCAGGATGCCCATGACGGCGATGTCGCTGATCGGAAACAAGCTTTTGAGGCCCTCGGCCTCCATCGCCTCGCCGCCGACGCCGGAGAAGGTGACGTCGCCCGACCGCGCTTCGCTGAGCGCCCGCATGAGCTTGCCGCCGAGCTGGTCGCCCGAATGTTCGCCGGCGACGAGAGCCGCGCGCAATGGGCTCACCCGGCCACGGTCGCAGGCGCGAATCCGGCGACGAACAGGCCGGCGGCGTCGGCTTGGCGGGCGCAGAGCGCGCGCTCGAGCACAAGCACACGGCCCGCGGCGATCGCCACGCCCCGCAGTTGCGCCTTGACCGCGCCTTCGATCGTCTTCGGCCCGACCGCCGGCATGTCGAGCCTAAGATCCTGCCCGCGCTTCGGCGCTTTCACCAGGACGCCCGCGAGGCCGGAAAGGCGCAGCCGGCCGTTGGCGCGCATTTCGGCGACGCGGGCAAGCATGGCGTCAGTGCCTTCGGCTGCCTCGATCGCCAGCACCCGGCCAGCGGCGACAATTGCGCCCTGCCCTGCGTCGAAGGTCGACAGCGCTCCGAGGAGGCGCGCGCCAAACGCAATGTCCGTCTCGTCCTCTTCGGACGGCGCGCGCGCGCCAATCGGGCCGGACGGCGCGAGGAGGCGCGGAGCGACTTCATGCGCGCCAACCACCCGCACGCCTTCGCGTTCTATGATCGCGGCAAGACCGGCGAGCAGCCCGTTGTCGCCGCGTCGAAACAGCTGCGCTAGTCCCGCTGCCCGCTTAACTGCGCCCCAGTCGAGTCTAAGGTCGGCGAAGTCTGGCCGCGTCATCGCGCCGATAATCACCATTTCGGCGATGGCGCGTTCCTTCAGGGCGGCGAAGAGCTTGCCCACTTCGCCTATCCGCACCCACACATGGGGGTAAGCCTCGATCGCCGAATCGGTCGCGCCGACGACCCCGATGAGAAACGGGTCCCTTCCGGCGCGGCGGGCTTCGCCGGCGACCTCGAGCGGGAAGGCGCCCCCGCCTGCGAGGATGGCCAGAGGAGGGCCCGCTGCCCCGGCCTCCGGTCCACGGTCCGTCCTAGTCACCCCTCCTCGTCCCTTCCGGCGCGCGGGACGCAGATCGCCCGATCGCCCCCCTGACGCAAAAAGGCGACGATCTGCTGGACCGCTTCCTGGTCGGCGAACGCGTCGGCGACCTCGTCGATGCGCTCCCTCAACGTGCCGCCGCCATTGAACAGCATCTTGTAGGCGCGCCTCAGCTCGTGGATCGCCTCGTGCGAGAAGCCTCGGCGCTTCAGGCCAACGACATTGAGGCCAGCGAGCCCCGCGCGGTTGCCGAGCGCAAGCCCAAAGGGGATAAGGTCATGCTCGACGCCGGCGAGACCGCCGACAAAAGCGTGGGCTCCGATGCGAACGAATTGATGAGCGGCGGCGCCGCCGCTCACAATAGCGAAATCGCCGATATTGCAGTGGCCGGCCAACATCACGTTGTTGGAAAGAATAACGCCCTCGCCAATACGACAATCATGCGCGACATGAGCGTTGGCCAGGAACACAGACCGCGGTCCAATGCTCGTTTCCGAGCCGCCGCCCGCGGTGCCAGGGTTCATCGTCACCCCCTCGCGAATGAGACAGCCCTCGCCGATTGTAAGGCGGACCGGCTCGCCGCGATATTTGAGGTCCTGGGGCGGATGTCCGATCGAGGCGAAGGGATAAATGACCGTGCGCGCGCCAACGCTGGTGTCGCCAGCGAGACTCACATGAGAGATCAGCCGCACGCCGTCACTCAGCTTCGCCTGCGATCCAACATGACAAAACGGCCCAATCTCGACTTCCGTCCCGAGCCGAGCCCCGTCTTCGATGACGGCGCTCGGATGGATTGTATTCGTCATTCACGCACCAGCATCGCGGAGACTTCGGCTTCGCAAACCAGCACGTCTTCGACCTTCGCCTCGCCCCGGAACCACCACATGTTTCGCTTTTTGGCGATGCGGGTCATGTGAAACCGCACCTGATCGCCGGGAACGACCGGCTTGCGGAACTTCGCCTTGTCGACCGTCATCATGTAGACGACGCTCGGCGCGCTATTGTCCGGCTGCGAAGCGACGCATAGCGCGCCCGCCGTCTGCGCCATCGCTTCGATCAACAGGACGCCCGGCATGACCGGCCTGCCTGGAAAATGGCCCTGAAAGTGAGGCTCGTTGACCGTCACGTTCTTTATCCCGACGCCATATTCGTCGCCGCGGGCTTCGACGATTCGGTCGACCAGGAGAAAAGGATAGCGGTGCGGCAACAACTCGAGCAGCTTCTGGATGTCGTAGCTGTCGAACGTCTGGGCGGCCAGTTCGTTCATTCCACTTCCTTTCTCTCCCGTCCGTTCGCTGGCGTTATTCGGCATTGGGGTCGATATGCGCGTCGCCGTCGACCAGTCGCTTGATGGCGGCGACCTCGCGAAAAAACTTCCGCACGGGCTTGGCTGGCGCGCCGGCCCACCGCTCGCCGGCGGGAATATCGGTCATCACGCCGGCTGCCGCGGCGACCTGGGCGCCCGCGCCAATCGTCAGATGCCCGGCAATGCCCGCCTGACCACCGAGGGCGGCGAAATCGCCGATGGCGCTCGATCCCGAGACGCCGGACTGAGAGACCAGCACCGCATGGCGGCCGATGACGACGTTGTGGCCGATCTGCACCAGATTGTCGATCTTCGCCCCCTCGCCGATGACGGTGTCCCGGTTCGCGCCGCGGTCAATCGTGACCCCGGCGCCGATCTCAACGTCGTTTTGAATGATTACGCGGCCGATCTGCGGCACTTTGAGATGTCCTCGTGGCCCAAGGGCGAATCCGAAGCCGTCCTGTCCGATATGCGCGCCGGGATGAATGATCACCCGGTCGCCGATCAGCGCGGCTAAAATCGAGGTCGAGGCGCCGACCGAGCCATCGCGACCGATGCGCACCCCGGGGCCGATGACGGCATTGGGCCCGATGATCGTGCCGGCGCCAAGCTCGACGCCGCGGCCGATCACCGCGCCGGGGTCGACGATCACGCCCGGTTCCAGCCGCGCCGAAGGGTGAACGGACGCCCTGGGCGAAATCCCGGTCTCGCCAAAAACGGAGCCCGGCTTGACCGCCAAAGGGTAAAGTTTGGTCATCACCAGGGCCATGGCGCGATAAGGCTCGGTGGCGATGAGCACGGCGCAAGTCGCGGGCGCTGCGCCGGCATAACGCGGCGACACGAGCGCCGCCGCCGCCCGCGTCCCCTTGAGCGCGTCGAGATACCGGGGATTGTCGAGAAAGGTGAGATCGTCCGGGCCCGCCTCATCGAGAGCGGCGACATCCCGGATCAGACGGTCAGAATCGGTGTTCGCGCCGAGCGTAGCGCCGCACCAGCCCGCAACTTCGGCCAATGAAGGCGCTGAACTCGGTGGAAAGAAGCGAATTCTGGCCAATAAGGAGTTCCGTCGGAAGCGACGACGGGCGCGCCAGCCCTGGCGCGCCCGCTTGTTGGGGAAGGCAGCTGGTCGATCTTAGAACGTCGTGCCGCCCGAGAAGTTGAAGAGCTGGGTCTGGTCGTATTTGCCTTTATGGATCGGAACCGCCAAGTCAAAGCGGATCGGGCCCATCGGCGAATCCCAGATCAAACTCGCTCCCACCGAGGCGCGGACTAGGTTCGGGTCCCAGACATCGGCGCAACTCAATTGCGTGATGGGGAACGCCCTGGCAATCGAGTTCGGAGGCGGACAATAGGTAAAGCCGAGGAAATTCGAGAAGTTGGTCGGCCCTGAATATCCGATCAAGTTGCCGGCGTCGGCGAACACCGCCCCTTTCAACCCGACTTCTTTCGGCAGGCCGAAGATCGGAAAGTCAACCTCGGCCGACGCGCCATAATAGCTCGTACCGCCAAGAGCGCTGGCCTGGATATTGAACGGGTCCGAGATGTCGCGCGGCCCCATGCCTCCCGGGGCGAAGCCGCGCACCAATGACGAACCCTCCATGAAGTTGTTGATGATGAGCGCTTGTCTCGAGCCGAAGGAATTGATCTGACCGGCCTGCAGGTGAATCAGCCCGATAAAGTCCTCCGTGATCGGATGGTACCAGCGCGCGTCGAACGTTTCGCGGATGAACTCGGATTGCCCGCCAAGGCCGGCGATATCCTGCTTGTAATTCACGACGTAGCCGGTGGTGGGGTTCTTCCGATCGTCAATATTATTGAACAGGATCGAGAATCCGGCCATCGAGGTAACGATATTGCCTTGCGACGCCGCCTGCTTGATTTCGACCGGCGCTTCGCCGTTGGTCAAACAGTTGATAAACGGCGTCGGAGTAATCGGGATGAAGGTTCCGCCAGGAAAGAAGGGCTGATTGGGTGCTGAGCAATCGTCGAAAGGGGCGCTTTGCGTGTTCGGAATGGTTATCTTCAACTCATAGAGCGAATAGTTAGGCTGGAACGTCAGGTCATCAGTAATCGGTATGCCGAGCCGAAGGGTCCCGCCTGTCGTCCAGTTCTGGTAGAGCGCGAACTGGTTGTTGCTGTTGGTCTGATGGTAAAGGTCAAAGCCAGCGGCCAGGCGCTGGCCAAGGAAGTAAGGCTCGGTGAACGAGGCCTTCCACCCCTGCGTGTACTGGCCGTCGGAAACGCTCAAGCGGACGTATTGACCGCGCCCAAGGAAGTTCGTTTCGGTGTAGGCGAGCTCGGCCAGAAAGCCCTGGGTCGTCGAATAGCCGCCGCTCAAGCTGATTGAGCCGGTCGGCTGGTCCTCGACATCAACCACCACGATAACCCGATCCGGCGAAGACCCCGGCCGGTTCGAGATGTGGACCTTCTTAAAGTAGCCGAGGCTGTTCAGGCGCCGTTCAGCCCGCTCGATCAGGACGTGATTATAGGGGTCGCCTTCGCCGATATCGAATTCGCGGCGAATGACAAAGTCGCGGGTGCGGGTGTTTCCGACAATGTCGATGCGCTCGATGTAGACTTTCGGACCATTGTCGACTGAGAACGAAAGCGCGATCGTATGATTGGTGGCGTCGCGTTCGCCATGCGGCCGAGCCTCCGAGAAAGCGTAGCCTTGCCGAGCGACGTCGCGCGTGATCCCTTCCACAGACTTGTCGACGCTGCCTGCGTCATAGACGTCCCCAGGCCTCAAAGCGACAAATCGATTGAGCGCCGGCCCATCCACCTTCGGAATATTGGAAACCACCGCGACCGACGAGACGTGATATTGGGGACCCTCGTCTACCGTGATCGTGATGACATAGCCCGGCGGACTGGCGTGGTAAGTGACGTCGGTGTTCGTGATTTGGAAATCCGCGTAGCCGTTCTTCATATAATAGCGGCGGATCGCCTCCTCGTCGGAGGCTAACCGGTCGGGATCATAAACGTCGGTGCTCTTGAACCACGACAGCCAATTCATCGTGCTGGTTTGCATCAGGCTTCGCAGGCGATAGTTCGAAACCGCGTGATTGCCGACAAAGTTGATCTCTCGGATGCCCGTCTTCTCGCCTTCGTTGACCGTGAAGACGAGATCCACCCGACCGTTCGGCAATTGGACCAGCCGCTTGGTCACGCCGGCTTCGTTGCGGCCATATTTCTTGTAGGCGTCTTTGATTCGGCCGACGTCCGCATCCGCGGTCGCCTCGTTGTAGGCGGTGTGCGGCTTCGACTGCACCTCGACTTCGAGTTGCTTCGTCTCGATCTGTCTGTTGCCTTCGAACGCAACTCTATTGATGATCTGCGCGCCGCCGGCGAGGCTGACGACAATCTTGCCATTCTCCACCCTGGCGCTGACATTCGAATAAACGCCAGTGGCCCTCAGATCCTCAACGCCCCGCTCAACTGAGGCCGGATCGGTTCCAGTGAAATACGGCTTCAACGTTGAAGGATCGACATTCGCGCCTTGGACGACGATCTGCTGCGCGCTCGCAGGCGCCGCCCAGCATAACCCGCACAAACTAAGGGCCACCGCCAGAAGAACGCCAACACACCCGCGAATCCAAACCATATGGCCCAAAGCCCCTGTTCGCGCCAACGCGGCCCGCCATTGCGGCGCCGCTTCAGTGTGACCCTTGCCCGCGCCTCCCGCGCGCCTCACGGCGTCAATCGCGGGTGGCGCCGCACACGCCGCGGCGCTCTATCCGCTCGCCGAACTGACGACCGGGAAGATTAACGGCGTTTTACAATCTTTGCTCGCCCCTGCAAACCGTTATTGGCAAAGCCTACACCATTTCCGGCGACCGTTGCGTCGGGGACACGCAAACATGGTCGACCGTTCGTTAATTCCCGCTGCTGACCAAGCGGAAAAGGTCGTGCGAAGTGGTGAAAACCACCAATAACGCGACCAGCGCGATTCCGATTCTAAGGCCAATTTCCTGCGCTCGTTCGCTTAACGGGCGTCCGCGCAGGGCTTCGAAGGCATAAAACGCCAGATGGCCGCCATCCAGCAGCGGGACTGGAAGCAGGTTCATCAGGCCGACCGACACCGAAAACCACGCGGCGAGACTGAACAACTCCCAAAGGCTGATTTTGGCCATCTCGCCGGCCATTTGAGCGGCGCCGATCAATCCGGACATCTGGTCGGTTGATTCGCGGCCGGCAAAAATCCCGACGATATAGGTCCCCGTCGCCTTGACGATGAACCATTCCTGCGCCGCGCCCCAGGCGGCGCAGGTCATAAGGCCGCACCGTTCGATCTTGGCGTCGTTCTTGTCGGCTGACGAGGCAAGCCCAAGATGACCCATACGACGCTTGCCGAAAACGCCCTGGTCGACGACAGTAACCTGGGGCGTCGCCGTGAGGTCGACGTCCTTGCCCTGGCGGTCAACCACGAAGTTCATCGGCAGACCGGTGCTCATCAGCGTCAATTCCTGAAGCGCTTCAAAGCTATCGATCGGATTCCCGTTGATCGTCTTTACCCTATCGCCGGCCTGAAACCCGGCGGCCGCGGCCGGGGAGGCAGCCTCGACCCGGCCAATACGCGCCACATGCTCAACCCGGCCGAAGGCCATGAACATGCCGGTGAAAATGACAAAGGCGAGGATGAAATTCGCGACCGGCCCTGCGACCACGATCGCTGCGCGGTTGCGCAAGGGCTGACCAGCCAGCGTCAGTGAGCGGTCAACCGCGGGATTGATGTTGCCGTCTTTGCCGACGCTCGCGGCGTTGGCGTCGCCGTGAAACTTGACATACCCGCCAAGCGGCAGCGCCCCAATCCGCCACCGGGTGCCGCGCGAGTCCACCCGCGCGAACAACTCAGGGCCGAAGCCGAGCGAAAACGCGTCGATTTTGACCCCGCACCACCGGCCGACGAAATAGTGGCCCAGTTCGTGCACGGCGACGATCAGGCTCAGGATTATGATGAAAGGAATTACGTACCATCCGAACCAAGCAAGGAGGTCGGCGACCGCGTTCATGCCCGCCATCTGCGGCGCCTCCAGGTCTGGGTGCCGCATCGGCGAACGGCCGGCGGACGATGGTTACTGAACGGTTACTTTGGCGCAAGTCCGTGCTCACGCCAAGAGACTTGCCGTCCTATCTGTCGCGATATGGTGAATTGCGAGCGCTTCCGCAATGTCAGCCGGAGCGCTCAACTCGCCGGTCGCGGTCATCGCGGCGAGCGTTTTTGCGACAAGGCGCGCGATGTCGCCGAAACCGATTCGTTGATCAAGGAACGCCGCAACGGCCACTTCATTGGCGGCGTTGAGGGCGGTGGGCGCCCCTCCGCCCGAGCGCAACGCGTCGATCGCCAAGCCGAGCGCCGGAAAACGCTGGAGGTCGGCGCGCTCGAAGGTCAATCGGCCAAGCGCGGCAAGGTCCGGCGCTCGCACCCCCGACGCGATCCGATCCGGATAGGCCAGGCAATGCGCAATCGGGGTGCGCATGTCCGGCGACGCCATGCCGGCGATCAGGGACCCGTCGGCGAAGGCGATGAGCCCGTGCACGATCGACTGCGGGTGCACCACGACATCGAGCCGGTCGGCTGGCAGGCCGAATAGATGATGCGCTTCAATGAGTTCGAGACCCTTGTTCATGAGACCGGCCGAATCGATCGTCACCTTCGGCCCCATCACCCAGTTGGGATGGGCAAGCGCCTCCTCGCGCGTGGCCGCGGAAATGCGCTCGGCGCTCCATTCGCGGAAGGGTCCGCCGGAAGCGGTGATGGTCATCATCTCAATGGCGTCAGGATCGCGTCCGCCGATCGCCTGGAACAAGGCGTTGTGCTCGGAATCCATCGGCAGCACCACGGAGCCTTCGCGCCGCGCTCTCTCCATCACCACCTCGCCGGCGCAGACCAGCGTCTCCTTGTTGGCGAGAGCGACCGTGCGTCCGGCTGCGATTGCGGCGAAGGTCGGGCGCAGCCCTGCGGCGCCGACGATGGCGGAGACCACCAGATCGGCCTCGCGCAGAGCGGCTTCCTCGACTGCCTCCGGGCCGGCGGCGATCTCGACCGCGCGGCCGGCCAAGCCTGCCTTCAGATCCGGATAGCCGGCAGGATCGGCAAGCGCGACAAATTCAGCGCCAAGTTCGATCGCGCGTTTCGCCAGCGCCGCGCCGTCGCGCCCGCCCGCGAGGGAAACGACCGAGAACCGGCCCGGCGCAGCGGCGATCACCTGGGCGCATGAGCTTCCAATCGAGCCCGTCGCGCCCAGAATCGACAGGCGTTTGGGCGAAGGAACGGTCCCCCGAGGACGCGATGATGAAGGCCGAACCGCGGTCGTAACGCTCACCATTGAAACAATCCGCCCGCGATAAAGGAGCTTCGCGAGTTGAAACCCGCTACGACTGCGGCGAAAACGGACGCCGCGACAAACGCGTCAAGCCGATCCATCAATCCTCCATGACCGGGGATCAGGCCACTCGAATCTTTGACGCCGAAACGTCGCTTGAGCGCGGATTCGAACAAATCGCCCAGCTCCGACACGACCGCCGTCGCAAGTCCGAGCCAGAACAGCGGCATCAAGCGATTCGTCCATGCACTAAGCATGAGGCCAAGAGTCGCGCCAGCGAACGCGCCGACGATCGCCCCGGACCAGGTCTTGCCAGGCGAGACGCTCGGCCAAAGCTTGGGCCCTCCAATCATCCGTCCGGCAAAATAGGCCGCGATATCCGCTCCCCAAACGACTGCGAAGACCCATAGAATTGCGGCCAAGCCGTAACTCGGACTGATTCTCAGTAACGTGACGCTGGCGACGAGCGCGCCTGCATAGAGCACGCCCACCCCCGCCCACGTGCCCGTTCCCCGTCCGGTTAGCCAGCCGACCGCGCCCGCGCCAATAACGAACCCAGCGACGACGCCCAGAGTGGAATTGTGCAGCGCGAACAACGCAGCCAGCGCGATGAAAAGACCACCGAGCGCCACCCGCTCGGCGAGCCGGGCGCCGCCGACCAACCGCTGCCACTCCCAAAGGACGACCACGGCTGCAAGCCACCAGAAAGCGGCAAAGATGAAGCCGCCGACCCACGCGGTCGCGAGCGCCAGGCCCCCCATCACCACCGCGGCGGCTATGCGCGGCTTCAAATCCGAGCCGAAGCGCCTGCGCGGCGCCGGTCGAACCGCCGGATCCCCTCCGCTCAACCCCACGCGCCCGTCCTCACGACGCCGACTTGACCGCAGCGGGTTCGATAACAGCGCCAAAACGACGTTCCCGCGCCGCGTACTGGTCGAGCGCGGAGAGGAAGGCCGCATCGTCGAAATCAGGCCATAGAACTGGCAGGAACACGAGTTCGGCGTAGGCCGCCTGCCAGAGCAGGAAGTTCGAGAGCCGCATTTCGCCTGAGGTGCGAATGATGAGATCGGGATCGGGCAGGCCAGTCGTGTCGAGGCGGTCGGCCAAATCCTCCGGACCGATCGACCGGGCGTCGAGGCGCCCATCGCGGACGTCGATGGCCAAACGACGCGCCGCGTCGAAGATTTCCTGCCGTCCGCCATAGTTGAAAGCCACCGCCAGCGTAAGGCCACGATTGTCGGCGGTGAGCATTTCGGCCTCGACGATGAGGGCGATAATGTCGGGCTTGAGATTATCGCGTTGGCCGATGACCTTGACCCTAACTCCGTTGGCGTTGAGTTCCGAGAGATCCTCGCGAATGAAGCGCTTGAGGAGGCCCATCAGCATGGCCACCTCCTCCGGAGGGCGGCTCCAGTTCTCCGATGAGAAGCTATAGATCGTCAGGAACTGCACGCCGCGCTCAATTGCCGAGCGAACGACCCGGCGCACCGCCTCTACGCCCCGCCGATGACCCTCGAAACGCGGCAGGCCGCGCGATTTCGCCCAACGGCCGTTGCCGTCCATGATGATGGCGACGTGGGCCGGTGTCCGAGCGGTGCAGGGAGGGGAGCGATGATGATGCATGAGGGCCTCGGACAAAGGAAGGCGATCGCCTAGACCTGCATGATCTCCTTTTCCTTCGCGGCTAGAGAGGCGTCGATCTCCTCAATGGCCTGATCGGTCGCCTTCTGCACTTCCGCCTCGTGGCGCTTTTCGTCGTCCTCGCTAATGGCGTGCTCCTTCAACAGCTTCTTGAGGATATCGATTCCGTCCCGGCGCACATGCCGCACCGCGACGCGCGCGTCCTCGCTGTACTTGTGGGCGATCTTGGCCATCTCTTTGCGCCGCTGCTCGTTCAGTTCGGGAATGCGGATGCGCAGAACGGAACCCTCGACTGTCGGACTTAGGCCAAGGTTAGCGTCCCGGATCGCCTTGTCGACCGCCTGCACCATGCTCTTGTCCCATACCGAGACCGAGAGCGCACGCGGCTCGGGAACGCTGATCGAGGCAACCTGATTGATAGGCTGCCGCTGGCCGTAGGCCTCCACTTGCACCGGCTCGAGCAGGCTCGCGCTGGCGCGTCCCGTGCGCAGACCGCCGAGTTCATGTTTGAGCGACGCGTGCGCCGCCTGCATGCGGCGTTTGACTTCGGCCAGATCGAATTGAGGCAGTTGCGCCATGTGCATCACACGAAATCGAAGGCCGCCGCGCGGGGCGAACAAGACGGCCTAGAAGCGAGTTTGCGGCAGTGTTCGCCCGCCGCCCCCTTACCATAGCTTTATCCCACTAACAGCGTCCAAAGAAGGGCGGCGATATCAACGGCGCCCTGACACAAGCGCCGGGGCGTTCCGCGCCGTCGTCGGCCAGCCTAGGACCCGGCGCCGGACGCCTCCGTCGCTAACGTCGGCTTTGCGAGCTTCGCCGCTTCCGCCATCGCGGCAAGCGCCGCCTGCCCTTGCGGTTGGACGAGGCCCGCCGACATGATCAGTTTCGCGGCCTCGTCCGCGGAGATCGGCAATTCGACGACCTGGTCGGCCGGGATATAAAAAAAGTATCCGGTGGTGGGGTTGGGCGTGCAGGGCATGAAGGCGGAGATCATCGGCTTCCTCTCCGGCAAGGCGCTGGCGACGATCTCGGGCGGGGCCGAAGAGATGAAGACGATCGACCAACTGCCGGGAACCGGAAATTGGACCAGCCCGACCTTGCGGAACTGGCTGCCGGACTGGCTGAAGATGGTTTCGAACACCTGCTTCAGGCCCTTGTGGACGCCACGAACGAGCGGCGTGCGATCAAGCATCGCTTCGCCAAACCGCACCAGCGAACGGCCGATGAAATTGGCGGTCAGGAACCCGAGAAGGGTGAGCCCGACAATTGCGATGAGGACGCCAAGGCCCGGGATGTGAAACGGAAGGTAGGCGTCGGGCGAGAGGACATTCGGCAGCCAGGGCCTCACCCAATTGTCGATCGTGTTGATGACCCACCAGGCGATGTAGGCGGTGACCGCAATCGGACCGAACACGATGAGCCCGGTGAAGAACCAGGAGCGGAGCCGCTGGCTGAAGGAACGGTGGAAGGTCGGCGAGAAAGGATCGGACACGGGGGATCTCAGCGCGTTGCGCATCGACAGGATGCCGACTCGCCTGTGCGGTTGCAAGACGAATGCCAAGCAGGGGCGTGCTCGCCTTCGAGCGGTTCGATAACCGCCAATAAATGCCAGTAAATGCAAATAACCGCTAGTAAAATAGCTAGCGTTTACTAGCGTTTATTTTTCCGAATCGGGACTTATCAATGGGTTATAAGCGATTCAAATAAAAAATTTCTCCCGTTTCACGCCGTGTGCGACTCGCCTCGCGCCAATCCCTGTCTCTCTCCTCACCCAGCGCCGGCCGCCCCGGATTTATGAAGAGGATCGAGCAGGAACACATATAGCATGAATTTCCCTTTTTGGGAAGATCTTGCGTGCGTGCATTCGCGGCCGGGACGCTTCACCCTTCGTCCGCCGATCCAAGGCCCTCGCAGGAACGGCCGAAGGCGGAAAGCGCGTCCTCCAGGTAGTCCGGCAAGAGCTCCATCTCTATAAGGTATTTCCAGGTCGGGCCCTCGGCCCGCTCCTTCGCCTGCGCGACGGCGATTTTCCACTCCTCCGGCTCGAAGTCGCTCCGCCCGATCCAGGCGAGCGCAACGACCGCCGCAGCTTCGTCGACGTCCAGATCCTTGATGAACTCGATCAGTTCGCGGCGGATCGAGAGGCCGGCCGCGTCGGTCAGCATGATGTGTTCTTCGTCGTCCGCGGGGTTCGAGTCGTCCGCCTCGACACCCACGTCCTCACCGAGATATTCGCGTGATTTTTCAATGATGAAGCACACTTTCGCCAGATCGATCTCCGGCATCGGACGTTCGCTCTCGTCGATTTTGCGCATGAAGGTCCTCCTGCCCTGACTTGGCCCTGCTGAACCCACCAAATGGTCCGATCGTTCCTGTTTAGCAACCGCCCCGGCGCCAATGGGGTCAGGTTCGCCTGATGGCGGCTTTTCTCTCGTCGAGCCCAGTCTGCGCCCGTTGCGGCAAAAAGGGAGCCGATCTAAGCTCCGTGAATGGAATGTGTTGGCGCCGACTCTGCCGCAATGAAACTCACCTACAAGATTATCGGCCATCAGACCGATAATATACTTGACATATTGAGGCAATTTGCCGCCGATATTGGAGTAGATCATATCGCCTATGTTCGTATGGGATCAAATAAGAGCTTGGAATCAAGCCTTTTGGCGTCTTATGTGACATATCCGAAGGAGTGGCAGCGACGCTATTTCCTCAAGCAATACTTTTTGACGGATCCAATATTACGATATGGAATGAATACGTCTCTAAATCATTTCGACTGGGGAGATGTAGAAGAGGAAAGTCCGACTATAAAAGATTTTTTTTCGGACGCCGCTCGACACAAGGTGGGTAGCAACGGAATTTCGATTCTTGTACGAAACCGTAAAAATAGCTACGCCATCGTATCATTCACGAGCGACATGACCAAAGAAACCTGGCAGAAATTTAAAAGCATAAACATCGATAAACTTTATCACGCGTCTGCATTGATTGATTCGGCAGCGATGACCGGCTCCAATCGCCTTGAGATTTCAGACGTCAATCTTTCGCTCCGCGAAGAGCAGTGTCTTATATGGGCAGCGCGAGGAAAAACGTATGAGGAAATTGGTGAAATAACGACTCTAAGTTATTATAGTGTCAGAAGTCATTTGGATATCGCGCGCCACAAACTACACGGGACAAATCTGACGAACGCGGTCGCTATTGCCCTCGCGCGAGGCGTGATTCCCCCTATCGCTCTGCGCGAGCCTCTATAGGCTGGACTTCGTGCATCTGCCATTATCGACCGGTCGCGGTTTTCGCAGAAGCCTCGCGCTAACTTCTTGGTCGCTCTCTCGGCGCCCAATTCGTTTCCCTTGCCTTCAACGCCTGGAGAACGTCTTCGGCTACGGCCCAAATGTCCGGGGGTAAGTCATATTCAAGCTCGAGATGAGCGAGCACCCGCACAAATCCTTCAGCAACGGTCAGTTTGTCGAGTTCGATCCCTTCATTGGGAACGTACGGACGTAACGTCAAACACACCATGAGACAATCTCGCCAAGATGCTCGCCAGACACAGTTGAATGCCACGCCAAAGTTGACAATACGATGCTATGACGGAGATTATTATCAATTAATTTTTATTGTATAGCGCCAACAACATAGACTGGTAATTATT
This sequence comes from uncultured Alphaproteobacteria bacterium, assembly GCA_963702825.1. Lineage (GTDB taxonomy): Bacteria > Pseudomonadota > Alphaproteobacteria > Rhizobiales > Beijerinckiaceae > Roseiarcus. The sequence continues at coordinate 26,200 of CAVPEE010000046.1, forward strand.
TAATAATTCCATAAATCAGCGTATATTAAACGATGTTAAATCGAAGAGCTTATTCAATTACAATGCATTTCAAAGATCTATCTGGTGTATTAGAAACCAACTACAGCAAAACTCATAAAATAACACTGTAATACATTAGGATACCGATGCGTTTCTGACAATACACAAATATGCTTAGAACATAAAGTGATCAAAGCTCCCTTCGCCGATGGAGGCCGCGCCCTTGACAGGAATGGCGCCGAATTGCGTTCCCGCGTCCGTTCGGCTACCGAATAAGGCATTGGAGGGATATTTTGGTGCGCCTCGGCCGCCGAAAATTTGCGCTTGGGAAGCGGCGCGCTAAGCGCCGCCCGACCGCGTTCCGGTCGCCGCTCGCGACCTTCCTTGTCGCGCTCTCGCTCATCGTTCAGCTTTTCGCCGCCGCGACGCCGCCTGCGATGGCCGCGCCCGCTTTCGCCGGCGCCGATGACGCGGCGATCGCCGCCGAACTCAAGGCGCTTTTCGGCGACGCCGCCCAACTCTGCGTCCAAGTCAACGACGACAAAGCTCCAGCCAGGCACGCGCCGTCCGGCCATTGCTGCGATCAGTGCCCACTCTGCCGCTTCGCCGCCCAGGCCGTAGCCTTTGTCTCGCCAGACCTGCCGGCCTTGCCCGGTCGACTTGATAGCGAGGCGCACGCGATCCGCGCGCCGCCTGTCCGGGACGTCCTTCCTCCCTATCCCGCCCAGCCAAATCCGGCCCGGGCCCCTCCCCTCGCAGTCTGACGGTTAGTCCGCCGCGCGCGCCTTCTGGCGCGCGTTCGCATTCCTTCAGACTCGAGGATCCCCTTCTATGCCAATCCCCAAATCCGCTCGACCGCAGGCGCGCTTACGGGCGCAGCCGCGGCCCTGTGGCTCACGCCCGCCTACCCTCATGCCGTCTGCGGCGACCGCATTTTCCCCGCGACGCTCGCCATCGACGATCCCGGCGTTCAAGACGAGCTCGCGCTGCCGACCGTCAGTTATGTTCCCTTCAACTCCGACGGCGCCCACGAGTGGGACGCGAGCTTCAGCTGGACGAAGACGATCACCCCGGGCCTCAGCGTGGTGATCGGCTCCGGACCGACATGGGAGCACCCGGGCGGCTACGGCTGGAACGCGCTCTCCACCGAGCTGCAGTGGCAGGCGTTGTGCATCCCAGACGCTGAGTTCATGTTCAAGGTCGGCTTCGACATATCGCTGGGCCGGAACCGGCACGGGGACTCAGGCCGGCTCCGGGGGACAAAACACTTACTCTCCATTGGTGGATTTTGGTCTCGGCTTCGGAACGCTGCCGTCCGCCCTCAAATATTTGCGCCCGTTCGCCATAACCGGCGAATTCAGCACGTCCACGCCGGGGCAGGACTACACAAACGGCAACCCAAATGTGTCCACGTTCAACTGGGGGTTCACCCTCCAATACAGCCTGCCGTACTTCAACTCGCACGTCGCTGCGATCGACAACGACTTCCTCAAGCACCTGGTCCCCGTCGCTGAGTTCACTTTCCAAACCCCGATTCACAACGGCGCCGTCGCCGGGGTGACCCAGACAGGATATTTCCAGCCCGGCGCCGTCTATATAACCGACAAATGGCAGCTCGCCCTCGAGGCCATGGTCCCGATGACGGGCGCAACCGGTCACGGCGTCGGCGTGATCGGCCAACTTGATTTCTATCTCGACGACATCTTCCCCGACACGCTCGGCAGGCCGATCTTCCCCCACGGACTTGGCATAGCGCCAGGAATCTGACCCAAGGAGTCTAACCCATGCGCACTTTCTCTCTAAGAATCCCCGCATCTCTCGCCTTTGCGCTCGTCGCGACCCAGGCTTTCGCCCACGCTCAGCTCGAAAAGGCGACGCCAGCCGTCGGCGGCACAGTCGCCGGGGCAAGCGAAATCCGGCTCGAGTTCAGCGAGGGCGTCGAGCCGAAATTCTCGAAAATTTCGGTGACCGGCCCGGGCGGCGCCGTGCCGCTCGGAGCGGCGAAAACGGAGCCGAGCAACCAGGCCGTGCTGATCGTGCCGATCTCCAAACCCCTGTCCGCCGGCGCTTACAAAGTGCACTGGCAGGCCGTCTCGGTCGACACGCATCACACCCAGGGGACGTTCGAATTCACCGTGAAGCCATGACCGGCCGCCTCAAGGCCGACGGCAATAAAGGACAGACAATGAGACATTCTCTTTTCACCCTGGCACTCGCTTTCGCGCTCAGCGCCGCGCCTGCATTGGCGCAGGAGTTCAAAGCCGGGGACATCGTGGTTGAAAAGCCTTGGGCGCGCGCGACGCCGAAAGGGGCGGAGGTCGGGAGCGGCTATTTGACAATCCAAAACAAAGGCGCCGCGCCCGATCGACTGACCGGAGGCTCGGCCGATTTCGCCACCGTCGAGATCCATCAGATGTCGTCCGAGAATGGCGTGTCGCAGATGCGGCAACTCAAGGACGGCCTGAACATTCAAGCCAACGGTTCGGTCGCGCTTTCGCCCGGCGGCTATCACCTGATGTTCACGCATCTGACCCATCCGCTGACCAAGGGCGAGAACGTCAAAGCGACGCTCAATTTCGAACATGCTGGCGCCGGTCGAAGTCGAGTTCAGCGTGATGGGGATCGGCGCGTCGGGAACTGGCGCGACCGGAGGCGCCATGAAGGGCATGAAGATGTGACGGACTTCATGTGCCCGCACGCGCGAAGCGGCGATCGTGCGCAAGCGCGTCGCCCTACGCGTTGAGGGCAACCTCCCATGACCGCGCTCGCGCTCTGCCGGTTCACCCATTTCCTGGCGGCGATGCTGGTATTCGGCATGAGCGCTTATCTTTGGGCCTATGCGCCAGAGCGGCTCAGGCTTGCGCTCTCGCCGGCCGTACGGCGCGTCGCGCTGATCGCCAGCGTTGTTACGGTCATCAGTGCAATTGCGTGGCTGGCGCTCGAGTCCGCCTCGATGGCCGACGAGTGGAGCGCCGCTGTCGATCCGGACGCGATCGGCGCGGTGCTCACGGACACCGCCTTTGGTCCCGTGTGGGCGGCGCATCTCGTTCTCTCAGCGGGGCTGGTCGCTGTCATTGTCTTCGGTCCGCGCGCCCGATGGACGGCGACGTCGGTCGTGTCGGCGGCGCTGCTGGCGAGCCTCGGCCTCGTCGGCCACGCTGCGATGCAGACCGGCGCCGAGGGGGCTCTCCATCGCGCCAACCACGCCGTGCATCTCATGGCCGCGGGGGCGTGGATCGGCGGCCTCGTGCCGTTCGCGATGTGCCTTCGCGCGTATGAGCGCGACGATCTGCGCAAAGACGCGGTGCGGGCGATGGCCGGCTTTTCCTTCTGGGGCCAACTTATCGTCGCGGCGATCGTTCTCACCGGCGTCGTCAATATCGCGTTGACATCGCACCGCGCGCCAATCCCCCCGACGACGCCCTACCGGGCGCTTCTGGCCGCGAAACTCGTCATCGTCGCGATCATGATTTCGCTCGCGCTTTTCAATCGCTTTGTTCTCGCGCCGCGACTCAAGGTGAGCGCAAATGCGCTGAGGACCTTACGCGCAACCAGCGCAGCGGAAGTCGCGCTCGGCTGCGTCGTCATCGCGCTCGTCAGCGTGTTTGCGCTCTTCGATCCGGCGTGAAGCCAGGCGACAGCGGCGCATCGCTGCGAGCGCGGTGATCTGAAGGGCGGTAGGTAGAAACCCCCATTGCGCTGCGAACGTTTGCAGCCTCAAAAATCCTGGGTTCGCCTGAACGCCTTTATCCCCGCAACTCGGATGTTGTGTGATCGCGATCACTGTTCCTGCTGCGCGAACCGCGTAATGCTAAAGTTGGAAGAATCAATGCATCGGCGCTTGCGCTTGGGGGGCGGCGGCAGGCGCGGAGTTCGCGGTGCGGACGGGAGGGGCGGATGAAGGCGCATATCGTTGGCGGCGGGTTTGCCGGACTGGCGGCGGCGGCGTTGCTCATCCGGAACGCGAACGTGTCCGGCCCGGACATCACGATCTATGAGGCGGAGGAGAAGCTCGGCGGCGGGTTCTTTTTGGATGGCGACGCGGAGCATGGCTACAACCTGCCCGGCTCCATCTTCGACAAGCAGTTCCGCTGCGCTTTGGACCTGCTCGCGACGATCCCCACCCAAGGCTACCCCAACATCAATGTTGCGGAGCAATTCCTCACTTTCAATAACGAGCACCCGTTCGACGACCAAACGCACATCGTCGACCGCGACCTCCGCCCGGTGCATGGGCCGCGATACGGGCTGACCCTTGGCGACGGCCTCGCCCTTGCCAAGCTCTCGCTCACGCCCGAAGCTTCGTTGGAGGGTCAGCTGATCAGAGGACTGCTTCTCCCCGAAGTTCTTCGAGACGGAGTTTTGGCTGCTCTGGTCGACGCTGATGGGTTCGCTGCCGCAGCACAGCGTCATCGAGTTCCGGCGTTACCTGAACCGCTTCGTCTATTTGTTCCCCGACCTGTCGACCATGGCGCATGTTTTCCGTTCGCAATTCAACCAGCACGAAGCCTTCATTAAGCCTCTGGTCGCCTGGCTCGAAGCGAAGCAGGTGAATTTCGTGAAGGGCGCCGTCGTGAAGGACGTCGGCTTCGCCGAGTCGTCTGGCCGGCTGACCGCCGACCGGCTCGACATCCAGTTGGGTAGTGGCCCGACCACGATCGCGGTCGCCTCCGACGATATCGTGCTCGTGACGACAGGGTCCCAGGCGGCGGACATGTCGCCGGGCAAGATGGATGAGCCCCCAGGTCCGCCCCCACATCCCGGACAATCATGGGCGTTGTGGAAGAAATTGGCCGAGAAGCACAAAGGCTTCGGCAATCCGGACGCGTTCTTCGGCGATCCCCGCATACGCCAACTCGCGCTGGGTGACATTCACGGTCACCACGACCGGCACGGAATTTCTCGATGAGATCACCAACCTGACCCACAGCGGCACGGGAAGCGGCGGCCTCCTGACTTTGCAGAGACTCGAGCTGGATAATCTCGCTGTCGATCTTCGAGCAGCCGGAAGTCCTCAGCCAACCGCCAGGCACATCGGTCTGGTGGGGCTATGGGCTCTATCCGGAGCGCAAAGGCAATTATGTTCAGAAACCCATGTATGAATGCACCGGCAGGGAGATCCTGACGGAATTGCTGGCGCATCTTCGTTTCGACAAGACTGCGGCGGCGACGATGACAAACTCGATCTGCATTCCCTGCAACATGCCCTACGTGAACAACATCTGGTTGCCGCGCAAGAGCGGCGACAGACCCCCTGTGGTTCCGGAGGGCGTGACCAATCTTGGACTTCTCGGCCAGTATGTCGAGCTTGAGCGGGACATCGCGTTCACGTTCGAATATTCCACGCGCACGGCCTGGGAAGCGGTTCATCGCCTGACGAAGCGCGGCCCGCCGCCGCCGCCCGTCTATCAGGGCCAGTACGATCCGAAGGGCGTGTGGGCGGCTTTGACAGTGTTTCTAGGTCTAACGACGACCTAGGAGAGCGCCCTAAGACCTACTGACGACGGTACCGCCCGCGCGCTTCAGCGATGTCCGATGCCGCCCTGTCCGAACGCCGCGCCGCCGCCCTGGAAAGCTCCGGCCCCTCCAACGCCATGAAACCCGCCGCCAGCAAAACCTGGTGAGGCGAACGCGCCGATGTGGGCCCCTCCGCCGCCGCCAAATCCATGGAAGCCGCCGCCGGCATGGAAAGTCCCAACGCCCGCAAAACTTGGGGAGGCAGGCGAGCCGATATGGACTCCTGTAGCCCCGCCAAGCCCATGGAAGCCGCCGCCGCCATGGAAACCTCCGACGCCCGCAAAACCCGGGGAGGCGGGCGCGCTCGATGTGGACTCCTGTGGCCCCGCCAAGCCCATGCAAACCGCCGCCGCCAGCAAAGCCGGGCGAGACAGGCGCGCCGATGTGGGGAACTCCGGCGCCGTGAAACTGATGAAAATTGCCGCCGCCAAGGCCACCGTGGAATCCGCCGCCGGCAAACCCGGGGGAGACGGTCGCGGCGCCGGCGCGGAGACCGGGCGACGTATGAACGCCGGCTGCGCCAAATTGACGAAACCGTGGACCGCCGCCAAAGGCCGGAGCGCCCACACTGCCGCGTAGACCGAGCGACGGGACGCCAGCGCCGAGGCGGCGGGACGGCGCGCCGGGATAGACGGGGTTTCAGCGCCTGGGGATGCGCAACGACGACGCCGTGGTGATGATGGCGCCGGATCGCGGGCCGCCAACGGTGTTGGGCAGACGGGGCCGACCCAACCAAGACCATTGTTCCACTCATTGCCGCACGGATAATAGCCGGGGCCGTTCGAGCCGTTGTCGTACCAGCAATCGCCGCCGTACTGGACTGTTTGCACGGGCGATAAACGCCCGAACGAGGAGAGAGCGCCGCCGGTGCTATCGCCGACGCCCGCCTCGGCGCTACCGGCTAAAGGCGCCAAGAGCGCCAAAGGTGCAAGAATGCGCAAAGTCCAGCGAGACATGACTCATTGTCCACGAAAGGAAGACTATGGCCGCCAATGACGCCAGCAAAATCAGTAAAAAGCGATTATCCCTTCAGTTGGACGCCATTGTCCGATCGTCAACGTCAGTTGACGAAAAGGTGATGCAAAACAATCAAGCGCCGCTTTTAACGCGCGTCACCCTTTCTTGTGCCGGTCCCGGAACGCCTTCGCCCCATCCGGGCCTGACCTCCTGACGGCCGCGCGCGACCGCAAGCGCGTCGGCCTCGACCGACTTGGTGATCACCGAGCCCGAGCCGATATAGGCGCCGTCCCCGATCGTCACTGGCGCGACCAGGGCCGAGTTCGAGCCGATGAAGGCGCCCGCGCCGATGTCGGTCCTGTTCTTGGCGAAGCCGTCGTAATTGCAGGTGATGGTTCCGGCGCCGATGTTCGCTTTGGCGCCGACGCGCGCATCGCCAATATAGGTCAAATGGTTGACCTTGGCGCCCTCCTCGATCGTTGACTGCTTGATCTCAACGAAATTGCCGATTCTGGCGTTGATTGCGATGTCCGCTCCCGACCTCAGCCGGGCGAACGGCCCGATGATTGCGCCGCCCGCGACCCGCGCCCCCTCGAGATGCGAGAAGGCTCGGATCACGGCGCCGTCCTCGATGTTGCATCCGGGCCCGATCACGACATGGGGCTCGATCAGAACGTCGCGGCCAATCCTGGCGTCAAACGACAGAAACACGGTTTCGGGGGCGGTCAGCGTCGCGCCCGCGGCCATGGCGCGCCGGCGTAAGCTATCCTGCAGCGCCGCCTCGGCGGCGGCAAGCTGCACCCGGTCGTTGACGCCCATGACCTCGTTTTCCTTTGCGAGCAGCGCCTTAGCCGTGAGCCCTCGAGCATTGGCGAGTTCGACGATGTCGGTGAGATAATATTCGTTCTGAGTGTTGGTCGGCTTGACGGCGTCGAGAAGGCCCAGCGCCTGGGCGCCGCTAAAGGCGATCGGCCCGGCGTTGCACAAGCGTGAGGCGCGCTCTTCGGCGCTCGCATCCTTATGCTCCCGGATCGCGATCAAGCGTCCGTTGCGCTCGATAAAGCGGCCGTAACCGGCTGGATCGGCGGCCTCGAATCCCAGCGCCACGACTTCCACGCCCGAAGCGAGCTCCGTACGCATCGCTTCAAGCGTCGAGGCCTCGATCAGCGGGGTGTCGGCATAGAGGACGAGAATATCATCATAACCGCGCTCAATCTGATCGCGCGCCGCCAGAACGGCGTCGGCGGTGCCGCGGCGCTCACGCTGGATGGCGATTTTCGCCTCCGGCGCCGCCTTCAAAGCTTCCGCGACGACGCCCTTGGCGTCCGGCCCGACGACGACCGCGATGTCGCCCGCCGCCCCCTCACGGACGGTTGAGAGGACGTGCGCCAGCATCGAGCGGCCCGCAAGCTCGTGCAGAACTTTGGGCCGGGCCGAGCGCATGCGCACGCCCTCGCCGGCGGCGAGCACGATGGTCAGACAGCGGCGGGCGTTGGCGCTCATGGGGACGTTTGTTCTCCGTCGACGGGCGTTGGCGAAAGGAGGCTCGGCCGCTCCGAATCCCCTTGAGCCCGCTCGGAGCGCAGTATCGCCGCGGGCGAGGCCGGTTTCCAGCCCCAACGCCGCCTGGATCAACGCGATTTTACGGTGGCGACAAAAAGCGTCTCGCTGCGCCGCAAAAAACGATATACAACCGGCGGGCCTGGAACGGAACGTGCTTGGTTGCGGCGCGTTATTTTCCTTACGGGCTTATTTTTCATTTTGGCTGGGAAAGCGTCGTGTCGGGTCGTGCATGCGCGGCCTAGTTCCGGCGAACGAATGACGAATACGATGACGGACAGGCAGCGTCGCGAATTCTTACAGCTGGCCGTCGGGGGCGCGCTTGCGGCTTCGCTGGCGCCGTCGGACTCAACGCCGGTCGCCGCCGAGCCGCTGGGCCAGCCTGTTCCCTTCGCCGGCGACACAGTGCTGAAAATGGCGATCGAACTGGCGGCGAAGCCGTTCAAGGCGCCCGATGCGCCGCCGCTGCCAAACGTCTTCTCAAGCCTCACGTTCGAGCAATACGCGGCGATCCGGCGCGTGCAGGGCACCGCGATCTGGAGCGATCAGAAGCTTGGCTTTTCCCTCGAGCCGCTGCATCGTGGCTTCGTTTACACGACGCCGATCGCGATCAACATTGTCGAGAACGGCACGGCGGAGAAGGTGATTTACGACTCCGCTAATTTCGACTTCGGGCCGTTGAAGCCTCCGGGTTCGCTCGGCGACCTTGGTTTTTCCGGTTTGCGCATTCTCAGGTCCTCGGACCAAGGCTTCGAAGATGTGGCGATCTTCCAGGGCGCGACCTTTTACCGCGCGAGAGCCCACGCCCAGCCCTTCGGCCTCACCGCACGCGGCCTTGCAGTGGGGACCGGCGACGACCCGGGCGAAGAATTCCCGCTGTTCCGCGAGTTCTGGATCCAAAAGCCCAATCCGGCGGCGAATACGCTCACCGTTCAGGCCTTGCTCGATTCCGCGAGCGTCACTGGCGCCTTTCGCTTTACGATCCGCCCTGCGGACACCACCATCATCGACACCGAGATGACGCTGATCGCACGGGCGGCTGTCGACAGACTGGGGCTCGGGGCTATGGCCGCGGCCTATCTTTTCAGCCCGCTCGATCATCGGCGTCCCGACGACGTGCGTGCGGCGGCCCATGAATCGACTGGATTGCAAATCCTGACCGGAAAAGGCGAGTGGCTCTGGCGGCCAGTCTCCAATCGGGAGACCTTGCAGATCTCGGCCTTTACCGACGTGAACCCACGCGGCTTCGGTCTTTTGCAGCGAAGCCGCTCCTTCGACGCCTTCTACGACGACGAGACGCATTGGGAATTGAAGCCTTCGTTGTGGATCGAGCCGATCGGCGATTGGGCCGAGGGCGATCTCCGTCTGCTCGAAATCCCGGCCAACTCGGAGACCAATGAGAACGTGATCGCCCAGTGGCGCCCGAAAATCGGCATGAACGCCGGCACGACCCTGTCGATAGCCTTCCGGCAGTTCTGGTGCTGGTCGCCGCCAACGAAGCCGCCGCTTGCCTCCTGCGTGTCGTCGCGGCGCGGCAAGGCCGGCAACCACCAGCGCTTCGCGGTCGAGATGGCCGGGGACATGTTCGCCGACCCGGCGAAGGCGGCGGCGGCGACCGCGGACGTCCAAGCTTCTCATGGCAAGATCGTATTTGTGCTGGTTTTTCCCTACAAGGACAGGCGTTCCGTGCGCGTGGTGTTCGATCTTGACCCGGGATCGGAAACTGTTTCGGAGCTGCGGCTGACGCTCAGGGTCGACAACCAACCGGCGAGCGAGACATGGCTCTACCGTTGGACAGCCTGACGCTCACCGCCCCCGACGTCGGGCCAGAGGCTGCCGGCTCGTCGCTCGGCGCCTCGATGCCCGGCTTTGCGCCGCTCGCCATGCCGGCGCAGTCGTTCAGACGCTGGTCGCGCCGCGACCGCCGCGCGCTGGTCGCGCCGGGCCTCGCGCGGTCGCCGATCTTGACCCGTATCGCCGTATTCGGCGGCGCCGTCGCGCTCACCGCCTATGGCGCCTATGAGATGTTCAAGGTCGTTTCGATCGGCCCAGTCACGCCGCTTGAAGGCGTGATCGCGGCGTTGTTCGTCATCACCTTCTCCTGGATCACGCTCTCTTTCGCCTCGAGCCTCGTCGGCTTTGTCTGGCTCCTCGCTCATCGCCGGCCCCCCGAACCCCCGCCAACCTTGCGTGAGCGAACAGCGGTCGTGATGCCGATCTACAACGAGGCGCCGTCGCGCGTGTTCGGCGCCATGCAAGCCATCTTCGAGGACGTCGAACGCACCGGCCAAGCGCATGCGTTCGACTTTTTCTTCGTCTCCGACACCACCGACGCCAACGTCTGGATCGCCGAGGAGCGCGCGTTCCTGTCGATGCGCACGCGGCTGCCGCAGGCGCGCATCTACTATCGGCGGCGGCGCAAGAATTGGAGCCGCAAGGCCGGCAACATCTCCGATTTCGTCACCCATTGGGGCGGCCGTTACCCGCACATGGTCGTGCTTGACGCCGATAGCTTGATGACGGGGGAAGCAATCGTGGGCCTGGCGGCGGCGATGGAGGCGGACCCCGACGCCGGCATCATTCAAAGCCTGCCGCTCATCGTCAACCGCAACACGATGTTCGCGCGCCTCCAGCAGTTCGCCGCTCGGATCACCGGTCCCGTCATCGCCGCAGGCTTGAGCGCCTGGATGGGACATGAGGGCAATTACTGGGGCCATAACGCGATCATCCGCACGCGCGCGTTCGCCGATCATTGCGGATTGCCGGACCTGCGCGGCAGACCCCCGTTTGGCGGCCATATTCTCAGCCACGATTTCGTCGAGGCGGGGCTCATGCTCCGCGCCGGATACACTGTCTACATGCTGCCCAATCTCGGCGGCTCCTACGAAGAGAGCCCGCCCTCGCTCATCGATCTTGCGGCGCGCGACCGGCGGTGGTGCCAAGGCAATCTCCAGCACGCGCGCATCATCGGCGCCCGGGGCTTCCTGTTGGCGACCCGACAGCATCTCGCCAACGGCATCATGGGCTATCTCGCTTCGCCGCTCTGGATGGCGCAATTGCTGGTCGGCATCGTGCTGGTGCTGCAGTCTCACTACATCCGGCCCGAATATTTCACCAAGGACTTCTCCCTGTTTCCCGCCTGGCCGCGCTTCGACTACGAGCGCGCGCTGCAGCTGTTCGAAGTGACGATCGGCATCCTGCTTGCGCCCAAGTTTCTCGGCCTCCTGATTGCGCTCATCGAGCCAAAGACGCGCCGCGGCTCCGGCGGCGCGCTGGCGCTCATCGCCTCGACGATCGTCGAGATCATCTTCTCGGCCGCGTTTGCCGCGATCATGATGCTGATCCAGTCCGGGTCGGTGGCGCAGATTCTGTCTGGACGAGATACGGGCTGGAATCCGCAGCGGCGGGACGATGGCTCGATCCCGCTCAAAAGCATTGCGCGCCGCCATCGCGCGCACACGGCATTGGGCGTCATCACCTTGTTTGCGGCTATGCTGATCTCGCCCTCCCTCATCATCTGGATGTCGCCGACGATCTTCGGACTCATCTTCGCCATTCCGCTCTCCTGGGCGAGCGGCAATTTGTCGCTCGGCCTCGGAATGCGCCGGATCGGACTTCTGCGCACGCCGGAAGAGACTTCACCGCCCACGGTGGTCGGCCGCTCCAACGCACTTGCAGCGGAACTTGCCCTGACCGGGGGCGATCATGACGACGCGCTCCAGGCGATATGGGGGGACGCGGCGTTGCGGGCCGCTCACGAATCCTTTCTCGCCGAGACGCCTCGCCGGCGCCGCGGCGACGTCGATGTCGAGGTCGCCGTCGCGGCGGCGAAGCTCAATGACGCTCAAACGGTCGAAGACGCCCGCGCCTGGCTCAACCCGCGCGAACGGCTCGCCGTCCTCAACGACCGGGCGCTGATCGCCATGCTGGCTCGCCTGCCGAACGCGGCGGCCCAAGCGAACGCCGCGGCGCAGCCGAACGCGGCCTAAGCGTCTTCCAGCCGCCGGGGCTTCGGCGACCCGCTGGCCGGCCGCCATTGCCGAGCCCGTTTTGAGGGATTCCAACGCGTTGCGGCGCCATTTCCGAGCCGCTTGCGCCGGACGGCGCTTGGCGCTCACTCCGAGCTCCTGGGGCGAACTGAGACGCGTACGATCGCGCGCGGAGCGCCGGGGTTTTTCAATCGGTCCTCGTTAAAGCGGGCGATAGAAGGACCCGGAGCCCGAACCCGCGCCAGCGCTGAGACCTTGAATGATTACAAGGTGATCCGCGCTCGTCCGTGCGCTCAGGCTGCTGGTTCCGGAATAATTCTACAAGTATATACCTTAGTTTTTCTCGACCAATTCCAATTTCTAACAGATGAATTGTAACTCAATTGTCGAAAATGTTTCACGTCCAAATATTACGGTGCGCAACGACAGTCTTGACGAAGGTTACCGGCACACCTCTGGGAGATTTAGATGAAGGTCACGAGTAGATATACTATAGCCGCCTGTGCCATCGTGGGTTTCGCATCGGCGACGGCGGCGGGCGCGACGACCATCAGCGTGTCGTCCTTTTCGCCCCAGTTTGTCGGGGTCGACCTCGCTAAGGCCACGATCCTCAGCGACGCAGACAGCGCGAGTGTCAACACCAGCGTCGCCTTCATCGAGCGTATCGATTTGACGGCGCCGGGCGTCGGCTTCACGACCACCCCACCCTCGGGTCCACTCGAGACCACTTCGCAGTCCACCAGCCAGTTTCTTCAGTCGACCGGCGCCCAGGTCGCGATCAACGCCAACTTCTTTTCGGACGTGGCTGCGACGCCCTCGCCCGAAGACCTGATCGGGTTGGCGGTCTCCAACGGGACAGTCGTGGCGCCTCAGACTTTTGGCTCGAATGACGCCGCAGCCTCGCTCGTCATTACCAAGACCAACACGGCGACCATCTCTCCCGCCGGTTCGACCCCGATCGATCTGAGCCATGTTTTCAACGCGGTTTCGGGGAATCAGATTGTCACCGACGGACTGAACACGTCGGCCACGACGCCGACCGGCGCGCCGCACGATCCGTTTGGGCTCGACCCGCGGACCGCGATCGGGCTTTCCAAGGACGGACGCTTCTTGTACCTGATCGCGATCGATGGCCGCCAACCCGGATATAGCGTTGGCGTCACCACCTCGGATGAAGCGGCCCTGATGATCGATCTCGGAGTCTTCGACGGCCTCAATCTGGACGGCGGCGGCTCGACCGCGCTGGTCCAATCCGGCGCAGGCGGCAGTCCCGATCTGATCGACAGCCCAAGCGGCAGCTTTGGCGTGGTGGAGCGGTTGGACGGCAACAATCTGGGGGTGTTCGCATCCGCGTTGCCGACTCCCGAGCCATCGACCTGGGCGATGATGCTGGCCGGGTTCGGCGGCCTGGCGCTGCTGGCCCGACGCCGGGCCCGGGCGCTGGTATCGGCCGCCTAACCACGGAGAGGCCAACCCCAGCGATAAGCCGCCCGGTCTCGGGCGGCTTTACTGCGCTTCAGTCAGCTTCGCCGCAGCGGCTGCGTGCGATTGAGCGCGGTGATCGACAGGAACCCGCCGATCCATGAGCCGAGCGCCGCGAATAGCACATAGACCCAATTCGACGTGTAGCTGATGACGGCGAAGGCCGCGAGCAGATACCAGACGCTGCTCCAGCTCGCCGCCGCGAACCGGCGGCGCGCGGAAACGGCGGCGTTGAATTGCACATAGACGGCGTCGGTGAACGCCGTGGTGATGACAACTCCCCCGGCGATCAGCGGATCGATGGTCGGCAGAATCATTGTTCCCCCCAACGTCTGAGCGCCGCGCCACCTCCCGCGCGGCGCTTGTAGCCGCGATCGATGATCGCGGCGACGCGGTCGGCGACCGCGTCTACAAAGCGGCGACGGCGCGATGCGGTCAAGCCTCCATGGACCGCGGGTCCGGCGCAAGCTCTCCGGCCATTGGCGGCGCGCGGAACGGGCGATCGAACAGCGGAAACAGCACGAGTCCGGCGATAAAGCCGCCGACATGAGCGATCCAGGCGACCGGCATGTCGGAAAAGCCCAGCGTTTGAGCTCCGGCGCCGAAAATGAGGTTCGTTCCGAACCAGATCAAAATGAAGATGAGCGACCGACGCTCCATAAAGACGCCGCTGAGGCTCGCAGCCGGAACCGTCTCGATTTGGGGACGACTGGTCGAGCCGAACGCCCCAAGCGGCGCTCCAGGCTGAAACATGAACCGGGTCGCCGCGCCCATGAGGCCGGAATCCGCTCCCGAAGCGCCGATGAGCGGGGAGAAATCCATCGGCGAGATCACCCAATGCGCGAGCGCGCTGGCGATTGCGGTCGCGGCCATGAACAGAAGAAACCTCGCAGAGCCGAACCGGCGCGCGATCGGCGGTCCGAACGCGACCAGCCACACGCAATTCAGCAACACGTGAGTCCACGACCCATGCATGAAGGCATAGGTCAGCACCGTCCACAGCTTGGCGCCGCCGCCCAGCACCTGCAATTCCCGGATCTGTCGCGCCTGTTGGAGCGCGGCCGGGTCGGTGTTCACCCGCTTGAGCAGATCGATCAGCCGCTCCGGCCAGATGGCGATGGTCAGCCGGCCTGGAATGAAGGCGTAATCCCGGATGATCCGGTCCTGGATCGCCACCGGCGCCCAGTTGAAGGCCGCATAGATGCCGATGAGAACGGCGATGAGGCCAAGGACCACAATTGGCGCATTGAACATCGGTTCGCGGCGGCGCGCGATCCGCCGCGGTTCGTTTGCGCTCATACCCGTCTCAGCCTTTCGGTCGCCAACTCCGACGCCCCGCTCGTCGAAGTCGGGACCGACGCAGGAGCAGGAGTGTCCGCTCCTGGATACCCGCTACGAGACAAGTCTAAACCGACGCCGTCGCTTTGGCGAATTTTGGTCCGCTCAACCAGTGGAAAGACGCCATCAGGGCCGAACGACAGTGTTGCCGGTCGAACGGAATGCGCTTAATCGCGCTCGTCATGACGATTCATATTCCCGCCGACGCGTTAACGGACTTCTGCGCCGAGATTTTCGCTTGCGCCGGCTGTGAGGTTGAAGAGGCAGGCCGCGTGTCCGCTTCGCTCGTCGACGCCAATCTCACAGGCCACGACAGTCACGGCGTTATCCGTG
Organism: uncultured Alphaproteobacteria bacterium; assembly: GCA_963702825.1. Classification (GTDB taxonomy): domain Bacteria; phylum Pseudomonadota; class Alphaproteobacteria; order Rhizobiales; family Beijerinckiaceae; genus Roseiarcus. Next base: position 41,376 of record CAVPEE010000046.1, read on the forward strand.
TTCCGCGTTATGTCGATTGGATGCGCAGCGGCGACCTCATTCCCAATCAGTCGCTCGAACGCATTGTTGACACTCCGGTGATCGGCGTCGTCGACGGCCGCTTCGGCTTCGGTCAGACGATGGCGCCGATGGCGGTCGATATCGGCATTGAAAAAGCCAAAGCCACGGGCCTTTCCGCCATCTCGCTGCGCAATTCCGGCCACATCGGCCGTGTCGGCGAGTGGGCGGAGCGCGCCGCGGCTGCGGGATTCATCTCGATCCATTTCGTCAACGCCGCCGGCTCGATCCTGGTCGCGCCGTTCGGGGGCCTCGAGCGTCGGCTGTCGACGGCGCCGTTTTGCGTTGGCGTTCCGCGCGAGGGCGCCCCGCCGGTCGTGCTCGATTTCGCAACCTCGCTGGTCGCTGAAGGCAAAGTCAATGTCGCAAGTCATGGCGGCAAGCTGCTGCCCCCCGACGCCTTGATCGGTCCCGACGGCGCGTTCTCCGGCGATCCCGCGCTGATCTACGGCCCGCTGACCTCGGAGGGGACGCGCGACCATAAGCACGGCGCCGGCGCGATGCGGGCCTTCGGCGAGCACAAAGGCTCCGGCCTCGCGCTCATCTGCGAGCTCCTGGGCGGATCGCTCACCGGCAATGGCGCAACCGAACCGGATCGCAAATTCTCGAACGGCATGTTCTCGCTCTACCTCGACCCTAGCCAAATCGATCCCGCGCATGTCTTCGACGCCGATATGACGCGCTATCTCGATTGGTTCCAGCAAGGGAAAGCCATCCCGGGCGAAGCGATCCTGACGCCCGGCGAACCCGAGCGCGCGAGCCGCGCAAAGCGCGCGCGAAGCGGCGTGCCGCTCCCGGACGAGGCCTGGGCCTTGATCAAGGCGACGGCGCGAAGCGTTGGCGTGAACCGGGACCTTTCGTTCTGATCGCCTCGCCTCGCGTTCGTGACTGTGCCGATTCTGGACTGGCCGTTGCAATTTGAGGGTTGCCAAAGGGTAACCCTGAGCGCGCGCGTCCCGTGACGCTTAGCGCGGCCCTTCCGATACGAAATGGCATGGTCCCTGCCTCATCTCATGCAAGCCCAAGCCGAAAGATCCATTGCGTCCCATTCCGG
>CAVPEE010000047.1:0-35129 GCA_963702825.1 uncultured Alphaproteobacteria bacterium
GTCAAATCGTGAGGTGGTGTTGGAGCCGGCCGACCTCGAACTGATTCATCTCACCAAGCGTTATGGCGCGACGACCGCGGTCAATTCGATCGACCTCAAGGTTCCGGCCGGCGCCTATTGCTGTCTGCTCGGACCTTCAGGCTGCGGCAAGACCTCGACGCTGCGCATGATCGCGGGCCACGAGAGCGCGACCGAGGGCGACATTCTCATCGGCGCGACCAACGTCACCGACCTGCCGCCGGCCAAGCGCGGCACGGCGATGATGTTCCAGAGCTACGCGCTCTTTCCCCATCTCTCCTGCGTCGACAATGTCGCCTTCTCGCTCAAGATGAAGGGCGTCGATAAGGCGACGCGGCGTCAGAAGGCGATGGAGTTCCTCGAGCTCGTGGCCATGACGCCGTATGCGCAACGCGTGCCGGCGCAGCTGTCCGGCGGGCAGCAACAGCGCGTCGCGCTCGCGCGCGCCCTCGTCACGGATCCGCAGATCCTTCTGCTCGACGAGCCGCTTTCGGCGCTTGATCCTTTCTTACGCGTGCGCATGCGCGCCGAGCTGCGCCGCTTCCAGCGGCAGCTCAACATCCCCTTCATCCATGTCACGCACGGGCAGGACGAGGCCCTCGCGCTGGCCGACCTCGTCGTCGTGATGAACAAGGGCCGCATCGAGCAGACAGCCACGCCACGCGAGCTCTTCGAGAAACCCGCCACCGAATTCATCGCTCGCTTCCTTGGTGGGCACAACGTGATCGAGACGCCGGCGGGACCCGTCGCGGTGCGCGCCGACCGCATCACGCTGCGCCGCGGCAATGGCTCAGGCGCAAACGACGGGCGGTTCGTCGCCGCGGTGCGCGCCGTCGAATACCAGGGCGCGCATTACCAGGTGTCGCTCGATCGCCCGGGCACGGGCGAGCTTATGGCGGTCGTGAGCGACGAGCAGTTCGCTGGCGACCCGCTCAACATCGGCGACAACGTTTCCGTTCTCTGGGCCGACAAAGACATTCACGCGCTAGCCCCGGCGTCGTGAAGCGGGCGGGGAACTGCTGAGGAGAGAGCACATGTCAAAGAAAACGAACAAGACAACTGGCCTATCCCGCCGCGCCGTGCTGAAGGGCGCGGCCGGCCTCGCCGGCGCCGCGGCAGGCTCCGGCGCGATCACCGGCTTTCCGGCCGTCTGGTCTCAGGAAGAGAAGGTGCTGCGATACCTCGGCACCGCGGTCAACCAGTCGGACGATATGACCAAAAAGGTCAAGGAAGAGACTGGGATCACCATCCAGAACATCGTCGCCACCACCGACGACGTAACCAAGCGCGTGATCACGCAGCCGAACTCGTTCGACATTCTGGACACCGAGTACTTCAGCCTGAAGAAGCTTGTGCCGTCCGGCAACATCCTGCCGATGGACGCCAAGAAGATCAAAGAATTCGACAACATCACGCCGGTCTTCACCAAGGGCCAATTGCCGAACGGCAAGGTCATCGGCGACCAGGGCACCGCGCCCAAGAAGGTCATGTTCGTCGAGGGCCCGCATTCGTCGAAATTCTCGCCGACGCCGACCGAATGGGTCACCCTCATCCCGACCGTCTACAACGCCGACACGCTCGGCATCAGGCCGGACCTCATCAAGCGCCCCATCAGCTCCTGGGCCGAGCTTCTGAACCCTGAGTTCAAAGGCAAGGCCGCAATCCTCAACATCCCCTCGATCGGCATCATGGACGCCGCAATGGTGGTCGAGGCGACCGGCAAATACAAATACCCCGACAAGGGCAACATGACGCGGCAAGAGATCGACATGACGATGGCCGCGCTCACCGAGGCCAAGAAGGCCGGCCAGTTCCGCGCCTTCTGGAAGGACTTCAACGAGAGCGTCAACTTGATGTCGTCGGGCGAGACGGTCATCCAGTCGATGTGGTCGCCAGCCGTGACGGCGGTGCGCACCAAGGGCATCCCCTGCGTGTTCCAGCCGCTGAAAGAAGGCTACCGCTCGTGGGCGTCCGGTTTCTGCATGTCGAAGGGCGTCACGCAGAAGCAGGCCGACATGATCTATGAGTTCGTGAACTGGTATCTGTCCGGATGGGCCGGCGCCTATCTCAATCGCCAGGGCTATTACTCGGCGGTGCTGTCGACCGCCAAGTCCAATATGGAGCCCTATGAGTGGGCTTACTGGATGGAGGGCAAGCCGGCCGAAAAAGACATCAAAGGACCGGATGGCTCGCTTCTCGAAAAGGCCGGCGCGACACGCGACGGCGGCTCCTACGACGACCGCATGGGCAACGTCGCCTGCTGGAACGCGGTCATGGACGAGAATGACTACATGGTCCGCAAATGGAATGAGTTCATCGCCTCCTAGCGACCGACTTCGTCCGTTCAGCGCGTTCGCGGCGCCTCGAGCCATGATGGCCCTTCGCTCCTCTCCCGCCAGCCGGGAGAGGAGAATTGCGGATAGACATTGGGTCTGACGAATGACCGCCACCAGCATCTCGACCCCGACGGTCAGCAGGGCCACGGATCGCGCGGCCAAGCGCGGGCTGGACCGTGTCGGCGTTCCGGGATGGCTTCAGGCGATGCCGTTCGGGCTCGTCTTCGCATTCTTCTTCATCATCCCGCTCATTCTCGTCGTCATTGTCAGTTTCTGGGACTACAACGACTATTCGATGCTGCCGGCCTTCACGACGCGCAGCTACACCGAGACCTTTGAAGGCTGCCTCACTCAGCTGCCGGATCTCTGCACGATCCTCAAGACCTATGTGTCAACGGCGAAATTCTGCTTCATCGTCTGGCTCACGACGCTGATCATCGGCTTTACGGTCGCCTATTTTCTCGCCTTCCACATCCGCTCGACGACGACGCAGATGGTGCTGTTCCTCGTCTGCACCATTCCGTTCTGGACCTCGAACGTCATCCGCATGATTTCGTGGATCCCGCTGCTGGGACGCAACGGGCTCGTCAACGACGCGCTCATGCGCGCCCATATCGTGGACAAGCCGGTCGAATGGCTACTCTATTCGCCCTTCTCGGTGTCGCTCGCGTTCACCCATCTCTTCACCTTCTTCATGGTCGTGCCGATCTTCAATTCGATGATGCGCATCGACAAGCGCCTCGTCGAGGCGGCTTACAATTCCGGCGCCTCCGCCTGGCAGACGTTGTGGAACCTGATCGTTCCCTTGTCCAAGCCTGGCATCGTCATCGGCTCGATCTTCGTCGTGACCATCGTCATGGGCGATTTCATCACCTTCGACGTGATGGGCGGCGAGCAGATCGCCTCGGCCGGCAAGGTGGTCGAGACGCGCCTCAACGCGCTGCAATTCCCTCCCGCCGCGGCGAACGCGGTGATCCTGCTCGCCGTGACGCTTCTCATCATCACCGCGCTCAATCGCGTCGTCGACGTCCAGAAAGAGCTCTGAACGATGGGTGACGAGCGCTCTCCCGCTTTCTATTGGCTCGCGGCCTTCTTCGGGCTGTTCGTGCTGTTTCTCTACGGCCCGATGATCGTCATCTTCGTTCTTTCGTTCCAGGGTCCGACCGGCGGACTGACTTTCCCGATGAACGGCGTGTCGCTGCACTGGTTCGAGCGGCTGTGGAATGGCGGCGGCATCGTCAATATCCACGACGCTTTCACGCGCTCGCTCGAGCTCGGCTTCGTCATCATGATCCTCACCGTTCTCCTTTCGCTGAGCGCAGGGCTCGCCTTTCGCAAGCGCTTCCCCGGCGCGAGGCTCCTGTTTTTCGTCGCGGTCGCGAGCCTCATCGTGCCTTCGATCGTGACCTCGCTCGGCATCGCGCTCGAATTCAGGCTGCTTGACGATTTTCTCAAGAATCACGGACCCGACTGGATCGCCGATAACCTGAAGACGACCATGGGCCTGTTCACCTCGGGGCTCGGCGCGCATTTGACCTGGACGTTGCCCTTTGGACTCCTCGTCATGTTCGCGATCTTCAATCGCTTCGACAATCGCTACGAAGAGGCCGCGCGCGACCTTGGCGCGACGCCATGGCAGACCCTGCGCTCGGTGATCTTGCCCATCATCCTGCCTTCGGTGATCGGCGTCGGATTCTTCGGCTTCACCCTGTCCTGGGATGAGATTGCGCGATCGAGCCAGGCGATGGGCGAGCACAATACTCTGCCGATGGAATTGCAGGCGCTGACCACAACCGTGACGACGCCTGAGATTTACGCCCTCGGCACGGCGACGACCGGCGTGTCCTTCGCCGTCATCGCGCTCGCCCTGCTCGGCATCATGACGATCCGCGCCCGCCAGGCTCGACACGGCTCCGACGCCGGTCAGGCGTGACCCCGATCAGGCTCGACGAGCGTCTTCGCGGCTCCCCACTCACCCAAAAGCGTGGTCGACCCTTTTGGGGTTAGCGAATCGAGCCCAACGCCTATAAACTCCAGTCCGCGCCGCGCAGCTGGGCTAAACTCATGCTGAAACCGCGCGCTTATAAGCGGGAACTAAACGGGGAGTTTGACATGAGCACCATTACGCGTCGCAGCCTTATTCTATCGGGCGCCGGTCTCGCGACCGCAGCCTTTGTTGTGCCGGCCGAAGCCGCGACTGGCTCGGTCTCCCTGCACATCGCCAGCGCTGGCTTCATCTTTGGCGTGACGGGCGGCAGCGGCACGTTGACCTTCCGAGGACAACAATTTCCCCTACGAGTTGGCGGCATCAACGCGGGCGCCTTGGTCGGCGTTTCGGCGACGGATCTCGTCGGCACCGCGTCGAACATTCACGCTCCGGGCGACATCGCGGGCCTCTACTCGGCCATCGGCGCCGGCTTGTCCATAGCGGGGGGCAGAAGCACCGCGCAACTGTCCAACGCCAACGGCGTCGTCCTTCGCCTTCACGGGCGTCAGGTCGGCTTCAGCTTCTCGATCGATCTCAGCGGAATGAGCATCTCGCTGGCTTAAGCCAGCGCGTCTTCGCATCGAGATGGACCTGCGCCGGCGAGAGTTTGCGGCGCTTATGCTCGGCGGGGCGGCTGCGCTCAGCCTCGCCGGGCGGGCGGACGCGGAAAGCGATCCCCTGCCCTCTTGGAACGCGGGGCCGGCCAAGGACGCGATCGTCAAATTCGTCCACGCGACGACCGACGCCGCGAGCCCCAGCTTCGTGCCGCTCGCCGACCGCATCGCGACCTTCGACCAGGACGGCACGCTCTGGGTCGAGCATCCGATCTATACGCAGCTCGTCTATTGCTTCGATCGCGTGCCGGCGCTGGTGAAGGCGAAGCCCGAACTGGCCAAGGTCGAGCCGTTCCGCACCGTGCTGACCGGCGATCGCGAAGCCATCGCGAAGCTCGGCGTCGAGTCAGCTCATCAAGATCGCCGCCGCGACCCTGACCGGAATGGACGTCGACACGTTCCGCGATGAGGTCGCCAAATGGATCGCCGAGGCGCGCGATCCGCGCTGGAATCGGCCTTACACCGATCTCGCCTATGCGCCGCAAATCGAGCTTCTCAAATATCTCCGCAGCGTCGGCTTCCGCACATACATCGTCACCGGCGGGGGCCAAGGTTTCGTGCGCGTCTTTTCTGAGCGGGTTTATGGCATCCCGCCCGAGCAGGTGGTCGGCACAGCGGGCGCGCTTAGCTTTCACTACGGCGCCAAAGGCCCGGTCCTCGTCAAGGAGCCGAAGCTCCTGCTCAACGACGACAACGCAGGCAAGCCGGAGGGCATCAACCTCGTGATCGGCCGCCGACCTTACTTCGCCTTCGGCAACTCGACCGGCGACCGACAGATGCTCGAATATACGAAGGGCGGCGGCGGCGTGCGCCTGGCCATGCTGGTGCTGCACGACGACGGTAAGCGCGAATACGCGTACGGACCCGCGCAAGGCCTGCCCGAAACCAAAGTCGGCCGCTTTTCCCCGGAGCTTTACGACGAAGCGATAAAGGACGGCTGGATCGTCGTCAGCATGAAGAACGACTGGAAGCGCATTTTCACGTTCGAGTAATGCGCCGGCGCTGCTCGCGCCTTCACCAGCGGATCAGCGCCGCGCCCCAGGTGAAGCCGCCGCCCATTGCTTCGATCATCACCAGATCGCCGGGCTTGATGCGGCCGTCCTTGACGGCGATGTCGAGCGCGAGCGGGATCGAGGCGGCGGACGTGTTGCCGTGCTGATCGACGGTGATGACCACCTTGTCGCGCGCAATGCCGAGCTTGTCTGCGGAAGCATCGATGATGCGGCGATTGGCCTGATGCGGCACGAACCAGTCGATCTCGTCCGCCGTGACGCCGGCGTCGGCGAAGCATCCCTGGATCACATCGGTCACCATGCCGACCGCGTGGCGGAACACTTCCTTGCCTTCCATCCGCAAATGGCCAACCGTCCCGGTGGTCGACGGCGCCGCCGTCGACGTAGAGCTTGTCGCGATGCCGGCCGTCCGCGCGCAGGCGCGAGGCGATCACGCCGGGCGAGGCGAGCCGGCCGTCGCTGTCGCGCGCCTCGAGCACGATCGCTCCCGCCCCGTCGCCGAACAGGACGCAGGTCGTGCGGTCGTTCCAATCGAGGATTCGCGAAAAAGTCTCCGCTCCAATCACGAGCGCGCGCTTATTCGAGCCGGAACGCAAGAATTTGTCCGCGGTCACCACTGCATAGACGAAGCCGCTGCAGACAGCCTGCATATCGAAAGCCGCGCCCTCGACGATGCCCAAAGCGGCTTGAACCTGAGTCGCGACCGCAGGAAACGTGTAATCCGGCGTCGACGTGGCGACAATGACGAGGTCAATGTCGCCCGCCTCAAGGCCGCCGTTGCGCAACGCCGCCTGAGCCGCCTTGAGGGCCAGTGAGGACGTGGTTTCGTCGGGCCCGGCGACATAGCGCTGGCGGATGCCGGTGCGCTGCACGATCCATTCGTCCGACGTGTCGACCTTCGTCGCCAGTTCGGCGTTCGAGACGACGCGCGCGGGTAGCGCAGCGCCAGAACCGCGTACGCAGGCGCGGATCGAGCCTGGCGGGCGGTCACGGGACGCTTCCTGTTCAGAACCACGTGCGCGACGGTCAACTGGCGGAGGAGAGGCAAGGCTCATGAGCGGGACTTTTCCGTGATCAAGACTGGGCGGCGCGCGACCGTGCGGGCATGGGACGGAAACCGTTGGCGTGGGCGATCATTTCCCGAATCTTGCCAAGCAATTCTTGACGAACCATATCATACGCTAATTCCACGGCGCCAGCGTAGCTCTCGGCGTCGGCGCCGCCATGAGCCTTGATGACGACGCCGTCAAGCCCCAAAAAGACGCCGCCGCTAGCCCGCGGACTCATTTTGGCGCGCATCGTGGCGATCGCCTTGCGGGCGAACAGGAAGCCGATGCGTGACATGAGATCCTGGCTCACGGCTTCACGCATATATTGACCGAGCTGCCTTGCGGTGCCCTCGGCGGTCTTGAGCGCGATGTTGCCGGTGAAGCCTTCGGTGACGAAAACATCGACCGCGCCCTTGCCCAGATCGTCGCCTTCAACAAAGCCCTGATAGCGCATGTTGGGCAGGTTGGCTTCGCGCAGAACGCGCCCCGCCGCCTTCACCACCTCGACACCCTTGATCTCTTCGGTGCCGACATTGAGGAGACCCACAGTGGGAGAGTCGATGTGGAATACAATTCGCGCCATCGCCGCGCCCATCACCGCCAGATCGACGAGATGCTGCGCATCGCCGCCAATGGTCGCGCCGACGTCGAGCACGATCGACTCGCCGCGCAACGTCGGCCACATCGCCGCGATCGCAGGCCGCTCGATCGGCGCCATCGTGTGCAGGCAGAATTTGGCCATCGCCATCAACGCGCCGGTGTTGCCGGCGGAGACCGCGCAATCGGCCGCGCCCGACTTCACCGCTTCGATCGCCTGCCACATCGACGAGACGCGCCTTCCGGTGCGCAAAGCCTGGCTTGGCTTGTCGCTCATCTTGACGGCCACGTCGGTGTGAAACACGCGCGACCCGGCGGCTAACTTGGGATGGCGCCCAAGGATGGGCGTGATCGCGCTCTTGTCGCCATAGAGGAGAAACTTAATGTCCGGACGGCTTTCGAGCGCGAGGGCTGCGGCGGACAGGACGATCGTTGGCCCGTGATCACCCCCCATCGCGTCCAGCGCTATGCGAACGTCGCCTGCCATTCCCTCGTCCGACCGCATCGAGCGCGTTGCCCGGACGGCGCGGCGCGGCGCGACAATAGCGGCTCCGCCGCGCAAGGCAACGCAAGAAGCTGTGCCCGGTTGCAGCCTGCGACGGTTCAATTCGACGGCGCAGCACGCTGGGCAATCGCAACGAGCGACGCCTGCTATAGGCCGGGGTTTCCACGATTCGCGGCTGGTTTCTGCGCGAGTCGGTGACGCTCCTCGGCCTTCCTCGTTGGCTCCGATTATTCCTTGACGAGCGCGAGGGCGATCTTCTGGGAAATGTATCCGAGCACCGCGCCGATAATCAGCGAGATTACGCCGACAATGAAGGGGTTCTCGAGCGAGGCCGAGGTGACCGCGCCAAGCTTGTTGCCAGTCAAGGCGAGACCGGCGACAGCCGCGTATCCGAGCACACCCGCCGGAATGTCGCTCAGCATCGGCGCCTTGGCCGCATACACAAGAATGAAAACTGTGATCAAGACGCAAATCGCGGCCCAAAGTGGAACGCCGAGCGCGCCGCCGAGCGGAATTTGGGTGACCAGCAGCAGCGCGATCAAGGCCATGATCGCGCCGAATATATTGTTCGTGAGCGCCTTGGTGAGTCCCTCCTCCTTGCCGCCGCAATGGTAAAATGTCGCCCAGGCGATGAACGCAACCCAGATTTGCATGCCCATGGCAAACGGCGACAAGAGGACATATGTCGCAATGCCTCCGAGCACGCCGATGCTGACCGCCAATGCAGTAATGAGATCCATAGCGTCCTCCCTTGTCGCTATGCGCTCACCCGATTTTTCGGTTGCGCAAAGCTTGATACGGAGCTCGCGTCGAGCGCCGTTGGAGCGGACGTTAACTTGTGGCTAAATTTTATGCAATGCCGTTATCTTGCCATCAGCCCGCAACATTCCTGCCCTATTCGCGCCCGTCTTTGTCTCGCTGGGCCAGCGCCGCGAATGGCGAGTCCGTTGGCTCTGAATTCGTGCGCTCCTCGTCCAAGATCGCTCCGGGCTTGCGCGGATAAGGATCGAGGCCGAGAGCGAAGAATTCCGCCGTGAGAGCGCCGAGATCGATTTTTCCGTCGATGACGGGATCGGGCTCGTCTTCGTCGGCGAGCGAAAACGTCTCCGTTTCCTGCGCCGCCGTGGATCTGGAATTGGCCACCGTCTGCGGCGCGAACCGCACGTCAACATCCTCGTCGACGATGGCCGGAAACGGCTCCAGCGAAACGACGCAGACTTGCGTGAGCTCCCCATGGACAGCGCCGGTGACGCGCGCCCCGCCCCGGCCCCACGGGTCGAGGCGCAACGTCGCCGTCAAGGCTGCGATGGCCGGAAGCCGGTAGAACGACGCCAGTTCCTCCCGCTCGGCGGGAGTGGCCTCAATCGTGACGGCTTGACCCTCGCGAGGAAGGGCGTCGACCCGCACGAGGCGAGAGAAGACCCTCTCCTCAGTCATGAGGAACTCCGGCGACGATCGAGCCAAGCGGGAAACGAAAGCGCCCCGACGTGAAATCCTCGATCGGGATCGTCCCCAAGGCGGCGTCAAGTGAAGCAATGTACCGCGCTAGCGCTTCCGCTTTCGGAACGGCCTCAGGACCTGTGGCGCCGTAAACATTCCGGGCGAGCGCCCTGGCGAGCTCGTCGGGCGAGGAATTGTCGAGCGCAGCCGCGTAAGCGGCGTTGCGGCCGTAGAAGGCGCTCCCCATCGCCTTCAGGCGCTTCGCCACCCCAATATCCGAGTGTCCGATCTCGCGCAGCGTGTCGTCGAAATGGGAGAAGAGGCTGTCCACCAGATCCTGGGCGATCGCGTCCGCGACGCCGCCCAGCGCCGCCAACCGACGCAAGACGAGCCCGGCGTGCAGCGTCAGAAGCTCGAATCGGCCGTCGATCCGGTCGGGCGCCGCCAGCTGCTCGTAGAGCTGAGGGCGGCGCGCCGCAGCCACGATCTCGCCTCGAATGTGCTCGATGAGTGTTTTGCTGGCGCGCCGCGCGCGCCATTGGGCCAAGATCATACCGATATCCTGCGAGCGGCGGCTTGCGCCTTGCTCTGGTCAGGGTTGATGAGTTAGGCATCCGCGCCCGGTCTGGCAAGGCGAAGAACTGGTCAAGAGAGACGGAATGCGAATGGCGCCGAAAATCCATCGTCGAGCAACGTTGGGATTGGCCCTCAGCGCGGCGCTCACGGTCAGCGGCTGCCTTGGCTACGAGGGCGACTTCGACCGCGGCTACCAGGTCGACGAGGACTTGGTGTCGCAAGTCAAGGTTGGCGCGACGACCAAGCCGGAGGCGCTCGACGTTGCTCGGCACGCCATCGACCACCTCAACGGTCGGCGGCGACGCCTGGTACTACATTGGCCAGAAGATGCAGCACACGCTGTCGTTCATGCCGGTCAAGATGACCGATCAGCATGTCCTTGCGGTGTACTTCGACAAGAGTGGTAAGGTCGACCGCATCGCGAATTACGGCATGAAGGACGGCAAGGTGTTCGACTTCGTCAGCCGTACGACGCCGACCGGCGGCTCGGAGCCCGACTTCCTCAAGAATGTCATGGGCGGCCTGTTCAGGTTTAGCTGAGGGCGAACTCGAGCGAGAGCGGGGCGTGGTCCGACACTTCGTCGGGCAGCGCGCCGAATTCGAGCACGTCCACGCCCGCGCTCACGAGCACGTAATCGGCGAATCTTTCGGCCCGAGGGTAAAGGCTCGTGCGGGTCGAGGTCACGGCGTGCTCTGCGATGAGATTGCGTAAGCCTTCCTCCTCAAGCATCCGCAAGCTCCGCGTGTCCGGCTGAAGATTGAAGTCGCCGCACAGGACGAACGGCTCCGGCCGAGAGGCGAGAAAGGCGAGGATGCGCCGCGACTGCGCGATCCGCTCGTCGCTGTCGCCCTTGCCCTGTCCGTTCCAGAGGCCATGAAAGTTCATGACGCTGAACCGCCCGGCTGGCGCAGCGACGGTGACGAATTGAATGTTGCGGGCGTGCAGGCCGAGGTTGCCTTGCGGGAGGAAACCGCGCTCGCGGTGGACAAAAACGTCGCCGGAGTCAACGACTTCCAACCGCTTCGAGACCAGCGTCATGAGCCCGTAGTTGTTCAAGCAATGCGGATGGAAGAGAGCCTGGTGACTGTCGAGCAATGCGCCGATCGCCTGCTTGCCGTAGACCATGACCTCGGCTTGTGAGAGCGGCGCGGCTCCGGCAGCGACGCCCTGCAGGTTCTCGTAAGGGCCGGACCAGACCTCCTGCAGGCAGATGAAATCGGCGTCGCGATGCGAATCCAGAAAGGCAAGCAGCTTCTCGCTTCCCGCTCGCCCGCCCCACGTGTTCAGACAGATCAGCCTCATCGATCGGACGGACTATCCGCGAAAAGCGGAAGGACGTTGGCGCGTTCGCCTTCCCTTGCTCTCTTTCTGCGAATTCACTTCGCCAGGATCGCCAGCAGCAGCAGCGCGACGATGTTGGTGATCTTGATCGCCGGATTGACCGCCGGGCCGGCGGTGTCCTTGTAGGGGTCGCCGACCGTGTCGCCGGTGACGGCGGCCTTATGCGGCTCGGAGCCCTTCATCCACTTGTTTCCGTCCTTGTCGACGAACCCGTCCTCGAAGCTCTTCTTGGCGTTGTCCCACGCGCCGCCGCCCGAGGTCATCGAGATGGCGACGAAGAGACCGTTGACGATCACGCCAAGCAGCGACGCGCCGAGCGCGGCGAAGGCCGAGGCCTTCGAACCCGAGATCCAAAGCGCGCCGAAATAGACGACGAACGGCGCCAGCACCGGCAGCAGCGATGGAATGATCATCTCCCGGATCGCCGCGCGCGTCAGCAGATCGACGGCGCGTCCGTAGTCGGGACGCTGCGTGCCGTTCATGATGCCCGGCATTTCTTTGAACTGGCGGCGCACCTCGAGCACCACTGAGCCGGCCGCGCGTCCGACTGCCGTCATCGCGATGCCGCCGAACAGATAGGGGATCATGCCGCCGAAGATGAGCCCCGCGACCACGTATGGGTTGGAAAGGTCGAACGAGACCACGCCAATATCCTTGAAGTAGGGCGCGCCGGTCTCGGTGAAGTGCCGAATGTCGTTCGTGTAGGCCGCGAACAGGACAAGGGCGCCCAAGCCCGCCGAACCGATCGCGTAGCCTTTGGTCACAGCCTTGGTGGTGTTGCCGACCGCGTCGAGCGCATCGGTCGACTGACGCACTTCCTTGGGCAAGCCTGCCATTTCCGCAATGCCGCCGGCGTTGTCGGTGACCGGCCCGAAGGCGTCGAGCGCGACGATCATGCCAGCAAGGCCAAGCATCGTCGTAACCGCCGTCGCTGTTCCGAACAGGCCAGCGAGCTGGTAGGTCGAAACAATGCCCGCGACGATAACCAGCGCCGGAAGCGCCGTCGATTCGAGCGAGACCGCGAGGCCCTGGATCACGTTGGTGCCGTGGCCGGTGACGGAGGCCTGCGCGATCGACACGACCGGTCGCTTGCCGGTTCCGGTGTAGTATTCGGTGATGACGACGATAAGCCCGGTGACCGCAAGCCCGACCAGGCCGCAGACGAAGAGGTTCGACCCCGTGACGACCTTGCCGGCGACCGTGCCGATTTCGCCCCAGCCAACGACATAGGTCGTCGCGAGGGCCAGGCCGAGGATCGATAGAACCCCGGTGGCGATAAGACCCTTGTAAAGCGCGCCCATGATCGAGCCGTTGGCGCCGAGCTTGACGAAGAAGGTGCCGATGATCGAGGTGACGATGCAGGCGGCGCAGATCGCGAGCGGATACATCATCGTCGGAATGAGCGCCGGCGTGTTCTCGAAGAAGATCGAGGCGAGCACCATCGTCGCCACGACCGTCACCGCGTAAGTCTCGAACAGGTCGGCGGCCATGCCGGCGCAATCGCCAACGTTGTCGCCCACGTTGTCAGCGATGGTCGCAGGGTTGCGAGGATCGTCCTCGGGAATGCCCGCTTCGACCTTGCCGACGAGGTCGGCGCCGACGTCCGCTCCCTTGGTGAAGATGCCGCCGCCAAGCCGGGCGAAGATCGAAATGAGCGACGCGCCGAAACCGAGCGCGACCAGCGCGTCGATCGTCTCTCGGTCCGCGACGCCATGGCCAAGAACGCCAGTCAGAATGCCAAAGTAGCCAGCCACGCCGAGAAGCGCGAGGCCAGCGACGAGCAGACCGGTCACAGCGCCCGAGCGAAAGGCGATGTCGAGACCGCCGGCGAGCGATTTCGTCGCCGCCTGCGCGGTGCGGACGTTGGCGCGCACCGAGACGTTCATGCCGATGAAACCCGCGGCGCCCGACAGGATCGCCCCGATCGCGAACCCGATCGCCACCGTCCACGAAAGCAGAAGACCGAGGGCAATGAACACCACGACGCCGACGCCGGCGATGGTTGTGTACTGGCGCCGCAGATAGGCTTGCGCCCCTTCCGCCACCGCGCCGGAAATTTCCTGCATGCGCTGGGTGCCGGCGTCCGCCGCCATCAGGCTATTAATCGTGTAGACGCCGTAGACAATGGAGAGCAGTCCACAGACGATAATCAAGCCCAAAAGCATGCGCGAAAGCCCCATTGCAAGGCCACGGGCGCCTCTCCCGCGGCTCGTTGGTGGCGCCTCTTGCCAGAAACTGCGCTGCGCCGCAACGTCGCGGGCGTTTTCAATCGGTTTTAAGGCAAATGCGTCGCGAAGCCGGATCGCCACGGGCAAACCGCCCGGTAATTTCGGGTGATTTGCCCCCCTCAGCGCTTCCCGTCCGGGGTCCAGGTCGTTGCTCCGATGCGCAGGGACTGGACCTTAAGCTCTCCTTTGGCCTCGAACAGGTCGTCCCGCAGCACGACCCGGCCGTCCTGCTGGCCAACGCCCAATAAAGCGTAGGCCGCCGACACCATTCGAGCGGCGGAGCCGGTGTACCACGACCAGCCCCCTCGTCCGCCGTGTCCCCAACCGTCGTAGATATCAGCGGGCTGCTGAGTGGGAATAAGCCCGTAGATGGCGAGGTTCTCAGGATCAGTCTTTTTCAGCGGGGAGATCTTTTCATAAATCTCGAAGGCGCGCGCGCTGAGGCGGGCGGCCAGTTCGCGGTCGCCCTTTGCGCGCGCCGAGGCAGCAAGCCGCATGAAGCCATCGACAATCCAGGTCGCGCCGTGGCTGTATTGGCCGCCGTTCTCTCGCACCCCGGGCGGATAGTCCGCGATCCGTCCCGGGTAGGGCTGCGAATGTTCGTAGAACGGCGATTCGAGCAGCAGCACCCGGTTCTCGCGCTCGATCCCCTTCAGGCCGCCCTCGATCGCGGCAAGCGCGCGCTCGTCGTCGCAGGCGCCGGAATAGGCGGCCCAGCCGTTGGCCATGGCGTTGCGCGCGCCAACCTCTTGCCCGTCGTCGGCGAAGTCGAGCGCATAATGGTCGCCCATCCAGCCGGCTTCCAGCGCCTTCCGCTGCGCGGCGAATTCCTGCTCGCAGCGCGTTGCGAAAGCTTCATCGCCCTTGAGCCGCGCCAAGCCGACGAAGCCGTCGAGCACGTTGGCGAGGAAGAAGCCCATCCAGACGCTGGTCCCGATTTCACGTCGGCCGAGCGCGTCGATGCCGTCGTTCCAGTCGCCGGCGCGCAGCAAAGGCAGCCCGTTCGCGCCCAGATGCTCGAGGGTGAAGGCGATGGCCAGGCGCGCGTGCTCATAGACGGTCGCGCTCTCGCGTGAGACGCGGGGGATCACGATCCAGGTGTCCTCGTGCGCCGGCACAGCCTCGGCTTCGAGGAAGGGCGTCACCTCATCGAGCACCGTTCGATCGCCGCTGTCGCGCACATAGCGGGCGAGAACGTAGGGCAGCCAAAGGTGCGGGTCGCTCGCCTTGGTCCGCTGGCCGAGACCGGTGCCGCCGCCGGGCGCGCGATGCCACCACTTGAGCACATCGCCTTCGCGGAACTGCTGGCTCGCGTGCAACACGATCTGCGCCCGAGTGAGGCGAGGCTCGAGGAGCGTCAGCGGCAGCACGTCCTGCAACTGATCGCGATAACCCGTCGCTCCGCCGATTTGGTTCGGGCCCACGCGGCCGAACAGCCGCGAAGCGTAGAGCTGGTAGGGCAGCCAGGTGTTGACCAGCCGGTCGAAGTCAGGCCGGTTCGTGCGCACTTCGACCTTGCCCAGTCGCTCGGCCCAGGAGGCGCGCGTCGCCGCAAGTTCGTCCTGGGCGCTGACGACTCCGATGCGCGCCGCGGCGGCAAGCGCTTCCGGTCGGCTCGGCGCCTGGCCGAAGGCGATCGCAATCTTGTGTTTCGCCTCCGGGCGGCAGGACGATCTCACTGCAGAAGGCGGCCACGCGCCGCCCGTCGTCGCGCGCGGAGCCGTCGCTGACGCCGGTCTCGACCATTGCAGGGGTCAGAATATTGCGTCCGGGTCCGCCGAAGAATTGCGCGCGGATGGTCTCGGTCGTCGACCCCTCGAGGCTCGTCGCGGCAAAAGCGAATCCGCGCACGAAATCATTGCTGGGGTTGTTGAAGAGAAGGGTCGAACCAATCGTCTCGTCGCGAATCTTGTCGATGCTCGCGTTGGGACTGTCGTCGAGCGCCAGATCGAAATAGGGCGCGACGCGCAGGCGTTTTGAACTCGTGCCCGCGATTGCGCAATGTGAGGAGACGCATGTCGCCGGGATAGTTTGGCGGCACAAAGACGACATATTCCGTTTCGAGATCGCCGCGCGTCATTGTGAACGTCGCGACCCCTGGCTCATACACCGCATCGTGAGTAGCGTCGTCGTGCTGAAAAGGCGTGAAGCTCGGCGCGTCGATCTCGCCGCTTTCAAGGTCGCGCAGATAGACGATTTGCGCTGGCTGAACAGCGGTCACGCTGTCGAAGCGAAATGCAGAGAGGCCGTTCTGGCGGGCGTTGCCAAAGGCGGAGAAAATCTCACCGTCATTGGAAACCATCGTCGCCATGCCGATTTCGTTCGCCATCACGTGAGCCCACGGTCGGGGCGTCCGGTGCGTCAGGCTCAGCGCTTTGCCATCCGCTGAGAAGGCAAACGGCCAGCGCGAATGCAGAGCGTGCGAAGGCTCGACGGCGCGCGTTTCGTAGAGGCGCTTTTGCAGCTCCGGCTCTGGAAGAGGCGGGAGGCCGAGGCGCGTTGCAATCAATTCGCTCGCCCAGACGGCGTTGTCGGAGCGGCCGACGATGAACTCTGCCTCCGCGGTCTCGCCGGGAGCGAGCATCGCCTCAAGGGTGAAACTCGCAGCTGGATCGAAGGGCCAGAGCTTGCCTTCGTCATCGAGCTTGCGCCAGCGCCACCGCTCGCAGCCGGTTGGCTTCATCAGCGAGCCTTCGCCGATAAAGCGGATGCGCGAATCCTCGTAGCCGACGAGCTCGGCGCCGGCGCCCGGCTTGACGGCGAAGAACGCGACTTCTCCGCGATCGGCCCGCGCCGAACGCAAGAGTCGGTTGCGCGCGAGAATGGCGTTGAGACGGCGCACGAACACGGTCTCGACATGCATGCCGGCGAAATCGAGATCCTTCGCGTAAGCGCCGGTCTCATGGGCGGCGACCTCGCAGAAGCTGGTGAGACGCAGGCGTCGATGCCGGTCCGATTTATTCTCGAGCCTGATGCGCCAGCTCAAGATGGCGCCCTCCGGGATCGGGCGCGATCTGCATGCGCGCTTCGATCCCGTTCAGCGCGTTGACGATCGCGAGACGGTTGAAGCCTGGCTCCTCGATCCGATAGTCGCCGGCGCGCCGCGCCGGTTCAAAGCCGATCGACCAGGGCGCCTCGTCCTCCTCGCTCACATAAAAGAAATGGCCGCGCGCCTGAAGCGGATCGAGCGGCCGGCGAAAGAGGTCGATGGCGAAGCCGCCGCGCTCCGCGCCCATAACAAAAGCCGCGCCCCTGCCGTCGCGTTGAATCTCCAGCCCCACCGCGCCGTTGTTGAACGCATAGCGTTCCGGCCGCCGCGCGAGTTCGAGCGGCGCGCCATCGAGCCATGGCGCCGCGGGTCCTGACTTGGCGCGCTCTTTGAGAAACGCCGCGACGGAGGCCGCGGCGATCGCGGCGCCTGAGGCGGCATAGGCGAAGGCCAGCGTCTTGACCGCGTCCGGCATGGGCGCGCCGCCGCGCGCGAGCGTCTCCGCCCCGGTCCAGGCTTTGTCCCACTCTGTGCCCACGCGGAATGTAAAACGGAATGAGCAGCGGCGCCCAAGTGCCAAAGCGGCGGATGCCGTCCGGAATGGCGCGCGTGCGGCCGTGGTGGCCAACGAATTGCGCCGCCGCCTCATCGGCGCGGTCGCCGCCGAGAAACGACAAATTGACCAGGGTCGCGACCCTGAGCCCCATATGATCGAACCAGATGAGGATTCTGAGCCAGTCATAGGCAAGAAGGCCGGTGAACATGGCCAGGCTGAATTGGCGGAAATCGGTTGGATTCTGAGTGACGTTGGCGCCGATAGCGACGCCTGTGCGGATCGCCCCGTCCTGATTGTACCAGGTCGGGTCTGGCGACTGGCGCAGGAACGAGTTGATGACCGGCGCCATCCACAGGCCCCAGCGCAACACGCGCACCCCCTGCTCCACCAAGCCTTCGACGCCCGCGGGGCTCAGAAGCGTCTTGATCGGACGCAAGCTTCTTCGCAACGCCGCGTCGAGCAGAACGTAGTTGATCGAGAACAGCGGCGCCGCGAGCGACCAGTTGATCACGCCCGCCACCGACTCGGTCCAGAACAGCCTGACGCCGCCGGCGACCTCGCCAAGGTTGATCGAGCCATACTTGTTGAAGATCGGATAGGTGGTGAAGTCGCCGAGCCTGCGGCCGTCGAGCCGGTAATTGACGTCGGCATAGGCCCAGAACTTGTCGATCACGACGTGAACCTGGGGCGTGTCGAAATACCAGCCGAGCGCGCCGGCGACCAAGCCGCCGAGCAGAACGCCAAGCGCATACAGCCGCCAGCTTTGCAGCTTTCGCCGCTCGCCGCGGATCACGCTTCCTGCGTCGAAAGCGAAATCGACGCCGCCGTAGCAGAGCGCGCCGATCGCAGCCATCGCGAGAAAGCGCGCGCCGCCGTCGTAGGCAGCAAGATTGGCGCGATAGGCGAGCGCGAGGCCGAGCCCGGCGACAAGCCCGCGCACGGGCCCACGTGGATCACGGTAGGCGGCGCTCAGCCGTCCGAAGAAAGGGGCCGTCCCATCCGCGCTGCCGACAATCGTTTGCCCGAGCGGAAAAAGGAGCGCGCCGAGAAGCGGGCCAATAAGCAGCGCGCCGCCGTCAAGAACCGCCGCCGCGCCGGGCGCGCTCAGGATGAGAGCCGCTATGAGAATTAGGCCCATGAACAGCGCGCCGTAGATCGCGCCTTTGATGAAGCCAGTCCGCCAATGTTCCCAGACCACCTCGAAGCGCGGCGGGCGACCGGCGAGCCAATCGAGAGCAACGCCAGTCAGGAGATAGACGATCGCCCATAAGTCCGGCCTGAGCCAGCGCCCCACACAAAGCGGAGAAGACAATCGCCAGGACCGGCTGAACGACCCATTGCGCCGCATTGGCGAACAAAGGCGTGGCCGCCGCGACCGCGCCGCTCAGCGCAAACACAGCGTGCGTGCGGACCGAGCGCGGCAGCAGATTGACGCTGATCAGGTTGATCAGAATCAAGATCGCCTCGCCGATGAACCACAGGGTCAGCGCGCGTCCAATGGCGACTTGCGCCGGAAAGGGCAGATTGGCGTGCGCCGTCACCGCCGCGCCGAGTTCGGCCATGTGCCAGTCGGCGCCGATCGCAAGCATGAGGTTGAACAAGAACGGTATCGCGATCAGGCTCACCGCCTCGATGAGGCGCAGACCCCGAAAGCCGCCGATGACGGCCAGGATCGAACCGCCAGCGTAGATGATCAGCGCGATTGTCGCGCCGGGCGGGTCGAACCGAAAGACATCCGCCCACGGTCCAGGCAATTGCCAGAAGCCGAGCGAGTCATTGCGGTCGTAAGCGAAGATCGCGAACGCCGCGGCGTCAATGGCGATCAGCGCCGGGCTATAGGGACGCTCGGCTCGCGCCCAGCGCAAGAGGGCGAGCGCGCCAGCGCCTGCGATCGCCGCGACGATCGGTTGTAGCAGCGCAACCGCCGCATAGATGGCGAGCGCGAGAAGCGCGAAGCCGCCGAGCCACGAAAGCCCTGTGGGGCGATGCGCGAGAGGGCGTGCAAAAGCAGGCGTCGTCTCCATGCCTTTCGCGCTCCCGATTAGGCCCGCGCCTTCCTTGCGGATTGCACACTGAGTCGCAAGCCCACCTTCAGCGACGCTTGCCGGTGGCCCTTTAGCGGCCCAATATGGCGTCTCTGCGCACTCGTGCGGCTATAATTCAGCCACAGTGCCGCGCCAAGCGACCAGTGAGAAGCTCCATGATCATTCAACGATCGGTCGCATTCGCGCTCGCGGGCGCTGTCGTCGCAGCTATCGCCGGGCAGGCCGCGGAACTGCCGTCGCAGCACCACAGCGACAAGCCGAAGCAGGCGGAAGCGGCCAAGAAGTGCAATGTCGCCGGCTTTCCTGGCGTCCTGGCGTCTAACGGTGTCTGTGTCCGGCTCAGCGGGTACGTTTCATCCCAGTTCGGCGGCGGTCAACTGAAGTAGATTTCATCGTCCGAGCCTTGCCGGTGAAAGCGGCTTAGGTCTAAACGGGGCGATGAAAAAACCGCAGCCCGCCCTTCGCCCATTTGGGACGACCCTCACGCATCCCTGACGCGCCCGACGCCAAGACGCTCGACCGGGCGCCCAATCCGCAGGCCGATACGGATTATATCGCCCGTTTTACCGCGCCGGAGTTCACGTCGATGTGTCCGGTGACCGGGCAGCCCGATTTCGCCCATCTGGTCATCGACTATGCGCCGGACCGATGGATCGTCGAATCGAAGTCGCTGAAGTTTTATCTCTCAGAGCTTCCGCAATCACGGCGCCTTCCATGAGGATTGCACAGTGCGGATTGGCAAGGACCTTGTCGGATTGCTCAAGCCCCGATGGTTCAGAATCGGCGGCTACTGGTTCCCGCGCGGCGGCATGCCGATCGACGTGTTCTGGCAGAGCGGTAAGCCGCCAAAGGGGGTCTGGATCCCCGATCAGGGCGTCGCGCCCTATCGCGGCCGCGGCTGACGGAGGATCTCGGCAAGAGGAACAAGGCGATTTGCGGCGCGTTCAGTCGGCTTCCAGGGGAACGCAGGGCGCCCGCGTTCTCTGGATTGCTTCGTCGCCAAAGCCCGTCGAGGGACGGGCGCCTGCTCGGCGGACCTGTCTAACTCCATGGAGGACCGGTCGCGATTCCAAGAACCCGAAAACGCCAAGCGCCCAATTGAATCTATGGCTGAAACACGTAGATTATCGTCAGCGGTTTTGCCGCGTCGCTTCCGCAAGGGTATTTTCCGCAAAGGAATGAGAACATGCGGGTCGTGTCGGGCGTTCGCCAGCTGTTCCGAGACCCCGTCGAGGCGTACCACAAGGCTGTCAGCCAATGGTACGAGCGCAACGATCCTGACGACACTCCGTACAATTACGTCCCCGACGCGAACTGGCGCGAGCGGCTTGGCGTGACCGGCGACGATCGGGAGCGCGTTAATCGGCTGTGCCGCTCCATCGAGGCGACCCTGACCGCCAAGGGGATTCGCCCAGGGCCGGAGAGCTACCTCTTCTGGAATGACGGCGACCCGGCGCTCCTGCAGGCGATCTGGCGCCTAATCATCCGGGTGAACGCCGCCAAGGTCGTCGAAACTGGCGTCGCGCACGGCGTGACCAGCCGGATCATCCTTGAGGGTCTAACAGGCCGTGGTCACCTGTGGAGCGTCGACCTCCCGCCGGCCTGGGCGCCGGGCGTGCACCTTGAGATCGGCGCCGCGGTCGCCGAGCGCTCGCCTGACCGGTGGTCATTGATTGCGGGATCGAGCCGCCGGCGGCTGCCCGCGCTGTTGTCCCGGATCGCGCCGATCGATCTGTTCATTCACGACAGCAGCCACACCAGATACAACATGCTGCTTGAGATGAATAAGGCCTGGCCGGCGCTGCGCCCAGGGGGCGCGCTGGTTGTGGACGATATCGATCTCAATCCTGCGTTCGCGGAGTTCAGCCGGTCGGTTCGCTGCGAGCAGTACATTTGCGAGGCCGAGCCTATCCGGCCCGACGAGCGTCGGTTCAACCAGAAAGGCCTGTTTGGAATTCTGCTGAAGCCCCAATGACGGCGGCGACTCGCCTCGAATGAGCGGCGAGAGTCGGGCGTGACCGGATAGCGCGGAGCTGCGCGCCAAGGCGCTACGCCGCGCGCTTAGCCCTCAGCGCCTTGCGCACCGGCTTCAACAGCCGTTCGGCGGCGTTGTGCTTCTTCGACGTCGCGGGCGCAAGCCTCGCCAACGCATAGACGCGCTCGCGCAAGTCATCGGCGAGCGCTTGGCGGTCCCGGATTGCGGCGATCGAGGCGAAGGGGATCGGCGCGCCGATCCCAACCGGCAGCGCCGCGCCAATGCGAGCCTTGACTTCATGGAAGATGAGCGAAAGCCTGATTGTCTGACTCACGTGGCTCGCAATTTGGAATAGACGGCTGTTCTGGCCGCCGAACCAGATTGGCACAACCGTCGCCTTCGACCGCTGAATGAGCTGGGACACGAAGGGCTGCCAACGTCCGTCGACCGCAGGCTTGAGGCCGAGCTTGTCGGGCGTCGTCGAAATCGCGCCCGCAGGAAAAACCACCACAGCGCCACCTCTCGCAAGATGAGCGCGGGCCGCCGCGCGAGAAGCCAGATTGGTTTGCTCGGCTCCCTCAGCGCCCGAGAAATCGATCGGCAGGATGAAATCCGCCGCCTCCGGCGCCCGCGTCAGCACGATGTGGGTGAGAACGAGGAAATCGGGCCTCACCTTACTGACCAGCCAAGCCATGACGATGCCGTCGAGCACGCCATAAGGATGATTGGCGACGAACACCACGGGACCCGTCTTCGGGACGGCAGCAAGCGCATGCGCATCGTAGCGGACGTCGAGTTCGAGCGAGCGCACCGCGGCCTGCCAGAAGTTCTCGCCCGCGCGCGGAAAGCGCTGGTTCTGCACATACATCCGCTTGAGCTTCGGTTGGCCTGTCGCCTTCTCGACGAGCCGGATGAGGCCCCGCTTGATCGGCGGGTCGCTCGCGGTTGCGTAGCTGAAGAGATATTTGTCCATCGGACTCGTCGTCGCGGGCCGGTCATCGGAAATATAATGTTCACGCGACCGTCATGTGACAAGGCCGCGGTCAGTCGCTCTCAGCGTTACGCTTAACGAGTCGGTCGAAATCCTGAAGTTCGGCGACCAGCGCCTCGAAATCCTTGAGCGGCACCATGTTGGGACCGTCCGACGGCGCGTGGTCCGGGTCCTGATGGGTCTCGATGAACACGCCGGAGACGCCGACCGCCACCGCCGCCCGCGCCAGCACTCTCACGAATGCGCGCTCGCCACCCGATGAAGTCCCCTGCCCTCCAGGCTGTTGCACAGAATGGGTGGCGTCGAAGATGACCGGCGCGCCGGTCTCGCGTCTGAGGATCGGCAGCGCGCGCATGTCGGAAACCAGCGTATTGTAGCCGAAGCTCACGCCCCTTTCCGTCACCAGGATGTCGGCCAAACCGGCGGCGTCGAGTTTAGCGACCACGTTCTTCATGTCCCAAGGCGCGAGAAACTGCCCCTTCTTGACGTTGACCGGCCGGCCGGTCTCCGCCGCTGCGACCAGAAGATCCGTCTGCCGGCACAGGAAAGCCGGGATTTGCAACGCGTCGACCGCCTGCGCGACGGGCCCGCATTGACTGCTCTCGTGCACGTCGGTGATGACCGGAAGCCCGAGCGTCTCGCGGATTTCGGCAAAGATCGGCAGCGCGGCTTTGAGGCCCATCCCGCGCTTGGCTGATCCCGAGGTTCGATTGGCCTTATCGAAAGACGACTTGAAGACGAGGCCGATGGAACGCCGCGCCGCGATCTCCTTGAGCGCTTGAGCCATCTCGAGCGCGTGCGAACGGCTCTCGAGTTGGCACGGCCCGGCGATGAGCGCCAGCGGCAGCGTAGGGCCGAAGCGGGCCGCAAGCGGCCCCTGGCCGATCTGAACGATGGAATTGTTGCGCAAACAAGGTCCCGCTTTCGGCTGCGGCTCTTAGCGGGAGGCGAGACGTGATGGCAAGCGCGATAGAGCTTGCTGGCCGCCGCCCGTCATCGCGAGCAGAAGCGAAGCGATCCAGGAAAGGTAGGGCGCCTGATGATCCCTGGATTGCTTCGTCGCTTCTCTCCTCGCAATGACGATCCGCGCAAATACAGCCGGTCAGGCCTGCCCTTCCACCGTCTCGCTCGCCGCAAAGTCGATCTCAACCCGCGCGCCGCTCGGGTCGAAGAAAAACAATTGCCAAAGCCCAGCCGCGTGACCGTTCTCAGGCAACCGCCTCAAGTCGTGTTTGATTCCGCGCGCCTTGAGCTTGGCGACATAGGCCGAGGGGTCCGTGCCCCAGAAGGCAATATGATCGAGCACGCCGCCGCCTTCCGGAATGGACGGTCTTTGCACGACATGCAGCACGGCCTTGCCGTCGTTGTAGAGCCAGGCGCCGGGAAACGAGAACGCCGGGCGCGGGCCGGAAGTGAAGCCGAGAATGTCGTTATAGAACGCGACCGTCTTTTCAGCGTTGGTCGTGAGGATGGTGAAATGATCCATCCGAGCGATCGGCATGGGGCCTCTCCTCCCTTGGGCGCACGAAGCGCGAACTGTGTCTCCGCCGACCAAACTCGTCGCCTCCCCTGCCGCCTGTCAAGCGACAATAGGCAGCGGCCGGAATTTGACAGCGGCCGCGGGCGCGGCGCAGGCTTTCGGCTTATGGATGACCGCACAAATAAGGTCGACAGCGAACTCGGCATTCTCGCGCGCCGCAGGATCGAGGCGGCGATCATCGCGCCGATCTATAACGAGATGCGCGAGGCGATCGGGGAAGAGAAGGCGCGCGACATCCTGCGCCGCGCCATCCGCCGCGCGGCGATCGACGCGGGAGCGGAGATGGCCGCGCGCGCGAACGACGGAGCCGATCTCGAAAGCTTCAAGGCAATCCTGCCGCTCTGGACGAAGGACGACGCGCTGACGATCGAGGTGATCGACGACAAGCCCGGCGTGTTCGATTTCAACGTCAAGCGTTGTCGCTACGCGGAAACGTATAAAGCCATGGGGCTCGGCGACATCGGCGACATCCTGTCGTGCAACCGCGACGGCGCGTTCTGCGAGGGCTATGACCCGCGCATCAAGCTGACGCGGACCCAGACCATCATGGGCGGCGCGAGCCATTGCGACTTCCGCTATCGCTCAAGTCCGGCGCCGCGGACGTCACCGTAAAAGAGAAAAGCCTGCGTGAGCTCGATCCCCGACACCATGACTGCCGCGATCGTCGAGGGCGGCAAGGGCCCAGCCGACGCGTTGAAGGCTGCGAGAGTTCCAACTCCCAAACCGGGTCCCGGAGAACTCTTGATCCGCATGAAGGCTGCCGGAATCAATCGACCGGACATCATTCAGCGCATGGGCTTTTATCCTCCACCGCCAGGCTCGCCGGAGACCTTGGGGCTGGAAGTTGCGGGTGAGGTGGCCGCTGCGGGCGAAAACGCGATCCGGTGGTCGGTCGGCGATCAAGTCTGCGCACTTCTCGGCGGGGGTGGCTACGCGGAATATTGCCGGGTCGACGCCCGGCATGTTTTGCCCATTCCCAAGGGCCTGAACCTGGTGCAAGCCGCCGCCCTGCCGGAAACCGCCTTCACTGTCTTCGCGAATGTGTTGGAAAGCGGAGCCCTCAAATCCGGCGAGACCTTCGTGGTGCATGGAGGCACATCCGGCATCGGCGTCATGGCGATCCAGATGGCGAAGGCGGCAGGCGCCAAAGTGATCGCCACCAGTCGCGGCGCAGATAAAGCGGCGGCGGCGCTGAAGCTCGGCGCCGACGTCTCGATCGACACCAACGAGGAAGACTTTGTGGAGCGAATCAAGGCCGAAGGCGGAGCCGACGTCATTCTGGACATGGTCGGCGGCGCCTACACGCCCAAGAACCTTGCCTGCCTGAAGCCGCTCGGGCGCAATGTCCTGATCGCAACTCAGGGCGGAGCGAAAGCGGAAATCGACCTCATGCGCCTGATGCGCGACCGGCTGATCCTCACCGGATCCACGCTGCGGCCTCGCTCAGCCGACGAAAAGGCGCGTCTGACCGCCGCCGTCGAAGCCCGCGTTTGGCCGTGGATCGAAGCCGGTAAGATCAAGCCGATCGTCGACAAGATCTTCCCCTTGGCCGAAGCCGGCGCGGCGCACGCGTACGTGGAAAGCGGAAGCCATCTGGGCAAGGTGGTGCTCATTGCCTGAAGGGCGTCAACCTGGCAGTTCGAAGCGCATCAATGCGCGTTCGTGGAGGCCGGCGCACCAAACGCGGCTCCCGACACGACAGACGCCAGTCACCATCGCGAACCCGCCGTCCGTCCATTTGAAATCGTGCGCGCACGCGCCACTCTCGTCATAAGCCGCGACCCAAGCGACGCGCGAAGGCTTCGGCTGCATGCTTTCCGGGAGACGCGCCGCGAGCCGACGCAGAAAGAGCGGCAGCTTGTGCAGGCTTTCGAGCGCGGGGTTCGGTTCTGACGCGAAGGCGACCCAGATCAAGCCGTCCTCATCCGCGCCGAGATTGTCGGGAAAGCCGGGAAGCTCCGCGATCACCTCGCTCGCTCCCGCACGCGGACCAGCGAGCCACAGACGAAGCAGACGTCGTCCCGCGGTCTCCGCGACGACGAGGCTCTGTCCGTCCCGCGCCCGGACGAGACCGTTGGCGAAACGCAAGCCATCCATCAACCGCGTCAAAGTTCCGTCCGCCGCGCGGCGATAAACGCGCCCTGTCGGCACGTTCTCGACGATGTCTTTTCTCCAGTCGTGAACGGTGTAGCGCATCGACGAGATGGTGAAGAAGAGATCGCCATTGGGCGCGGCGACAACATTGCTGCAAAAGATGAGCGGCTCCACGCCATCGTGAGTGACGAGCGTTTTGAGCACGCCGGTCTTGAGATCGAGCTCCAGCAGACCTTTCGGACTGTCGCAGATCAGGAGCCGCCCGTTCGTCGTCGCTTCGAGACCTAAAGGTCGGCCGCCAGTCTTGGCGACCTCGCGCACCGTCCCGTCCGTTGGCGCGACGCCGAGAATACGCCCGTCGAGGAGCCCCGTGTATATCGAGCCATCAGAGCCGACCACGACGTCTTCCGGGCCCTCGCCCGGTAGAGGAATTAAGTCGTAGGCGGGCAATGAAGTAGCCATAGCGCGTCCCCCATGCGGCGCCGTCTTTTTAATTTCGAAATCGCGGCTCCGCGCTACCCTATAGCGCTTTGCGCACGCGTGGAATGAGGGAATTGGATTTTCAAGTGCGGCGCGTGTTCATTGCGACCTTCCGAAGACACCGACCACGATCCGCAATCCGCCCTGAGGTCGCCATACTTTGCGCTCTGATCCCTCATACGCGACAGGTGGCTCGGACTGGGAGGATGCCTATGCGGCTCAAGTTGGCTTTCATCACTTTCCTGGCGACGCTCGCGGCGATTCCGCCCGCTCAAGCGCTCGAGCGCTCGAGCGACATCAGCAATGACCGTTGGGTCGAAGTCAGCGGCGAAGGCAGCGTCGGCGCCGCGCCCGATTTCGCCCGAGTGACGCTTGGCGTGACGAGCACCGGCAAAAATGCGGGCGAGGCGATGGCGGCCAACGCCAAAGCAGCCAACGCCCTCGTTTCGCTGATCAAGGCGGAGGGGGTCGCTCCCGCCGATATCCAGACTTCCGAACTTTCAATTTCGCCAATGTTCTCGCAGCCCTCACCCGGCCAACAGACCGCGCCGACGATCACCGGATACAGCGTGAGCAACAACGTGACCGTAATGCTTCGCGACATTCCGCGTCTTGGCGCGCTGCTCGACAAGGCCGTGGCCGCCGGCGCCAATTCAATCTACGGCATCGGCTTCGGCCACAATGATCCGAGCGCGCTACTCGACAAGGCGCGCCCGCTTGGCGGTCGCCGACGCCAGGCGGAAGGCCGAGATCTACGCGAGCGCGGGAGGCGCGAGAATCGGCAGGCTGATGGTGCTCACGGAAGAGGCCGGCCGCCAAATGCCCGTCGCCTTTTCCCGTGCGTTTGCTGCCGGCGCTCCCGCGCCGACGCCGATCGAGGCGGGCGAGGACAAGCTGACCGTGACCGTCACCGCGCGATTTGAGCTGACCCAGTAGCCGCCCGCCTCAAGCCCCGGACCCGACGTCGTCACCGCGACCGGAACGGGCGAGGCAGCCATCGTCCAGACACGGGATCGGCCCATACCGCCGCGGCCGCTTGTTCGCTCGGCGGCAAGTCGACGGCTACGAGGTCAATTTCTTTGACGGCGCGCGAGAAAAGCTCGGTTTTGCTCTTGATGCGATAGGTGGGCGAATTGGCGTCGTCGACTGACAACACGCTCACGATCTCAAACGGACCCTTGGGCCTCGATATCGATGGGAGCATCTTGTCGAAGTCGACAGCTTGCCCGATCGCGAATTTGTGGAGGGTCATGATTTGGCGGCCTCTCTGGCCTTCTCGTCAGAACGTGGGTGACAAAGCACCTTCTCTGCGGTCAAGGGCTCCGCTTCTTGCATTTCCTCGACAGCCGGCGCGAACGGGACCATGCCCCTGCCGCCAGACGAAACCCTACAAAACAAAAACCCGCGCACGGCAAGCCGGACGCGGGATCTCGAACCACATTAGCCCTGCCAGTACATCCGTGGTCAAGGCGATATGGCTGTCAGGCTTTGCCGATCAGGCGGCCTTCAGGTTATCCGCCGAGGACTTGCCGGTCTTTCGATCTGCAACAAGGTCAAAAGTAACCTTCTGTCCCTCGTTGAGGCTGTAGAGACCGGCGCGCTCAACGGCGCTGATGTGCACGAAGACATCCTTGCTGCCATCGTCCGGCTGGATGAAGCCAAAGCCTTTTTGGCTGTTGAACCACTTTACGGTTCCTTGCGTCATGAGAACTTCTTTCAAGTACGTGTTTAGATAGGCTGCGCAATTGCGCAACCGGCTCGGAGTAATCGAGATTTAGGAAGAAGGTCGTCAGTCCGACGCGTAGCGCGCGGCGAGGCCAAGTCGTCCGGCCGAAACTCGATTGGGTGTTCATAGCCTAAGTCGGCACACTCCACAAGGCCAATCGGGCGCCCCCGCCATGGCGCGTCCGCCGCCGGCCGCCGACGCCAGACAGGGGCTGAAAACCTTCCTGCCATCGGCAAGAATAGGCGGCGTCGATAGGATCGCGGTCGTAAAGGGAACACGACCCCGCTTTCACTGCTCACCGCCGCCCCGAAAGATCGAGATGGCCGATCCCGCAGACCCCGCCGACACCACGTTTCAGCGCCTGCTCAACCGCGAGATTCTTGTCAGCGAGCGGCGGCGCATGCTCATCTTGGCCGGCCTGCAGGCTTTCATCCTCGTTCTGATCCTCTTGACCGCGACGTTCGCCCCCAGCTTCGTCCGGTCGCTCTATCACGATCGACTCCCGGAGCGCGCCGCCTTGGCGGCGTTCTCGGCCTTCATCGCCTACGAGCTGTTCGCGGCCGGCCTGGTCACGATTTTCCTTCGTCGCGGTCGAAATTATCCGGTCTTCGCGCGCTACGCGAACGCACTCGTCGAAACGAGCTTTCCGACCGTGCTGCTCTTTCTCCTCGCAGGATATCTGTCCGCGCCCGCCATCATTTTCGGCACATGGCCGGCGCTTCTCTATTTTCTCTTCATCATTCTCTCGACTCTGCGGCTGGATTTTGCGCTTTCGGCGTTTACCGGCGCGGTCGCCGCGGTCGAACTCTTCGCCCTCGCCTCGGTCACCCTGCATCTTGGCTGGCGAACCGAGGACCCAAACTTCAGCATCGGCTATCATCTGACGCGCAGCGCCGTCCTTCTCGCAGCCGGCCTCCTGGCCGGCTACTGTCGGAGCGACGATCAAGAGCCATTTCCAGCGGGCGCTCGCCGCGGCGTCGGCCCGCGACGAAGTGACCAACCTCTTCGGTCAACACGTCTCGCCGCGGGTGGTCGAGCAACTGCTCGCGATCGGCGCGGCCGAGCTTAGCGAGATGAGGCGGGTTTGCGTCATGTTCGTCGACATCCGCAGCTTCACCGCAGCCGCGCGCAGTCGAACGCCGGCCGAGGTCGTCGAGCGCCTCGACGCCGTTTTTGAAATCCTGGTCGACGCCGTCGACCGTCACAACGGCATCGTGAACAAGTTTTTGGGCGACGGCCTGCTCGCCATCTTCGGCGCGCCGATCGACGATCCTCTTGAGGCTGCGAACGCCGTCGAGGCAGCGCGTGAGATGCTGAGCGCCATCGACGCGAGCAACGTCGGCAATCCTTGGCCGATCCGCCTCGGCATCGGTATCCATGTCGGTCAAGCGGTGGCCGGGACTGTCGGCTCGCCGCGCCGCAAGGAATATACGGTCATCGGCGACACGGTGAATTTGGCGTCGCGGCTTGAGAGCCTCAACAAAGAGGTGGGCTCGCAACTCATCGTCTCCGACACCGTGCGTGAGGCGGCGGGAGACGCCGTCGGCGAGGCTCTGCCGCTCGGGCCCCTCCCCGTGCGCGGCTACGAGGAGCCGGTTACGGTCTGGCGCCTCGCCTAGCGCAGATTGCATTTGGGTCGACCGGCCCTTGTAGCCGCGCTCGATAGCCCGTCATGAGACGGGCGTTCTTCCGAACGTCGGGCTTCGCGAGGGGTCAATCGACTCAAATCGGACGGTTACAATGACGCAACCGCGGCGCTTTGGGCGCCTCACGTGCGACGCAAAGCGATCCCCAGCGCATCGAATCGCACGCCGGCTGCGGCGGCAATCGCCTGGGTCTGTTCGAATTCCTTTTCGTCCGCGTCGGTCGCATCGCCGCGCCCTCGCCGCGCCAAAACACGGGCGCGTGTCGCAAGGCAAGAGGCATAGGCTAGGGGCTCCTCCGCCATGCGGCGGAGCAGTCTCTCGGCCTGTCTCTCGGCCTCGTCCCAATCCTCCAGAAGCAGCGCGCTCTCGATTGCGCAGCGCCGGAACCAGAAATGGTTGTGGCCCACTGCGCCTTTGCCCAGCAGCGCTTCTCCGGCCGCCAGCGCAGCCTCCCTTTCTTCCCGCGTGTCCTCCGCCAGGGCGAGCAAACCAAGGATCAGCGGACCGACGAAACCGGGTCCAGTCGCGTCCGAAATGTCCCGACCCGCGCGCGCCAGAGACAGGGCCTCGCCCCGGAGGCCCTGAGACAAAGCGAGTTCAGCACACATGGCGAGAATTATCGCTTCGTAGCGACGCGCATTCAGGGCGCGCGCCTGCTCAAGCGCCTTAGTCGTGAACTCCCGCGCTTCGGAGTAGCAACCAGTCACCGTCAGGCAGAAACCGAGCGACTGCGTGGCGAACATCTGCCCATGACGGTTGCCGATCCTGACCGCAATTTCTAGCCCTTTGCGCATGTTGTCCAGGCCCTGATCGATCGCGCAGGTATAGATTTGGCAATGCCCCATCATCACGCTGTTGGGCGCTGCGATGCGCAGGAAGCCGTGAGAGTCGCAGAGAGCGACGCAATCGCCGAAATGACGCAACGCCGTCGCCATGCGACAGTCCATATATTGCGCGTCGGCGAGACCGCTGAGGGCGCGCGCTTGCCATTCCGGCGAGTCGATCCGTCGCGCCGCCGAAAGCGCGAGTTCGTGTTCTCGGCGACAGGCCGACAAAGCGCCGCGGGCGAAATGGAGGTTTCCGCGAAGGTAATGAATTTCCGCGAGGACGCGATCGTCAAGGTCTACGACCGCTAACGGCTCCGCTTCAGCCAGGGCCGAAAAGGCGTCGTCGATACGCGCGATAAGGCGATTGGCGGCTGCCTGCCCGAGCAGCGCCCGGCGCCGGTCGGTCTCGGCCTTGCTCCCCAACAGCGCTCGGCCATAAGCCTCAAGCGCTTCAAGCCCGCGTCCCGCGTCCTGCTGGAGGTCCCCGAGAAGCAGAGCGAGATCGACGATGTCGCGGCCGGCGGTCGCGAGCGCCAGACCGCGCGTCGCGAGCGCGACGGCCTGATCGGGCCGGAATAGCGATGCCTGCGCTTTGGACGCCACGACATAGGCCCGGGGCACTTCGGCGTCTCCGGCGCGGTCCAGATGTTCTGCGCGCAGCACGGGATCATCGACGAAGATGGTGGCTGCCGTCTTGTGCAGTTCGCGCCGTCGCGCATGCGTGAGCGAGCCGTAGACGCCGTCGCGCACCAACGCATGAGCAAACTGGAGGCCATTTCTGACCGGACGCAAGAGGACATTTCGGACCAGCGTGTCGCAGGCGTAGAGCGGCTCCTGAAGCAAGGCCCTCAGATGGAGCAGGGTGAAGCGCTGGCCAAGGACGGAAGCGGCCTGGATGGCGCGCCGATCCTCTACAGACAGCAGATCGGTGCGGGCGAGGACAACGTTTTGGATCGAACTCGGAAGGCGCCCGTCAGTGAGGTCTCCTGCGCTTCGGAGCAATTGCTCGAGGAACAATGGATTGCCGTCGGCCCGCTCGACGCATTGCGTCGCGAAGGCATCGGCGTCAATGAAACGGCGAGCGATCGATAGCGCGTCGACGGGAGAGAGCGGCGAGAGGTCGACGGTGATCATGGCTGCGCCGCCCGCCAGTGCGCGCCAATGGGCGTCTAGAGGGTCGCCTTCGGGACGCGTCGTCATCGCAAGAACGCTGCGGCTCATAGCCGTCGCGCGGGTAATGGCTGCAAGAAGGCTGAGCGTCTCGGCGTCGGCCCAATGGATGTCCTCCACTGCGACGAGCAGAGGTTGGCGATCTGCCGAAGCCTTCACCAGCTCGGAGACGACACGCTCCTTGCCCTGCGTCCGGGTCGCCGCATCCATTGCTTTATAGAACCCGCGCGTCGCCTCCGGCTGCGAAACCTCGAGGAGATCGCGCAGGTAGAGCGCATCGTCGGATTGCAGTCTCAGCTCTTTCAAAACCGTATCGATTGCGCCTTCGACAAGGCCGGACGACGCCTGGGATCCCAAGCCGATGAGACTCGCCACCACCATTCGCACCGCGCCGTGTCCGCGTTCGGTCCCGAAATCGAGAACGAAGCCCGAATGCCTCTTCATGTCCGATGCCGCAGCGGCCGATTGCAACTCTTCCATCAGCCGTGTCTTGCCGATGCCGGCCTCGCCGCGGATTAGGATGACCGCCCCGGACGGTCCGTCGATGCACGCGTCGAGCGCGGCGCGGAACTGAGCCATCTCTGGGCGGCGACCGACGAGAGCTTGGGCGTCCGCAGCTGCGACACTCATCCCGGTCGCCCTCCAGGCGTCGATGGGACGATCAAGCCCTTTGAGCGTCAGCGAGCCGACGGATTCATAGACAACCGCGTGGCTGGTCGCCCGATAGCTGTCACCGGCGAGGCCGTCAAACCTCGCCGCGCGACTTCTGGCGCGCGCCGCGAGCGGATGAAACGCTCGTCTCCGGCGATGTTATATCTGCGATGGCTCTGGCTGCCGACCGAACTTGCGACGACCTCGCCGGTTGCGACGCCGATATGCGCGGTAAGCGGAGGCGATGAGTTCAGCTCCGAAAGGGAAGCGTGAATCTGCATGGCGGCGCGCACTGCCCGCTCGGCGTCATTGCCGTGAGCGACCGGCGCGCCAAACAGAGCCATCGCCGCGTCGCCGATGTGCTTGTCGATGGTCCCGCCGAAGCGGTCGACGATCGCGTCGACCAGCGTGAAAAAGCGTTCCAGCAACGCATGAACGTCTTCCGGATCCAGCTCGGACGAGAGGCGCGTGTAGCCAACCAGATCACAGAAAAGAACCGAGACCGGGCGACGGTCTCCCTCGGGCGCCTCGCTGCGACCTTCAACAGGCGGCGTAACGCCTGTGTCGGCGAGGAGCCGGCCACAACCGCCGCAATACCGATCGCCGCCCTCGTTGGTATGACCGCATTCGGGGCAGGTCGCAGGGAGCGCCAAGCCGCAGGACGCGCAGAACTTGCGTCCCTCACGGTTGTCGAATTCGCAGCCCGTACAGCGCACGAATTTAGCTCCGTTGGTCGCCACGAGGCGACTTAACGGTTCCAAAGTCAATCGAATTCAGGCAATTCGTCGGTTTTCTCGAAACTTGCCCGTTGGAACGACCCCGACAACGGCTGCTTCGCCCCCACCCCAGCGTGCTCCTCTGCGATCGGGAATGTCCGCTTCACGTCCGTAGAGCGGACATTGCGATCGCGGTCGCGAAGGTTGCGGCAGGGTGGTTTGCGGATTTTTGGCCCAATGGAGAATCTGCTGATACCCTCCCAGCACCGACGTGCCGGGCGCGTAATCCGCTTTTCGAGCCTTTGCTATGGGTGGTGGACCATGCCTTCATCAAGTCGCGTGTCCGCGCGCAAAATGTCGAACCTATAGCCATCCAGGAGCAAGCATTGTCTCGAGGCGACGAGGACAAACGGCGGGACACGAGTTTCGACCCATCGGCGAGCGCTCATGAGTTCCGTCGGGGCCTTGCGCGCCATCAGCAGGGCCAGCTTGTCGAGGCGGAACGACATTACGATGCGGCGTTGAAGAGCCAGCCCGACAATTTCGACGCGCTGCACATGCTGGGGGTAATCGCGCTCCAAAAGGGTCGCTTCGAACAGGGCGTCGAAATCATTAGAAAGGCGGTCGCGTTGAACGAAAATTCGGCGATTGCTTTCAACAATTTGGCCAAGGGTCTTAAAGACCTCGGTCGGTTCGACGAGGCGATTATCCATTTTGAACGCGCGATCGCGCTTGCGCCGGCCTTTGCCGACGCGCAGTTCGGTTACGGGACCGCCCTCCATTTTGTGAATAGATCTGAGGACGCGCTCGTTCATTTCGAAAAAGCAATCGCCCTCCATCCCAAATTCGTCGCAGCGCTCAACAACCGCGGATTGGCCCTGGCGAAATTGAAGCGGTTCACAGAGGCTCTGGCCAGTTACGACAAAGCCCTGGCGATCCAGCCGAGTTTCGGGGACGCGCACAACAACCGTGGCAATGCGCTCAAGGCCTTAATGCGTTTTGACGACGCGCTTGCCAGTTTCGACAAGGCGATTGCCGTCCGACCGGATTCCGCCGAGGCGCACTGCAATCGCGGCAATGTACTCGTCCAATTGGCGCGATTCGACGATGCGCTGGCCAGTTTCGACACAGCGATTGCGGTCCGACCGCATTTTGCCGAGGCGCATCGCGGTCGCGGCGACGCACTCGCAAACCTCAATCGGTTTGGCGATGCGTTGGCAAGCATCAACCGGGCAATCGCGATTAAGCCGCTATACGTCGACGCATGGATTTCCCGCGTCGAGGCTCTGTTCACCTGCAACCGCAATGACGAGGCTGTCAAAAGCGCGCAAGCGGCGATCGATATCGATCCCGAGAATGCTTTATGCCGATTTCTAAGTTGTGTTTGCGAGCTGAGAATTTTGTATGAGAACGAGGACGATGTCGAAGC
Organism: uncultured Alphaproteobacteria bacterium; assembly: GCA_963702825.1. GTDB lineage: Bacteria > Pseudomonadota > Alphaproteobacteria > Rhizobiales > Beijerinckiaceae > Roseiarcus. Next base: position 34,541 of record CAVPEE010000047.1, read on the forward strand.
CCGTCGCAGGGCTTACGAAAATAAGCTTCGGGCTATCTGCAGCGACTACGAGGTTGGACGCCTCAGGGCAAACATGATCGAGGCGGTCGCGCACTGCAAACCTTTTTATCTGGCCTATCAAGGCCGCAACGACCGGGATTTGCAGGCTCTGTACGGGACACTGGCCTGCCGGGCCATTGGAGCTCAGTTTCGGCAAGCCGCTCTGCCTGCGCCCCCCGAAACCTGCGAACCGGTCCGGGTGGGCTTCGTGAGCAGCCATTTCTACGCGCACTCGAACTGGAAAATTCCAATCAAAGGCTGGATGAGCCAGTTGGATCGCAACCGTTTCACAATATTCGGCTACCACCTGGGTCGACAGCGAGACCAGGAAACCGAAGTCGCGGCGAAACTCTGCTCTCGATTTGTGCACCGCGCTATGTCTCTGGAAGGCTGGCGCGATGAAATCCTCGCCGACGCCCCGCATGTCCTCATCTATCCAGGGCTTCTGATGGATGAGTTGTCCTTGCAACTCGCTGCACAGAGGCTCGCGCCAGTTCAATGCAATTCTTTGGGGCACCCGGAAACTGGCGGTCTTCCCACGCTCGATTAC
>CAVPEE010000048.1:0-92856 GCA_963702825.1 uncultured Alphaproteobacteria bacterium
CTCGGAGCGAGCCCTGCGGTATCGGCGCCGACTATGCCGGTCAACTCCTGTGTGCCTGCGGCTGTCCCGTTCGACACCCACAATCCCATGTCACCGCTGGCGTCGAGGCCGCTGAAAAGAAGTTCGCCGTTGTAGACCGTGATATTGGTCGGATTTAATCCGAAGGGGTCGGAGGCGCCGCCCGCCCCCGCGACGAGTTCGTTCGTGCCGCCGACGGTTCCATCTGTCGCCCACAAACCGGAGAGGCCGTTGGCGTCGATACCATTAAACAGCACTTCGTTGTTGAAGACCATCATGTCCGTCGGGTCTAGTCCGGTCGACGACGCCGAGGCGATGCCGGTCAGCTCCTGTGTTCCGGCGGCGGTGCCGTTGGTCACCCAGAAGCCAAGATGGCCTGCCGTGTCCGTGCCGGTGAACAGCGCTTCGTGGTTGAGGACTGTCAGGTCGGTCGGCGCCACTCCCGCCGCCGCCGCTCCTATGATGCCGGCCAGCTCGGACGTGCCGTTGGCCGTCCCGTCTGTGGTCCACAAACCGGTCTGGCCGCTCGCGTTGATGCCACTGAAAAGCACTTCGTTGCCGAAGACTGTCAGGTCGCTTGGAGCGAGCCCCGCCGAACTCGCCCCCGAAATGGAGTTCAGCTCCAACGTGCCGAGGGCAGTCCCATCTGTGGTCCACAACTCGGACGCGCCGCTCAGGTCGTCACCCTCGAACAAAACTTGATCGCCCAGAATCGTGATGCTGGTCGGAGAGAGCCCCGAAGCAGCGGCACCTGACGGCGCCAGCTCAAATGTCCCGGTTCCCGTGCCATTGGTCTCCCAAAGACCGCTGTCATCGAGTGCGTCCCGGCCCTGGAAAAGAACAATGTTTGGGAGCACAGCGCACCTTCATTCTTTATGGTCGTGCAGACCGCTTGCCTTGCCGGCGCGCGAATGCGGCCGCCCCACAACTTAAGCGTGTTGGAAGAACGGCCGCTTAAGCGGTGGCTCGTGCGCCAATTTCTGAAGATAATTTCTGTTTGTCTGCTAACAGGTGCTTACCGGTGAGCAACAAAGTGAATGCTTTTCCGTCAGAGTTGGCGGGCTCGACGTGCTTGCGCACCCGCCGCGCCGACCGCGACGATAGATCGGGCTCGAACCCTGACCTTGACCACGCCCTCGCCTTTGAGCCAACTGAACAGCACCCCGTCGGCGAGCGGGGGGGGGTCGGTGCTCAGTCAGAATTTCGCCCCGCCCGTAAAAGTCAGACCGAGCTTGATCGCAACGGCATGCTCATAACACTTCGTCGCCGCCCCGTGCGGCATGTCAGCGAACGAGCCGGTGGGAAGGGCTGGATTTTTCCCATAAACCCGTCGATGCTTGGCATAGCTCGCGCTTCTGGGATCCCCCGAAGGCAAGCCGAACGCTCGCGAGCCAGGGCTACGAGAGACCTATGGGAGGAACTTCAGAGCTCGTTGCACGAACGCTCCGCTGCCCAGACGCGGCGCGACGAACGCGGCGATTGTGCTACCTTCGGCAAGCACAGACATGTCTACGCCCGTACCTGCCCGTGGGAACAAGTCTAAACCAGTAGTACGGCGCCCGGACACGGCGTTTTACGCCTTAGTAGCAATCCAACTCGGCCCAGGATTGAAGCCCACCGCAGCAGCGCTAATCACGTTGGTCCCGTCCATTTCCCAGATCCCCACCTGACCATTCGTGTTCTGCAACAGAATGTCGGAATGGCCGACGCCGTTGTAGTCGCCGGTTCCGATCGCTTTCCAACTCGGCCCAGGATTGAAGCCCACCGCAGCAGCGCTGATCACGTTGGTCCCGTTCATTTCCCAGATCCCCACCTGACCATTCGTGTTCTGCAACAGAATGTCGGAATGGCCGTCGCCGTTGAAGTCGCCGGTTCCGATCGCTTTCCAACTCGGCCCAGGATTGAAGCCCACCGCAGCAGCGCTGATCACGTTGGTCCCGTTCATGTCCCAGATCCCCACCTGACCATTCGTGTTCTGCAACAGGATGTCGGAATGGCCGTCGTCGTTGAAGTCGCCGGTTCCGATCGTCTTCCAACTCGGCCCAGGATTAAAGCCCACCGCAGCAGCGCTGATCACGTTGGTCCCGTTCATGTCCCAGATCCCCACCTGACCATCCGTGTTCTGCAACAGAATGTCGGAATGGCCGTCGCCGTTGAAGTCGCCAGTTCCGATCGTTTTCCAACTCGGCCCAGGATTGAAGCCCACCGCAGCAGCGCTGATCACGTTGGTCCCGTTCATTTCCCAGATCCCCACCTCACCATTCGTGTTCTGCAACAGAATGTCGGAATGGCCGTCGTCGTTGAAGTCGCCGGTTCCGATCTCCTGCCAACTCGGCCCAGGATTGAAGCCCAACGCAGCAGCGCTGATCACGTTGGTCCCGCTCATTTCCCAGATCCCCACCTGACCATTCGTGTTCTGCAACAGGATGTCGGAATAGCCGTTGTCGTAGAAGTCGGAAGGGACCGGGGTTGGAGGTGGGAGAGGTGAGGGGGTTGTAACAAAGCCGCTGTTGGTGATCTCGAACGCAGTGCCGGTGCCGTTGACGCCGCCGGTCTGCGTCGTCCCGAAAAGGTCGCCGCTTGCGTCGGCGACCAAGTTGGCGCCTAGCCCCACGCCGTTTGCGCCTCCGCTGAAATCGTGGACGATGGTCGGCGTGCTCTCGTAGCCGTTCGCGGTCCTGACAATCTCGAACACCACGCCCCCGGTATTCCCCCCATTCTGGGTACTCGGGTCCGTGGTCCCGAAAAGGTCGCCATTGGCGTCCACGATCAGGGTTTTTGGGTGGTTAAGAGACAGTTGTCCGAGCGCGGGGGAGAAGCTTGCCAAGGTGATCGGGGTGTTGGCGTAACCAGTGGCCGTCTTTTCGATTTCAAACACGGTGCCGTCGTCATTCGTCCCGCCCGTGATCGTTGTCCCGAAGATGTCGCCGTCAGCGTCTATGGTTAAAGTGCCGATCTGCGTCCCGACCGGGAAGGGGACGAGGCTAACCGGAGGGGCATAGGTGCCGCCTGTCTTCTGAACCTCGAATACCGAGCTGGTGGTTGTACCGAAAAGATCGCCGGCCGCGTCTTCGACCAGGTTGCCCGAGCCAGACGGGGTGATGCCTGAGCCGAAGCTGGCGAGGACGGTTGGCGTGGTCGCGTAGCTAGCGCCCGTTTTCTTGAGTTCGAACACCGTGCCTGCGCCATTGGCGCCGCCCGACAGCGTCGTTCCAAACAGATTGCCGCTGGCGTCGACAAGCAGCACCCCTCCCGGGTCGGAGCCGCCGGCGACGCCGCCGGTGAAGTTCGCCAGTTGGACTTCGGGGCCGCCACCTGCTGGAAATTCAACGACCGTGCCGAGCTGATTCGCGCCACCTGAGAACATCAGGCCGAAAAGGTCGCCATTCGCATCGGCGCTCAGGTTCGGGACGAGAACAAGCGTATTCAAGCCAGTGGGTATGTCGGCCAGAAAGGTGGGCGTGGTGGCAAAGCCCCCCGCAGTCTTGGTGATCTCGTATGTCGTCCCGATGCCGTTTGCCCCGCCATGGACGGTTGCGCCGAGAAGGTCGCCATTGGAATCCATGAACAGCTGACCATCAGGGTCAGTGCCGTTGCCGGTCGAGGTGGGGAATGAGGCAATTGTCATTACGGAAGCACCAGGCATGAACGTTTCCTCGAGTGAACTTTTCACTGAAGAATTGAGATGAATTACAAGTGTTCGCTCGGAAATGCAACGGTCCTAGAGTTACATTCTCACCATCCGGTCGCGACGGTTATCCGCATCATCGTATTCATTTCCAGCGCGGCAGACCGGACGCCCGGCAGCAATCGGTCGAGTGTCTCGTCGTCGCTAGCGCGGCCGGACATTTGACGCCATAGGCGTTTAGGCGCGGACTGACGCCGCTAGCGGGCCTGATCCAGTCGAATGCGCAATCCCAGTCGTTCCTCCGCGCGCTTGAATCGCCTCATAACTCTCGCTGTCGGCGAGCTTATAGCCCGCCACCAAAACCGAAGTCGGCAACACGCGTTCAAGCGCATGCGGCAGGTCGCCATCGATCAGCCCGCTCTCGTAAGGCATGTCGGCGGCAAGATGCAGGTCCCTCAAGGGCTTCAACGCCTCCGGGCGAACCCAGAACATTGTTCCGCCAAAGAAATCGAGTTGGAACTTGTCGGCCGGCATCGCCCATACGTTCGGCAATCTTCAACGTCATGAGGTCGATTGGCCGACCAGGAGAGATCCTCGGGATAGCCGGCTTTCGGCAATCGGAAGACTTTCGGACCGATCATCCCAACCGACGGGTCGCGCTCGAACATGTCGATGGCGGCGTTTGCAGCGCCCGGCGCGCCTATGAGATCGAACAGCAGCCGGCGCCGCCACATCTCGCCCGTATACATCTTGCGGCCGCCGTCGATCGATTTCTTGCCGTGGATCTTGCAAATGTAGCGGTAGCGATCGAGCCGACCCCGTTCGAGCAGGGTCAGGAACGGGCCAATATCGCGGCCACGATTTTCCATGATCTCAATTTCGGCGGCAGGATAGCTGCGCCGAATCGTTTCGATCAACCGTTCGCGACCCGCAACTGTCGTGACGATCAGATCGAAGGGAACCGTCAGGCCCCGGAGCGCCCCGGCAATGTCGGACCAAGTGTCCTCATAGTAGATGTGGGCGACGATCGCCGCCGGCACACCCGCGGGCCGATCCGTGACTTGAGCCGGACCCATCCCCGCGGGCCACCCATAAATAAGTTCCGGGTGCTTGGCGGCAAGGTCGCTATCGACCGTAACGCCAATGTTTATCCAATCCTGATTATATCGGGTAAAGCGCTTGCGTTCAGCTTTTGGCCCAACGGAGAAAAGGGAGAACTCATCGTATTTCAGGTACTTCTTTTTCCTGAAGAAAAACGCCAGACGCAGCCGCGCCCATAGGGACGGCAACGCCCCCAGCGTTTCAACGCGAAAGTCGCGGCTCTCGATTGGAAGCGCCGCGCCCCCGCGCGAGGCAACGACATATTCCAGATCCGGCGAATAGGGCGCCAGAACGCTTTGCTTGCTGGCGCCGATCGTGACCAGTGAAAGCGCGTCCTCCTCCCTCTGACCTACGGGCTTTAACCGGTAGGCGCGTGGGAACCGGAAAGAAAACTGGGTCATCGATCTCTGGCCGGAGTTTCCTGTGTGGGAGGTGCAGCGTTCGCGCCTGCTCTAGCGAGGACCCCCGCGTGGCGCAATCGGAGCCCTAGGCGAAGTCACCCAGCGCTCTGTCGAAGGGTGCGCGATTCTGCGCGCGACTCCTTGTTTTCAAAGGCTTAGGCTCATTTTTCTGCAACTCTGCAAAGGCAGTATTCTTGCCGGCAATTCCTTCAGACGCGCGGCGTCTTTCAGCGAAGCGGCTGCGCCCAAGGCGCCTCTGGCGCACACTGCCAGTTTCAGCGCTGCGACCGTCGGTTTCGTAAGACTTATAATACGCGTAAAACGCGTAAAATGCCCGCCGTATCGCCTCTTACAACGAGGGCCCTTCGATCCTCACTGGCCGACCATCCGCCGCGCGTCAAAACGCGCTTCGACTTCCTGGACGATTGCGCCGAGGATGCTGTTGATCTCAAAATCCTTCGGCGTGTAAACCGCCGCGACGCCTGCGGCCTTCAGTCGCCCCACGTCGGCGGGCGGAACGATGCCGCCGACGATGAGCGGCACGTGTTCGAGGCCGGCCGCGCGCAAGAGCGTCAGCACCTCCTCGGTGAGTGCGATATGCGAGCCCGACAGGATCGACAGGCCGACGCAGTGGACGCCTGACTTGGCCGCCTCGACGATTTCGGCCGGGGTGAGCCGGATGCCGTCGTAGACGACGTCCATGCCGGCGTCCGTAGCGCGCGCCGCGATCTGCTCCGCGCCATTGGAATGACCATCGAGACCCGGCTTGCCGACGAGAAACCGGAGCCGGCGGCCGAGCTTGAGCGAGACGCGTTCAACTTCGCTGCGAAGCGGGTCGAGGTCGCCTGCTTCCTGACGCGCGCGCGGCGAGACGCCGGTCGGCGCGCGAAAGACTCCGAACTCCGCACGCAGCGCGTCGCCCCATTCGCCCGTTGTGGCCCCGGCTTTGGCCGCCTCGATCGAGGCGGGCATGATATTGGCGCCGCTCGCCGCCGCCTTGCGTAGCGCCAGCAGCGCCTCGCGCACGCGAGCCTCATCGCGCTTCGCTCGCCACGCCACGAGCCGGGCCACCTGCTCGGCCTCCGCCGCCGCGGATGGGACGTGGATCGAATTCTCGTCGGCGGCCAGCGGCGAGGGCTCGGAATTGGTGAAGGCGTTTACGCCGACAACGATCTGCTCGCCGCGCTCGATCGCCTCGAGTCTCCGCGTGTTGGATTCGACAAGCTTCGCCTTGAGCGCGCCTGTCTCGACCGCCTTGACCGCGCCTCCCATCGCGTCGATGGCGGCGATTTCGGCCAATGCCTCGCTCTTCAGCTTGGCGACCAGCGCTTCGAGCTCCTTGCTGCCGTCGAAAATGTCGCCAAACTCAAGCAGGTCGGTTTCATAGGCCATGATCTGCTGCAGGCGCAGCGACCATTGCTGGTCGAACGGCCGCGGCAGACCGAGCGCCTCGTTCCAGGCCGGCAGTTGCACGGCGCGGGCGCGGGCTTTCTTCGATAGGACCACCGACAGCATCTCAATGAGGATGCGATAGACGTTGTTCTCAGGCTGCTGCTCGGTCAGTCCGAGCGAATTGACCTGGACGCCGTAGCGGAAGCGACGCTTGGCAGGATCCTGCACGCCGAAGCGATCGCGAGTGATCTCGTCCCACAATTCGACGAAGGCGCGCATTTTGGCGAGTTCGGTCACGAAGCGCATGCCGGCGTTGACGAAGAACGAAATCCGGCCGACGACCTCCGCGAACCCCGCTTCGTCGACCTCGCCCGATTTGCGGACCCGTTCGAGCACGGCGATCGCCGTGGCGAGTGCGTAGGAAAGCTCCTGGACCGGCGTCGCCCCGGCTTCCTGAAGGTGGTAGGAGCACACGTTCATCGGGTTCCACTTCGGCGTCTCTCGGGCCCCGAACACGATCATGTCCTTGGTCAGCCTGAGCGACGCCTCGGGCGGGAAGACGTAGGATCCGCGCGCCAGATATTCCTTGATGATGTCGTTCTGGGTCGTGCCCTGGAGCTGGGCGCGAGGCACGCCCTGCTCGTCGGCGATCGCGATATAGAGAGCCATCAGCCATGGCGCGGTGGCGTTGATGGTCATCGACGTGTTCATGGACGCAAGCGGGATTCCCTCGAACAGGGTTCGCATGTCGCCGATGTGAGAGATCGCGACGCCGACCTTGCCCACCTCGCCGCGCGCCAGAGATGTGGTCGCTGTCAAACCCGGTCTGGGTCGGCAGGTCGAAGGCGATCGACAGCCCTGTCTGCCCCTTGGCCAGGTTCTGGCGATAGAGCTTGTTCGACTCGTGCGCAGTCGAATGGCCGGCATAAGTACGGAAGATCCAGGGCTCGTCGCGGCGCGGCGCCGTCGTTCGTCCATTCGCCTGCGCCATGATTCGCTCGCCTAATCGCCCCGCCGCCGGCCTCGCCCTCGCGCGCTCACCCAACAATTGTGCAGAGCACAATTACAGAAAATATGATGGGACGCCACAGCTTTGCTCGAGACCGCGCCGCCGCAGGCGGACGGCAATTCGCCGCATCGGACAAGTTTCGCCTTCGATTCGACGCCGCAAAAGGGTTGGATGTACCGGGTTCAGCGTTTGGCGACCGCGCTCACCATCACGACCGTGGTCAACAATCCGCCGGCGATCGCGACTGTCGTCAAATAAGGGTCATAGGCGACGTAGGGTTGGAGCCACCAATTGCGGGCGCAGAGCCCCGCATAAGCGCCAAGCATCGCGTAGAATCCGTTCCAGTATGGACCCATTCCGTACCGGCCAACGATGTAGTCGATCGCAAAGCCGGCGGAAAAGAACGCTATGGCCGCGCCGAGCAGGAGTGCGACGAGGTCGAAACCTTCCAGATCCTGAACAAATTGAAACAACGGCCAGTTCGACATTGCCGCAGGTCCTTGTCCCGCCTCGACCGCAGCCGATCCGTCTTCCTTACGCTTGATTTCCTGCTGCGGCGTAAATTCCACTGCGACTAAGCGAAACCGTTGACCAAAGTCGGATTGATTTTCGCGGACTCAAAGCGCAATGGTTAATTGTGCGCCGCAATATGAGAGGCCTTCCAGTTCTGAGGCGCACTGCGGGACCCTGAGGGAGCCATGAATACTCACCCCATGGGCGCCGAGTCGCATGCCGCGGCGCTGAAAAAGGATCTCTACGAAATCGGCGAGATTCCGCCGCTTGGTCACGTGCCGGCGTCGATGTACGCCTGGGTCGTGCGCAAGGACCGGCATGGACCGCCGGAGCAATCCATGCAGGTCGAGGTCGTGCCGACATGGACCCTCGACAGCCACGACGTGCTGGTCCTGGTGATGGCGGCCGGGGTCAATTACAACGGCGTCTGGGCGGCGCTCGGCGAGCCCGTTTCCACCCTCGACGTCCACAAGAACCCCTATCACATCGCCGGCTCCGACGCGTCCGGCATCGTCTGGGCGGTCGGCTCCAAGGTCAAAAGGTGGAAGGTCGGCGACGAGGTCGTCGTCCACTGCAACCAGGACGACGGCGACGACGAGGAATGCAACGGCGGCGACCCGATGTTCTCCGCCTCGCAGCGCATCTGGGGCTACGAGACGCCCGACGGCTCGTTCGCCCAGTTCTGCCGCGTGCAGGACCGACAGCTGATGGTCCGCCCAAAGCACCTGACCTGGGAGGAGGCGGCCTCCTACACGCTGACGCTCGCCACCGCCTATCGCATGCTGTTCGGCCACGAGCCGCATCGGCTGAAGCCCGGCGACAACGTGCTGGTCTGGGGCGCCTCGGGGGGATTGGGCGTGTTCGGGGTCCAGCTCTGCGCGGCCGCCGGCGCAAACGCGATCGGCGTCATCTCCGACGAAACGAAGCGAGAGTTTGTGATGTCGCTCGGCGCCAAGGGCGTCATCAACCGCAAGGACTTTAATTGCTGGGGCCAACTGCCGAAGGTCAATTCGCCCGAGTACAACGCCACCATGGCGGAAGCCCGCAAGTTCGGCAAGGCGATCTGGAACATCACCGAGAAGAAGGACGTCGACACGGTCTTCGAACATCCGGGCGAACAGACCTTCCCGGTGTCCTGCTTCGTGGTCAAGCGCGGCGGCATGGTGGTGTTCTGCGCCGGCACCACGGGCTTCAACATCACCTTCGACGCCCGCTTTGTCTGGATGCGGCAGAAGCGCATCCAGGGTTCGCATTTCGCCAATCTCAAGCAGGCTTCGGCGGCCAACAAATTTGTGCTCGACCGGCGCATCGATCCCTGCATGTCGGAAGTGTTCCCCTGGACGGAGATTCCGGCCGCCCACACCAAGATGTGGAAGAACGAGCACAAGCCAGGCAACATGGCGGTGCTCGTCAGCGCCCCCACCACCGGCTTGCGCACGTTCGAGGACGTGCTCGACGCGGCCGCGAAGATAAAGGGGAGCCGTCAACGGTAATGGGATTTGCCTTCGTTCGCGCCAGCCGGTAAAGCGGCTTTTCCCTGACGTCCCGCGGCTATCCGCGCGAGACCGCGCGGCGGCGTTGAGCGAACGAAAGCAGTTAAGCGCATGGCCGCGACGCCAGACAGGGACCAACGAAAGCGGGAGGCGGCCGAACGGGCGCTTCAATTGGTCAGACCGGGCATGAAGCTCGGGCTCGGCAGCGGCTCGACCGCGCGCCAATTCGTCGATCTCGTGGGCGAAAAGGTCAAAGCGGGCCTCGACATCCGCTGCGTCGCGACCTCCGAGGCGACGGCCGCGCAGGCGAAGGCGCTTGGCATTCCGCTCGGAACACTTGACGACATTCCGGAACTCGATCTGACGGTCGACGGGGCCGACGAAGTCGATCCCAAGCTCAATCTGATCAAGGGCGGCGGCGGGGCGCTGTTGCGCGAGAAGATCGTCGCCTCCGCCTCGAAGCGCATGGTCGTCATCGCCAATTCGACCAAGCTCGTGCCACGGCTCGGCGCGTTTCCATTGCCGATCGAGGTCGTTCCATTCGGCCTCGCGGCGACCCGGCGCCATATCGAGCGCGCCTTCGCGAAGCTAGGGCTGGCTGGCCCGATGCGTGTGCGCGGCGAATCCTCGCCTTTCATCACCGACGGCGGCCACTATATTCTTGACTGTTCGCTCGGCGCCATCGCAGAGCCCGAAGCGTTGAGTGAGATCCTGTCACCGATCCCCGGCGTCGTCGAACATGGGCTTTTCGTCGGCATTGCGCGCGCGGCGATTATCGCCGGCGCCGAGGGCGTCGAAGTCCTCGGCGACCCGAACTGAAAAAACGAAGTCGCATCCCCAGGAGTTATTGATGCCCGTCCGCGCCAAAGGCCTGTTAGCTCTTTTTGTGTTTGGGGCCTTGACCGTGTCGGCAAGGGCGGCCGACACAACGCCGCCCGCGGCCCCTGCCGCGCCTGCGGCCACCGCGCCCGCGGCGCCGTCGGCTGCCGCCATCGCCGCCGCCGACAAGATCCTCGGGACGATCGGCCTCAAGCAGTCGATCGCGATCGTCGTTCCCGGCATGATGCAGGAGCTCGAAACAAACGTCACCCGGACGCGGCCGGAGATCAAGGATTCGCTCCGAGCGACTTTGAAAACCATTCAACCCGAATTCGATCAGACCGCGAGGCAGACCTACATCCAGGCGGAGAGCCTGCTCGCCTCGCAAATGTCCGAGCAGGACATCACCCAGGTCGCGGCCTTCTTCGATAGTCCCGCGGGCAAGAAATATGTCGAGGTCACCCCGGTCTTTCTTCAGAACCTTTCCGACGTCACCGGAGACTGGCGCGAAAAGCTGTCGACCGACATCCTTGAGCGCGCCCGCGCGGAGATGAAGAAGAAGGGCGTCGATTTCTAGCCAGGCGCGTTCGATCTCGGGCTGGGGGCCATAGAGGCTGAACGATGGCTTTCGACGTCGATTTCTTCGTGATCGGCGCCGGGTCGGGCGGCGTGCGGGCGGCGCGCATTGCATCCGGTCATGGCGCGAAGACTCTGGTTGCGGAAGAAGGCCGAGTGGGCGGCGCGTGCGTCATCCGCGGCTGCGTGCCGAAGAAGCTCTATGTTCACGCGAGCCGCTTTGCCGACGACTTCCGTGACGCAGCCGGGTTCGGCTGGAGCGTTGGCGAGCCGACGTTCGACTGGCCGACCCTCGTTAAGGCCAAGGAGAAGGAGATCAGCCGGCTCTCCGACGCCTATCGCGAGAATCTGGCGCGGTCCGGCGCCAAACTGATCGAACAGCGGGCGACCGTCGTCGACCCCCACCGGGTGCGATTCGCCGATGGGCGCGAGCTCTCCGCTCGCCATATCCTTATCGCCTCCGGCTCGCGCCCCGTAATGCCGAGTGGCGTCGAAGGGCTCGAGCACGCGATCACCTCGAATGAGGTCTTCGATCTGCCCGTCTTTCCGCGTCGCCTTCTCGTGGTGGGCGGCGGCTATATCGCGGTCGAGTTCGCGTCGCTGTTCCAACGGCTCGGTTCGCAGGTCACGATGGTCATGCGCGGGCCGAACCTCTTGCGCGGCTTCGACGAGGACATGCGCAATGGCATGCGCGACGCGATGGCGGGCGACGGTATTGTCCATCGGTTTGGCTGCTTGCCGACCTCGATCGAGAAAAAGGCCGACGGCGCGTTGCGCGTGACGCTGTCCGACGGCTCCGTCCTCGAGGCCGACCAGGCGCTGATCGCGACCGGCCGCAACCCCGACACCAAAAACCTTGGCCTCGAAGCGGCTGGCGTTGAACTCAGCGCCGAGCATGGGGCGGTGAAGGTCAATGAAAACCTGACCAGCAATGTGCCGTCGATCCACGCCATCGGCGACGCCACCCACCGGGTCGATCTCACTCCGGTCGCCATTCGCGAGGGGCACACGCTGGCCGATCGGTTGTTCGGGCCAGGCGCCCCGCCGCTCCGCTATGACACGATCGGGAGCACCGTGTTCGGCACGCCCGAGTTGGGCGCTGTCGGGTTGACGGAGAGCGAGGCCCTGCAGCGGTTCAAGAAGGTCCACATCTACAAGACCAATTTCCGGCCGCTGAAGGCGACGGTGTCCGGCAGCTCCGAGCGCACGATCATGAAGCTGGTCGTCGAGGGTTCAACGGAGCGCATTGTCGGGGCGCATATTCTCGGAGGCGAGGCGGCCGAGATGATCCAGCTTGTCGCCGTCGCAATGACCATGGGCGCGACCAAGGCCGACTTCGACGCGACCGTCGCCGTGCATCCAACCGCCGCCGAGGAATTGGTGACGATGCGCTCGGCCCATGCGCGTTATGAAGACGGCATGCAGATCGCGTAGGGACCTGCGCACAAGTTTACGCGCGTGAATGATTTCAAGCGCTTGGCTGCTGTTTTGCGCAACTTTTTGCGGCCGCAACTTCCCAAGCTGACGACGATCCCGAGCGCGCAAAAGCAAGGTGTCCCGGGGCCCCCGAATTGCTTCGTCGCGGTGCGCCTCGCAATTACGATTTCAGCCATGTCGCGCCGTTCCGCATAGGCCCTTTTTTAAGAAGTCCGAACCAGCGCCTTTTGCGCTGGCTTCGATTCCGATCTGACCATCATAGCCGAAATTCCTGCAAAAGAGAAGTTATTTCTCTATTTTCTGACTTAATGGTGCGCATTTTGCCTGAATCGCCAACACAAGTTTACGCGCGCCGGCGATTTCAGCGGCTTGGCGCCTCCTTTACGCAACTTTTGGCGACAAGAGATTTTGACCGGGCAGGGACGCGCCTCGTTCTCCACCGAGGTCGCGCGTAGGCTCACGGGGAAACACGGGACATGGGCCATGGCCTTCAAGATCGAGATCACGCCTCGCAACGATCCGGCAGGAGCGACCGCTTACGCAGTCATCGTCACCATCGATGACCACGAGACTGTCCTAAGCTTCGAGTTCAAGAGAGGCTGCCGAGCGCTTCGCTGAGACCGAACGCGCAAGGCTCACAGCGGACGAGCAAAAAGCGAAAAGCGCCCCACCGACGTGAACGCGGCGTCCGGCGCGACGGGATCGCGGCGGACGTAATCGGCGCATCCGGCTCCGTCTGCCCCGCTTGCGCCTTGAATCGCGGATAAGCCTTGCTGCATGGATCAAAAGATGACCGCTGTGGAACGCGCGTTTCAGCTGGCGAGGTCGGGTAGCGTCGCGGGGCTCGCGGAGATCACCACGTCGCTCAATCGCGAGGGCTATTACGCAAACCAGATTGAAGGGCCGGTTCTCAAGCGACAACTGGCCGATCTCATCAAGGCGGCGCGCAAGTCGAGCGTCCCTTCCTCCCCGACTTAAGCGGAAACGCGAAAAGATTGGGTTCTCAGCCTGGAGCTGAGAACCTAGCCGGCGTGGTCGATGTCGACGACGAAAGAGTGAACGCGCGTTCTATTTCGAAGAATGCGCCAACGCGCCCTCTTAACCATGGAAGCTTGCTGCATGCGATGCTATTTTATGCGCGGAGGGCGTATCGAGGCCGTCGAGGAGCTCGCCGGTTTCTCCGATGAACAGGCCATTGCGAAGGCTCACGCGCTGTTTTCCGAGCGAAAACACAAATTCGAGGGCTTCGAGTTGTGGAATCGCACGCGTGTGATCGTGCGGCATCCCGAGCCAGCAGCGTCAAATAACGTCGCTGTCTGGCCGCTTCATAGGGGCTTGCCGCGAGCCGTCTCGTCGGTTCGCCCGACTGATCTGTCTCGCAAGACGCCGCTCAAGGCATAAGCAGGCGATCCCGCGGGGTTGATCCGACGATCCGCAGCGCATCTTGGATCCGCAGGCTCTCTATTCCTTCGAGCCCGGCCAAACCGAGTTGAGCTTCAGAACGAACTTATCGGCATCGTTCTGGGCTTCGCGCTTTGTCGCAAAGGAATAGAACGATTTGTCTCGCACCCTCTTGTTTTCGTAAATATTCCAGCGGAAGCGATTAGGGTTGTCGTTGTCTTTTACGACATCCGTCAGGAATAAGGAGCTGTCTGTCATGCTTCGTATCCTGCGCCAATTGCGTCTGTTCCGCCAGCCTAGATTTTCTTTTAACAATCAAACTGGCCTGATAATCCATTCAAGCTCACTAAAAACAACAAATGCTCTCGCTGCGAACACTATTGAGGCGGCAAGTGACCGACCGGAAATTCCCCGGCCAAACGGGAGACAGAAATGCCCAGCCAAGTCACACACAAAAGCCGCCGATCACCACGAGAGCGCAGCCAAGTCGCATCGCGCCGCCGCGGACCATCACGGCAAGAACGACCACATGAAGGGCAATGAGCACGCTTCGGAGGCTCAGAAGCATTCGAAGGTCGCCGGCGCAGCCTCCGACGACGCTCACGCGAAAAGCTCATCCAAGAAGTAACGCCGCAGAGGCCGGGTAGCGCCCGGCCTTTCTCTCTCGGGTCATTGTTCAAATTTCGTTTTTCAGCGCCGCAAAATTTCTCTCGTGGAAGCGCGCTCACGTGATCGCACGAGCCTCGATCTGACCTCGTTAAGGTGACGGCGAGTGGCCGCACGGTCGTCGCGCCTCGACCCGGTCCGCGCTCATCGGTCGCCTGTAGTGGGCTGCTCCATTCCAGCCTCAAAGAAAGCTCTGCGGCGAGGAACGCAACGATGTCGCCAGTATCCATTCCAGCCTCAAAGAAAGCTCTGCGGATCGACGTCGATCGCAACGCGGACCCCGCCGCGCGGCTCGGGCGCCGCGGCCAGCATGGCGCGCAGGAAACCCTGCAGATCGGCCGAGCGCGGCGCCTTGGCGGCGAGGCGGAAACGATGGCGTTTGCGGATGACCGCGATCGGCGCCTCGGCCGGACCGAGCAGGATGATTTCGTTCTCGTGGCGTTGCCCGCCGAGCGGCGCGACGCGCCAGTTTTTGGCCCCGGGCAGGCGATGGGCGGCCAGCGCCAGAGCGCGCGCGTGCGCTTCCGCCGCGCCGCGGTCCTCGGCCGAAACGATGATCGCCGCGAGCCGACCGAACGGCGGCAGGCCGCCGAGGCGCCGTTGCTCCGTCTCTTCTCGATAGAACCGCTCAGCGTCGCCGGACATGAGCGCTGCGATGACCGGATGGTCCGGCTGCCAGGTCTGCAAAAGCGCATGGCCGGGCTTGTCGCTGCGTCCCGCGCGGCCGGTCGCCTGACGAAGAAGCTGGAAGGTGCGCTCGGCCGCGCGCGGATCGGCGTTGGCGAGACCGACGTCGGCGTCGACAACGCAGACAAAGGTCAGAAGCGGAAAGTTATGCCCCTTGGCGACGAGCTGCGTGCCGATGATGAGGTCGTAGGCGCCGCGCGCGGCTGCATCCAGCTGACCGCGCAGCGTCTCGATCCCGCCTGGCGTGTCGGAGGACAAGACGAGCGTGCGGATGTCGGGAAAGAGGACTTCCGCCTCCTCGGCCAGGCGCTCGACGCCCGGTCCGCAGGCGGTGAGCGTGTCGGCCTCGTGGCATTGCGGACAAAGATGCGGTCGGCTCTCGACATGGCCGCAATGATGGCAAACGAGGACGCTACGGAAACGGTGCTCGACCAGCCAGGTCGAGCAATTGGGGCATTCGAAGCGATGGCCGCAACTCCGGCACAGCGTGAGCGGCGCGTAGCCGCGCCGGTTCAGGAACAGCATCGCCTGCTCGCCCCTGGCCCGCGCTTCTTCGATGGAGGCGATCGCGCGCGGCGACAGCCATCGGCCGCGCGGCGGACCTTCGCGCTTGAGGTCGACCAAGGCGATGTCGGGCAGCCGCGCCGAGCCGAAGCGAGCGGGAAGCCGGAGCCAGCGGTAGCGTCCGCTTTGGGCGTTGAACCGGGTCTCGATCGCCGGCGTCGCGGAAGCGAGCACGATCGGCGCCTTCTCGAACCGCGCGCGCACCACCGCCATGTCGCGCGCGTTGTAGATGACGCCCTCCTCCTGCTTGTAGGCGCCCTCATGCTCTTCATCGACCACGATGAGGCCGAGGTCGGCGAACGGCAGAAAGAGCGCCGAGCGCGCGCCGACAATCACGGGCGCCTCGCCGCCCGCGACCGCCGTCCAGACGCGTTCGCGCTGGCGCTCGGTCAGACCGGAATGCCATTCGGCGGGTCGCGCGCCGAAGCGCGCGGCGAAGCGATCGAGAAATTGCGCGGTCAGCGCGATCTCCGGCAGGAGCACGAGCGCCTGGCGCTTTTGCCGCAACGCTTCGGCGACCGCCTCGAAATAAACTTCGGTCTTGCCCGATCCCGTCACGCCCTCGAGCAGGGTGGTCGAGAACGCGCGGTCGGCGACGAGGCGGATGAGATCATCGGCCGCGGCGCGCTGGTCGGCGTTGAGGCGCGTCGAGCGGAAATCCGGATCGAGCGGCGCCGCGCCGCTCTCCGGCGGAAGCGCGACCGCCTCAAGCGCGCCATCGGCGACAAGGCCGTCGATGACGCTGGTCGAGCACGCAGCGCGCGCGGCAAGCGCGGCTTTGGGCGTCGCCGCGCCGCTCTCCGCGAGCGCCGCGAGGACGCGCGCCCGCGCTTCCGTCATGCGCGTGGGCTGCTTGCCGGTCGCGACAAGGCCGAACTTCGGCGCGGGCGGCTCGGCGATTTCGCCGGCGCGGATCGCCATGCGCAAGAGCATGCCGCGCGGCGCCAATGTCCAGCGCGCCGTCCAGTCGATGAAGTCGCGCAACGCCGGACGGAGCGGCGGCCAGTCGAGGACCTCGGCGATCGATTTGAGGTTGTCGCCGCCGGCGGCGCGGGCGGACCAGACGACGCCAGTCGCGATGCGGGCGCCGAGCGGCATGCGCACGAAGGCGCCGGGTTCGAGCTTGAGCCCGGGGGGCGCGCGATAGCTATAAGCCGTGTCGACCGCGACCGGCGCCAGCACGTCGACGACTTCCGATGACGCGCCGCCGAGCTCGGGCGCCGATCGTTCGTTCGTCATGGCGCCCAAACAAAAAAGCCGGCGGGATCGCCGCCGGCCTTACGTGCTCGCAACACGAGGTTCGGGTCCCGCTTTATTCCTTAGCGGTCGCTTTGGCGGCGGCCGCCTTGGCGCCGGGGGCGTCCACCCGCTCGGCGATGCGGGCCGACTTGCCGCGACGATCGCGCAGATAATAGAGTTTCGCGCGCCGAACCTTGCCGCGCCGCACGACTTTGACCGAGTCGATCATCGGCGAATAGACGGGAAACACGCGCTCGACGCCCTCGCCGTAGGAGATCTTGCGCACCGTGAAGCTCTCGTTGAGGCCGTGGCCGCTGCGCGCGATGCAGACGCCCTCATAGGCCTGAACACGCGTGCGCTCGCCTTCCGCGACCTTCACATTGACGATGACCGTATCGCCGGGCTGGAACGGCGGTATCTTGGCGCCGGGCAATTGGGCCGCGTGCTCGGCCTCGATCTGCTGAATGACGTTCACTGGTAGTACTCCTGCCGTGACGCCTGGGGCGGAGCCCCAAGCGAAGCGCTTCGGCGCGCTGTTTTGAGTTGAGGCGCGGCTCTTATCGCAAAGGGAGAGCGAAGTCGAGCGCTTCCGCGGCTTCTCCGGCGGCGCGCCGCGCGCTTCGGGCGCCTCCCAAGCTGGCCTTCAGGCTTGGACGATCCCATGCGCCGGCCTCATCCTGAGGACGCCGCGCCGAAGACAAACGGCGTCTCGAAGCGCACCTCAGGAGCGCCTTTCGAGGCCACTTCGCGGCGCCTCAGGGCGAGGTCGATGCGCGGGCTTAAGCGTTACGAAATTTTTTCTCACGCCCCTCTTGCGCGTCCTATCTTAAGATATATCTTTGTCTGCGACATATCGTGATATGTCTTAATAACAAAGGAGACTAACAATGTTCCATCGTCATTTTGACGATTATGTTCACCACAGCCACGGCGGCCCCGGCCACCATGGCTTCGGACGCGGGCCGTTCCGCGGCTGGCGTTCGCGCGGCGGCAACGCCGGTGGCCGTGAGGGCCGCATGTTCGACGGGGGCGAGCTGAGGCTCGTGATTCTCGCGCTCATCGCCGAGAAGCCCCGCTACGGCTACGAGATCATCAAGGAGCTCGGCGAGCGGGTCGGGGGCGACTATTCGCCAAGCCCCGGCGTCGTCTATCCGACGCTGACCATGCTCGAAGAGATGGGCTACGCCCAAGCCAGCCAGGACCCACAGGGGCGCAAGCTCTATGGGCTGACGCCGGAGGGCGAGAAAGTCCTCGCCGACAACAAAGCCCAGATCGACGCCATCTTCGCCCGCTTCGGCGATAGCGACTCGCGCTTCGCGGGTTTCATTTCGGTCAAGCGAGCGATGCTCAATCTGCGCTCCGCGCTTCAACTGCGCCTGCGCGCCCGCGACGCGACGCCCGAGCAGATCCAGGCGATCGTCGACGCGCTCGACGCTGCGGCCAAGGCGATCGAGCGCGCCTGAAGGCGCTCGGCCGGTCGCGGCATAGGGAAAACTACGGATTGCGGGACCCGGCAGGGCTGCCTATCTCGGGCGCTTGAGCCCGCATTCCATGACTTATTCCGATGACAACACCTACGCCGACCCTGAGCGGCGGCTAAGGCGGCTCCTTCGCCGCCTGCCGAACCGGATGCAGGCGATCACTCGGTGGCTCAGGAAGCCCGCCTCCCGCTGGGCGCGCCTCCCGGCCGGCATATTGCTGATCATCGGCGGGTGCCTTGCCATCCTGCCGGTTTTCGGCCTCTGGATGTTTCCGCTCGGCCTCATGCTTTTGGCCGACGACATCCCGCCCTTGCGCCGCTTCCGCGATCGCGCCCTCGATTGGCTCGAGCGGCGCCGGCCGCACTGGTTTGCCGCGGCGGGCGCGCGCGGCAATGAGACTGTCTAGAAACGCCGTGCTCGGCGTACGCGAGGCGCTCCGTCCCTTCTCCCTCGGGGAGAAGGTGGTCCGAAGGACCGGATGAGGGGCGCCAGTTCCGCCCTTGCCTGCCTCGCCCGGCGAGAGGGGCCCGTCGCTCATCGCCATGGCACGTCTCAGAAGTGACCGGCATCGTTCCAGACGCCCTATCGCCTGCGCCTCCCCGAGAGTGGATAGGGCAGGTGGTCACACGTACCGATCGTCGTGAACATGCCGGCCTCGAGGTGGTAGAGCAGGTGGCAGTGGAGCGCCCACCACCCCGGATTGTTGGCGTCGAACGCCACGACAACCCGTCGTCCGGGGTGACCAGGATCGTGTCGCGCACCGCGCCCGGGAAGCGCTCGCCGTCGATCTCCACCACCTGGAACTCATGCCCGTGCAGATGCATCGGATGGGGCATCGGCGTCTCATTGACGAAGACGAGCTCGACCCGCTCGCCCTCGGCCACGGCGAGCGGCGGCGTGTCCTTGTTCCAGACACGTTGTTGATCGACCACACGTAACCGGCCATTTCGCCCGTGAGGTTCAGCGTATGAACGCGGTCGGCCTTGCGCGGGGCCAACGGCTTTTTGGCGCGCAGGCTCCGTTCGAGATCGAGATTCAATGGCGGGGACGGCGCTTCCGCGGCGTCCGGAATCTGCGTGACCGGCGCGCCGCCCGCGACCAGAATAATTCCAGTCTCGCTCACGCTCGCCCTCGAGCTGCGCGAGCACGGGATAGGCGCCGCGGCCGGGCGGAAGGCTGCACGCGAATATCGAGCCTTTGCGCAACCGCAGCCGGAAACTTTCGCCCGCGAATCGGCTCGACCTCGAAGCCGTCGACGGCGATGAGTTCGCCGTCGAGCGCGCCCAGCCCAACGTGGAAGGCGCTCATCGACGAGCTGTTGATGATGCGCAGGAGCACCCGCCCGCCCGGCTCGACCTTGACGATCTCCGGGTCGGCGAGCGTGCGGAAATTCGCGAGGAAGGCGTCATATTTGACGTCGTTGAGGTCGGGCCCCGATTGGCCTGTCGACATCGGCGCCATCATCTTCATGCTCGACGTCGAGGTCATCGAGCCTGTCGGCTTCGCCATGCTCCCCATCTTGGCGTCCGACATCTTCGACATTGAAGCGGTCGCGCCGCCGACCGGTTTCGCCATGCCCGCCATCGAGCCCGAGCTCTTCAGATTTTCGAAGATCTGTTCCGCAGGCGTGAAGCTGAAATCGGCCAGCATCACCACGACCTCCTGCTCGTCCGGCCGGTCGCGCTCATCGTGGATGATGAGCGGCGCCGTCATCAGGCCCTGTTCCTGCAGCCCCTGATGCGAGTGCATCCAGAACGTGCCGCCAAAGCGCAAGAGGAAGTCGTAGTCCGCGCTGCCGCCCGCGGGAATTGGGGGTCCGGAAATCCCCGGCACGCCGTCCTGCCGCCACGGCGGCGTCAGCCCATGCCAATGGATCAGGCTCGGTTCGCCGATGCCGTTTTCGACGCGAACCCGAAACGGCTTGCCGACTTCGGTCGTGACGCCAAAGGTCCCGTTTGGCTGCCGGATGGCGTAGACCGACGCCGTCTTGCCGTTCACCTCGATGTCGCGCCGCTCAAGGCGCAGGATCGTCGGCGCCGCTCCGGCGCTGTCGGTCGAGTTTTGGGCACGCGCAAGGATCGCAGGCGCCGCCAAGCTTGAAACGCCCCCCGCAAGAAGCGCGCGTCGGGACAGCATGGGAAGCCTCCTCATCAGACTTTCGCGGGGCGAGCGCGCGCCCGATGGATACTTATCAAAGGTCTAATCCTGAGTGGAACGTGTAGCGACCGGAGATTGCTGCCGAATGACGCAAACGCCGACGACGCGGGCGCGACTTGCTCAACCGGATGGGTCCGCGGCGACGGCAATGAGGTGAATGGGCGTCCGCGGCGCCGGCCGGGCGTCGTTTACTTGCGCCAAAGGCCTCACGGCGATTGACTTCGACGCCCTTTCTGACCCATCTCTGAAAGTCCGCAGAGCTCATGGCTCTGGTCGGGGGGATAGCGCGTGCGTCATCGACGGCGGCGCGACCTCAAACGCCAACAACAGGAGTGTGGCCATTCGTCGACCTATGAAGGCAACCGCGGCCCCGGAGAAGGGCGGGCCGCGCACCAATCGCGACATTCGCGCCGTTCAAGTCCAACTTATTGACGCCGAGGGGACAAATCGCGGCGTCATCAATCTTTCAGACGCCCAGCAGCTCGCCGACGAGGCCTCGCTCGATCTGGTCGAAATCGTCCCCAACGCCACCCCGCCGGTCTGCAAGATCCTCGATTTCGGCAAGTATCGCTTCCTCGAGCAGAAGAAGTCGTCCGAAGCGCGCAAGCGTCAGAAGGTGGTCGAGGTCAAGGAGATCAAGCTGAGGCCGGGGATCGACGACCACGACTACGAAGTGAAGATGCGCTCGGTGCGCCGGTTCTTCGACGAGGGCGACAAGGTCAAGGTGACGCTGCGTTTTCGCGGCCGCGAAATGGCGCACCAGGACATTGGCTACAAGCTTCTGCAACGCGTGAAGGTCGAAACGGCGCCAATCGCCAAGGTCGAGGCTGAACCGTTGATGGAAGGCCGCCAGATGACCATGGTGCTCGCGCCGAAGTAGCCGCGTCACGCCTTTTTGAACGTCTCCGACAGGAAATAACCGCCTCCGAATTGACAATGAGAGGCTGGAGCGCTCATAATTGCGGCATACCTGACATAAGGCCGCTTTTGGCGGCCTGATTTTTTGGCCCGGCGCCGAATCGAGACGCGCGGCCCGAGGACAGAGCCTTGACGACTGCGCAGACTTACGCTGATGCCTCCACGACCAGCAGTCGGGGGGTGGAAACGGCGACGGTTGGCGTCCTGATCGCGCTCAGCGCCTCGCATATGCTCAACGACGTGATGCAGTCGCTGGCGCCGGCGCTCTATCCGGTCTTCCATCAGCGATTCGCGCTGAGCTTCTTCCAGATCGGCCTCATTACTTTCGTCTTCCAGCTCACCGCCTCCTTCCTTCAGCCGCTGATCGGGATGAGCCTGGACAAGCGGCCGCTGAATTTCATCCTGCCGTCGGGCATGGCCTTCACGCTGGTCGGCTTGGTGCTGCTGGCTTTCGCCAATTCCTATTTGCTGATCCTGCTCTCGGTGGCGGTGGTCGGCATCGGCAGCGCCGTCTTCCACCCCGAGGCGTCCCGCGTGGCGCGGGCGGCGTCAGGCGGCCGGCACGGTTTCGCGCAAAGCCTGTTTCAGGTCGGCGGGAACTTTGGACAATCCCTAGGCCCGCTGCTTGCGGCTTTCATCGTGGTGCCGTTCGGGCAGCATTCGGTGCTGATCTTCACGGCGCTGGCCTTGGCGGCGGTCGTCATTCTGACCGGCGTCAGCCGTTGGTACGCCGCCGTTCGCGCCCGGCCTCGCAAGGCCGCCGCGGCGACGGGCACGGCCCATCCGCGCCGCGTCGTGCAGCGCACGCTTTTTGTGCTGATCGTGATGCTGTTCTCGAAGGTTCTCTACCTCTCGAGTCTCAACAGCTATTACACATTCTATCTGATCCAGACTTTCGGCGTGTCGATTCAGAGCTCGCAGGTGCTGCTGTTCGTATTCCTCGCCTCCGTCGCCGCAGGCACGTTCCTCGGCGGGCCGCTGGTCGATCGGTTTGGCGCGAAGTTTGTGATCTGGGGCTCGATCCTCGGCGTTCTGCCCTTCACCCTGCTCTTGCCCCATCTCGGGCTTGTCGGCACGGTGATCAATTCGATTGCGATCGGCCTCATCATCTCGTCGGCCTTCTCGGCGATGATCGTCTATGCGCAGGAATTGACTCCCGGCAATGTCGGGGCGGTCGCGGGACTGTTCTTCGGCCTGTCGTTCGGCCTCGGCGGTGTCGGCGCGGCGCTGTTGGGCATGCTGGCGGACAAGACGAGCCTCACCTTCGTCTATCACGTCTGCGCCTTCCTGCCGGCGGTCGGCCTATTGGGAGGCTTCCTGCCTTCCGCGCCCGGCAAGGCCGTCGTGGCGAAGGCGGCCTGAGGCACGGCGCGCTAGCGCCGTCCTGCCCTTTCGGAAAAGACCGAGCAAACTCATAGACTTATAGAGATCGAGCCTGCTTGGCTGGCGCATCGATGATGGGCGGGCGTCCGCGTGCGCCATTCTGCAGCCATATTCGGGGCGCTTCCTGAGAATGAACGTTCATTCTCATAGGCCAGGGCATGTCAGTAGCTTCAGTTTCGGTCGGACGTCGGCCTGCCGAGGCCGAGCGACGGGAGCGGATCCTGGAGGCGGCCGAGCACGCCTTCGTCCGACATGGCTTCCATGCGACGACAATGCAGCATGTGGCCGACGAAGTCGGCACGAGCGCCGGCAATCTCTACCGTTATTTCCCGTCGAAAGAGGCGATCGTCGAGGGCCTGTGCGAGCTCGATCAGGCGCGCCGCGCGGAGTCCTTCGCCGCCTTCGGCGACCTCATGGCCCGCAACGGCGACCTCACGGAGGCCATGCGCAAGGGCCTGCGCGAACATGTCTTCAGCAAGCCGCCGGAGAAGGCGCGGCTCATCGTCGAGATCTGGGCCGAGGTTGGCCGCAATCCGCGCGTCGCCGAGATCACTCGGGCGATCGACGCCGACGTGCTCATCGGGCTGGAGCGGCTGATGGACGTGGCGAAGGCCGCGGGCGCCGCTTCGCCGGCGCTCGATTCGCGTTTCGGCGCGCGATTCTTTTTCACCTTTGTCGCGGGCCTGTTCAAGCGAATCGCGATCGAAGCCGATTTCGATCCCGAAGCCGAGACGCCGATGGCGCTCGGCGTGCTTAAAGCGCTGTTCACCGGGGCGCTGCGCCCCGAGCCGGGCGTGGAGACCCGATGATGCGACGGACCCTGATCATCGTCGTCACCGCCGCGGCGGCCGCGCTTGGCGGCGTCTGGGCGGCCAGCGCCGTCGCGCCATGCGCCATGCCGCGTGCGCTGAGCGACAAAATCGCCCCCGGCAAAGCCGCCGCCTGCCCGGCCCCGGCGCAATCCGCGGCTGATCAGCCGCGCGCGGTCGAGCCGCCGGCGGTCACCATCGTTCCTGCGGTCAGGCGCGAATTCGTCGATCGGTTGTTCGTCTCGGGCACTCTGGTGGCGCGCGAGGAAGCGCAGGTCGCGGTGCGCATCGACGGGCTCGCGATCGTCGAGCTCGACGCCGAGGATGGCGACCGGGTGAAGGAAGGACAGGTTCTCGCCCGCCTCGATCGCACCCAACTCGATGCGCTCATGGCGCAGAACGACGCGGCGACGAAGCGCGCCGACGCGGCGATCGATCAGGCGGGGAGCCTGATCGCGCAGTCTCAGGCGCAGGTGCAATTCGCGAACGCAGATTTCGATCGCGCGCACAAGCTCGAGGCGGGGGTCATGGCCGCCTCGACCGTCGAGCAGCGCGAGATGGCGATGAAGACCGCGCAGGCCCAATTGGCCGCCGCCCGGTTTGCGCTCGGCCTCGCCGAGGCGGACCGCAAGAGCCGCGACGCGGAGCGGCAGGAGCTTCAGGTGCGTATCAATCGCACGGAGGTGAAAGCGCCCGTGGCGGGAATTGTCAGCCGCCGGTCCGCCAAGCTCGGCGCCTCCGCCTCGACCTCGGGCGAGCCGCTGTTTCGCATCATCCAGGACGGAGCGATCGATCTCGAGGCCGACGTGCCCGAGCAGACGCTCGCCCGCCTCGCCGTCGGCATGCCGGCGGAACTGAAGCTGCCGGGCGTCGAGGGCGCGGTCTTGGGCCGCGTCCGCCTCGTGAACCAGGAGGTCGACAAAGCGAGCCGCACCGGCAAGGTCCGGATCGCGCTTGAGGACGTTTCGCGCGCCCATATCGGCGCCTTCGCCTCGGGCCAGGTCGAACTTGCCCGTCGCGACGGCGTTGGCGTTCCGGCGACCGCACTGGAGCGGGACGGCGATGAGGCGCGCCTCGATGTCGTGCGCGACGGCAAGGTCGAGGTTCGGCAGGTGAAGGCGGGCGTCATCGACGGCGCCTGGGTGGAAATCCAGGCGGGCCTCACCGATGGCGAGAACGTGGTGGCGCGCGCCGCCGCGTTCCTCCGGTCGGGCGATCGGGTGCGTCCCACCGCCGAAACGACCGCAGCCAACGGTTAGGAGGCACGCCGATGCGCCTCAACGTCTCCGCCTGGTCGATCCGCAAGCCCATCCCCGCGATCGTCGGCTTCGCGGTCCTGATGATTCTCGGCCTCATCAGCTTCCGGACGATGTCGATCACCCGGTTTCCGAACATCGACATTCCGATTGTTCAGGTGCTCATCACCCAGTCGGGCGCCGCGCCATCCGAGCTCGAGTCGCAGGTGACGAAAAAAGTCGAGGACGCGGTCGCCAGCGTCAACGGCGTCTGGCACGTCGTTTCGACCGTCACCGACGGATCGTCATCGACAATCGTGCAGTTCACGGTCGGATCGGTCGACGTCGACCGCGCGCTCAACGACGTGAAGGATCAGATCGCCAAGATCCGCACCGATCTGCCGCGCACCATCGACGAGCCGATCATCAGTCGCATCGACATCGAAGGTCTGCCGATCGTCACTTACGCCGCCTCGGCGCCAGGGCTTTCGGTCGAGCAATTGTCGTGGTTGATCGACGACACGGTCGCGCGCGACTTGCAAAGCATCCATGGCGTCGGCGAGGTCAAGCGCTTCGGCGGCGTCGATCGCGAGATCCGCGTCGCGCTCGATCCGGAGAAGTTGCTCGCGCTCGGCGTCACCGCGGCGACCGTCAACGAGCAGGTGCGGGCCGACAATGTCGATCTCGGCGGCGGCCGCGGCGAGCTTGCCGGCCAGGAGCAGGCGATCCGCACGCTCGCGGGCGCGCGAAAGCTGGAAGATCTGGCCGCGCTGCCGATCGCTTTGCCAGGGGGACGCAGGGTCCGCCTCGACGAGCTTGCGACCGTCACCGACGGCGCGGCGGAGCCGCGCACCTTCACCCGCCTGTTCGACGAGCCGATCGTCGCCTTCGGCGTGACCCGCGCCAAGGGCGCAAGCGACGTGACCGTCGACGCTCTTATCGAGAAGCGGCTGGAGAAAATCGCAACTGCGCATCCGGAGGTGAAATTCACCAAGGTCGACACCCAGGTCGACAGCGAGGTCGGCAATTATCATTCGACCATGGAGACGCTGATCGAGGGCGCGGCTCTAGCCGTCGTCGTCGTGTTCATCTTCCTGCGCGATATGCGCGCGACGCTCGTCACCGCAATCGCGCTGCCGCTTTCGGTCATCCCGACCTTCTGGGCCATGGACGCGATCGGCTTCTCGCTCAACCTCGTGAGCCTGCTCGCGATCACGCTCGTGACCGGCATTCTGGTCGACGACGCGATCGTCGAGATCGAGAACATCGTCCGCCACATGCGCATGGGCAAGTCGGCCTATCGCGCTTCGCTCGAGGCGGCTGACGAGATCGGGCTCGCGGTCATCGCCATCTCGCTCTCGATCGCCGCGATCTTCTCGCCGGTGAGCTTCATGGGCGGCATCGCCGGCCAATATTTCCGTCAGTTCGGCCTGACGGTCGCGATCGCCGTCATGTTCTCGCTTCTCGTCGCGCGTTTCGTCACGCCGGTGATGGCCGCCTATTTCCTGCGCGCGCCGCATGATGAAATCCAACGGGACGGCGCGATCATGCGTTTCTACACGCGGCTCGTGCGCGCTTCCGTGCGCCACCGCTGGATAACCCTGTTCGCGGGCGCTTTGATTTTCGCCGCTTCGCTGTGGTCGACACAATTGCTGCCGTCGGGATTCATTCCGCCGGACGACTACGGCCGCGCGCTGCTGGCGATCGAGCTGCCGCCCGGATCGCGGCTCGAAGACACCGATCGCGTCACCCGCGCGATCTCGGATAAATTGCGCGCCATGCCCGAGGTTCGCTCGGCGCTCATTTTCGGCGGCAAGCTCATGGGAGGGACGGACGACGAGCCGCGCAAGGCGACGATCATCATCAATCTCGTCCACAAATCGAAGCGCGAAGCGTCGCAGCAGGACATGCAGCTGAGGATTGGCGCGCTTCTCGCCGATCAGCCGGACATTCGCTTCTGGTTCCTCAAGGACAACGGCCAGCGCGACCTGCAGCTCATCATCGCCGGACCCGACATCAACGTCATCAACGACACCGCCAACCAGATCGCGAGCGAGATGCGCTCGATTCCCATAATCGAAAATCCGATCTCGACCGCGGAGCTCGAGCGGCCGGAATTGCGCATCGTGCCGAAACCTCAGGTCGCGGCCGATCTTGGGGTCTCGACCGAGGCGCTGTCCGATACGATCCGCGTCGCCACGCTTGGCGACATCGACGCCAATCTCGCCAAGTTCAACGCCGGCGATCGGCTGATCCCGATCCGGGTCGAGCTTGAGGAAGCGGCCCGCGCGCGCCCCGGCCTCCTGCAGGACTTGCGCGTGCCCACGAGCGGCGGCGCAACGACGCCGTTGTCAGCGGTCGCGGACTTCTCGATCGCCCACGGACCGACCGCGATCAACCGCTACGATCGAACGCGACGCGTGACGATCGAGGGCGATCTGCGCGGCGACGCCGCGCTTGGCGCTGCGGTCGCAGCGATCCGCGCGTTGCCCACTGCCAAGAATCTGCCGCATGGCGTCGAGATTCGCGAGACCGGCGACGTCGAGATCATGAGCGAAGTGTTCGCCTCCTTCGCCGCGGCGATGGGCGCGGGCCTCATGATGGTCTACGGGCTCCTTGTGCTCTTGTTCGGCAGCTTCCTGCAGCCGATCACCATCCTCATCTCGCTGCCGCTCT
Organism: uncultured Alphaproteobacteria bacterium; assembly: GCA_963702825.1. GTDB lineage: Bacteria > Pseudomonadota > Alphaproteobacteria > Rhizobiales > Beijerinckiaceae > Roseiarcus. The sequence continues at coordinate 27,604 of CAVPEE010000048.1, forward strand.
CGATCGGCGGCGCGATCATCGCGCTCCTCATCACGCACAAGGCGATGTCGATGCCGGTCGTGATCGGCATTCTGATGCTGATGGGCATCGTGACCAAGAACGCCATCATGCTGGTCGATTTCGCGGTCGAGGAGATCGGGCGCGGCACGCCGCGCACGCAGGCTCTGGTGGAAGCGGGCCGCAAGCGCGCGCGGCCGATTGTCATGACCACGATCGCGATGGCCGCCGGCATGTTCCCATCCGCTTTGGGATTGGGGGACGGCGGCGGCTTCCGCTCGCCGATGGCGATTGCGGTCATTGGCGGCCTCATCATGTCGACGATGCTGTCGCTTGTTTTCGTGCCCGCCGTGTTCACCGTGCTCGACGATCTCGGCAGCTTTACCTGGCGCTTGCTCAGCCGCTTCGTCGGCGATGCGGAGGAACCGCAGGCGGAAGAAGAGCGGGAGGCGCCCGCGCGCGCCGGGCATCCGCCGGCCACGATCAGGCCGCGGCCGGCCTCCGAGGTTTCGGTCGCGGCGGAGTAAGAACGCACAGCACAACCTGCTGGGTGTGTGACCGGCGTCACTGCGGGCGCGGTCCCTTTCGTTAAAACACGATCATTCTCGAAAATAAATTTAGCAGCGCGGCGCAAACGGCCACGGGGCGATCAGACCTTAGAATTGGCGGCGGGCAGGCCAGCGCGGCCCACCGAAGGGGGTTCGGAGCCCGCCGCCGTACCGGTATGCCTGAAGGCGCTCGCCCCGGCGAGCGCCTTCAGTGCATTGATGGCCGGGTCGATGACGAGGCCCATCACGCCGTGCGGATCATGCCTGTGCCCTGAAACGCCGAAGGCAAGGCCCGGCGGCTCGACGGAGGGCATGCGCAAGCTGCCCGCGAGCCAGTCCCAAATCGCCAAGCTTGCGCCCATGTTGCAATTGAAATGGGCTGGATCGGCGGAATGGTGCAACTGATGGTGCGCCGGGCTCAAGAACAGGCGCCCCCACAAGCCGGTAAACGGAATCCAGATCTCGCTGTGCTGGAGCTGCGCGGTCAAGTAGATGTAGAGCAGCATCAGCACGTTCTGGTCGAACAGGGCGAACGACACCGCCTTTCGGCCAAGCGTGTATTGAGCCACGCCGCCGATGATTCCGATGAACAGCGCGAGATTGTTGGCGAGGATCAGCGAATCGAGCGGATGAACGCGGAAGTTGACGAGCGGCGTCAGCACTTCGGCCGAGTGGTGTGCCTTGTGCAACTCCCAAAGCGCCGGAACGCGATGCTTGAGCGTGTGGTCGACGAAGAAGCCAAGTTCGTAAGCCAGAAAGAGCGCGACCGTGCGTATAGCGTTGAGCGTCCAATCGGGAGCGCGCCAACGTGGCGCGGGGCCAAACCGCGAATGTCAAAAGCGCGGCGACGCCGTCGCTGATCCATGAGGTCGAGACGACGGCCCAGCCGAGGATCGCGCCCAAAGTCGTTAGCCCAATGACGCAATAGGCGAGGTCGGCGAAGGTCGAGCGATGGAGCAAAACTCGGCGCGAGAAAATTGCGCGCGCCAGCGTCCTGAGCACGACCGGTCGGTCGCGACGTTTCCGTCGCCAGGCGAGCCAGGCGAAGGCGATGAGAATCGCGAGCCCAAGCGAATAAATCGAGCAGATCGACGACGGCGAAAGAAGGGTCGCGACCACGGGCCGGAGCGGGGAGAGGAGCGTCTGGACCAACGTCATCGGCGGAATCAGTCCACGGAGCGACCCACGTCTTCGTGGACAACGCTAAGGGGCGGGGCTTAAGATTCGATAGATCAGATCCGTAAATTGGTCCGGTCGACGGCCAGCCTCTGAAGGTCACAAGCGCCCTTCATCGAAGGAAATCACCCTGAGTCGGACTGTGATCCAGATCACGGCACGGAATTTGCGGCTACCCTATGTTGCAACTCGTCACAATTCGTTGGTTGCACGGAGAGCCGAACGCATAGGCAAATGCAAATCGGCCCAATCCAGCAAAACCGGGGGCGATCATGTATTCAATTCTCGTTCTTATTTGCTCGACCGCGCTGTCGCACGCGGACTGCCAGGCGAAAACCGCCGTTGACGTGGTGCGGGGACCGACCGTCGACAATCCGATGACCTGCGCGTTCAATGCGCAAACCATGATTGCCCGCACAGATCTTGTGCAAAATGACGGTACGGAATACGTCAAGGTCGTATGCACGCCGTCGAAGAACGCCGAGCAATGGATGGCCGAGATCGTGGCGCGCAAGGCGGCAATTCAGTAGGCGCCGGCCGGCGCGCAAGGTTCCTTACACGCCACTTTCCGCGCCGGGCGCGGTTCGCCGCGGGAAGACGTCATTAATGACCGCCGACTTGGGCCGGATCGATCGCGATCTTGCCGGCAAAGCCGTCGCGCCGCGCGGCGAGCGCCTCGGCGCGCAGGCCCTCCAGGTCGCTTATGTCGGCGAAGGCCGCGTCGATCGCGGCCACGCGCGCCGACGTCGCGGCAAGCAGCGTCAGCTCTCGCGCCAGGCGATAGGCGCCGAGGTAATCGCCGAGGGGATCGCGGTCCGTCTCGGCTCCGATATCGGCGCGCAAAGCCTCGGCGCTCCAGGCGACGCCGATGAGCCGCGCGCTCAAGCCGCGATAGCTTCCCAGGTTGAAAAGAGCCTGGGCCGTGTCGACGACGGCGATGACCCGGGTCGCGCCGTCGGCGAGCCCAAGGTGGGCCTCGCGCACTGCGAGCTTGGCGGATAGCTGTTGGACGCTCGCAGCCCCAAGGCTTCCCGGCAGCAGGATCGCATCGGGCGCGCCGGGCATCACCGCGTCCAGATCGGCATCGGTCTCGCCCGAATCGAGCGCATGGATCCTGACGATGAGCGCCGGCCCGCCGCCCTGGCTGCGCGTCTCTTTCAGGAATCGCGCCGCTGCGTCCCGCGCTCCTGCCGTTGTCGCCGGCGCGGCCTGGCCAAGATCGACGATGATTGCGTCCGCGCCGCTCTCGAGCGCCTCGGCGAGCCGTTGCTCGTCCGCCGGCGCAATGAGAAGCGAGCGCATGGGCCCCTCAGGCTGTCAGCATCTCAGGCTCGCGCCGGCGCATGAACGCCGTGCGGCGGCACTCGGCGACCAGCGTGCCGTCCTGCTTGAACGCGCGGTGCCGGAACTCGACCAGCCCCGCCTCGGGGCGCGACTTGGAGGCGCGCATGGCCATCACCTCGGTCTCGACCCGAATCGTGTCGCCTTCGAACAAGGGGGCCGGAAACGCAACATCCGTCATGCCGAGATTGGCGATGGTCGTGCCGACCGTGGTGTCGTTGACGGAAATGCCGATCATCAGCCCGAGCGTGAACAGGGAATTCATGATCGGCCGGCCCCATTCGGTTTCGGTCGCGCAAAAATGCGCGTCGATATGCAGCGGCTGCGGGTTCAGCGTCATGTTGGAGAACAACATGTTGTCCATTTGGGTGACGGTTCGGGTCAGCCCGTGGCGAAACACCTGGCCGACCGAAAAGCGCCTCGAAATAGAGGCCGCCACGCGGATGGCGAAGAGTTCCGGTCTCCATGGATGCTCCGATCACAACTTTAAGTTGATCTTAACCATGCGCGTGCAATCTGCACGATTAGCGTCTACCGCCATGACCGGCGAGGGAGGCCGACATGCACGCCAACCTTCCGATGACCCAGTTTTTGCCGCCGCCGTCTGGCGCCAAGCCAGACATAGTGCGTCGATTTCTGGCCTGGGTGCAATCCGCCGACGACGGACGCGCGGGCGCAAGGGGCGAGCGCGCTCGCACGCGCCTATCTCTATTGCGATCTCCCCGCATCCGTGCGCGCCGAAGCGGCAGCTGGCGATGACCGCGCTGCTCGATGATCCTTCAGTCCTGGTGCGCCGGGCGCTGGCGGAAGCTTTGTGCAGGGCCCACGATGCGCCGCGCACGGTGATCTTAGCCTTGGCGGCGGACGAGCCGGAAGCGGCCGCTGCGGTGCTTCAGTATTCACCCCTGTTGACCGACGCCGATCTCGTCGAGTGCGTCGGGAGTGGAGACCTGCCCACGCATACGGCGCTGGCGCGCCGGCCGAAGTTGGGCCGTCAGCGGCAAAAGCCGCGCTGGCCAAAGTCGGACAATTCGATGCGGTTCTCGCGCTCATCGGCAATCTCGAGATCGATCTTCCAGCGGAATTGCTGCACGGCATTCTGACCCGCTTCGATGACGATGCGCGCGTACGCGAGGCGCTGCTCGAGCGCGCTTCCCTGCCGGCAGCCCTAAGGGCGCGCATTGTGGTGGCGGCGGCAAAGGATCTGGCCGTCGAGGCGTCGCAATGGATGGCGCCCTTGCGAGCCGAGCGCGTCGCCCGCGAGGCGCGCGATCAGGCGATCTGCACGATCGCGTCGTCGTGCCGTCCCGACGAGCGGGCGGAGCTTACGCGTGCGCTGCGCGCCGCTGGCGCACTCACGCCGGCCTTGCTGCTGCGTTCGCTGCTGGGCGGAGAACGGACTCTGTTCGCGCAGGCTTTGGCCGAACTGTCGGGCCTGCCGACGCCGCGCGTCGCCGCCTTTATCCTCGAGCCGCAGGGGGAAGGCTTCGCCGCGCTCGCCCGCCGGGCTGGCCTGAAGGGCGGCGTCTTCATCGCCTTTCGCGCCGCGCTCGCAGCGATCAAAGCGCATTCCGGCGAGGGTGGCGACAGGCTCAAACTGCCGCTCGTGCAAAAGGTCATCGACGCCTGCGAGCAGCTCGACGATCCGGCGCTCACCAAGGTTCGGGCGCTGCTCTGGCGTTTCGCCGCCGAAGCGGCGAAGGCGGAAGCAGCACACTTCGCCCGCGAGGCGGCGGCTTCGGCTTCAAGCGGAAGGCTCCCGCTCGTCCTGGAATTTTCGCCCGTCAACGACGATTCCGGTCACGCGCCGAAGCTGACCGCGGACTTTGGCTGGCCTCCGACAGGCGCGGCGATGCTGGAGCTTGCCGCGCCCGCGGCGAATTCGGGCGACGATAAAGCCCCGCGCGTCGAATTGCCGCCCGAGCTTGTCGCCCGGCTCGAAGACGCCGCCTGAGGTCAGGCGCTTGGCGCCGTCGCGTTAGCGCCTTCCGCCATCTCCTGGCGCGCCTGCGCGATCGCCTGCCGCAGCACGGAAGGCTCCTGGGCGCCCGGAACGCCGACGCGGCCGCCGAAAATGAAGAACGGCACGCCGCTCACCCCCATCGCCTGAGCCTGCTCGATCTCCTGACGCACGAGGTCGATGTCTGCGTCGTCAGCGAGCCGCTTTTCGACCTCACCGGCGTCGAGGCCGCATTCGCCCGCGATCTCAATCAACACGCCGCGGTCGCCGATGTCGCGTCCCTCGACAAAATAGGCCTTGAACAATCGATCGGCGACTTCCGCCTGAACGCCGGCCGACGCCGCCCAGCGGATCAGCCGGTGAGCGTCGAGGGTGTTGGGCGAGCGCTTGATCTTGTCGAAGGCGAAGGGGACGCCGACTTCGGCGCCAAGACGGGTCAGGTTATCGTGAACCGATTGCAGCCTGCCGCTCTTGCCGAACTTTTTCTCCATATATTCGGTGCGATCGAGCCCGCCTTCGGGAATTGTCGGATCGAGCTGGTAGGGCCGCCAGCGCACCACGACCGGCCCCACATCTTCCGAAAGCGCTTCTTCGAGGCGTTTCTCGCCGAGATAGCACCAGGGGCAGACGACATCGCTGACCACGTCGATGGTGAGAACTTGATCCGCTTCGCTCATGGGACGGGCTCCTGTTTGCGAAAGCTTTATCTGGTCTCGCCGCGGCGAAACGCAAGCGAGGCCCGAACCGGACGAACCGCTCGCTGCCTCGGCCCAGTTTACCGCCTCACGACAATAGCCCGGTGAAAGAATGTCGACCCTGAAGACCATTCGAACCAACGTCCTGGAAATCGCCTTTCTCGAGGAGGGCCCAGCCACGGGCTGGCCGGTCGTGCTGGCGCATGGCTTTCCTTATGACGTCCATGCCTATGACGAGGTCGCGCCGCAGCTGGCGAAAGCGGGCGCGCGTGTGATCACGCCCTATCTGCGCGGCTTCGGTCCGACGCGCTTTCTCTCCGCAGCTACGATGCGCAGCGGGCAGCAGGCCGCGCTTGGCCGTGACCTGATCGATCTCCTCGATGCGCTCGGCATTCAACGCGCCATTCTGGCCGGCTACGACTGGGGCGGCCTTTCGTCCTGCGTCGCCTCTGCGCTCTGGCCTGAACGCGTGACCGGCCTCGTCTCTTATGCCGGCTACGACATCATCGACGTGCAGCGACTTCAGCACGCCTTCGCTCCGGCCTTGGAGCAGGTCTTCTGGTATCAGCATCTGTTTCAGTTGGAGCGCGGACGCGAGTGCCTGACGCAGCATCGTCGCGCCTTGTGCCGCATCCTTTGGCAGCAATGGTCGCCCGGCTGGACGTTCAACGACGCAACATTCGAGAGGACGGCTTCCTCTTTCGACAATCCGGACTTCGTCGATGTCGTCATCCACTGCTATCGCTTCTGTTTCGGCTGGCGGCAGGCGACCCGGCTCTGGCCTCGCTCGAGAAGCGCGCCTCGCCGAGAGGCCCAAGATCAGCGTCCCCGCGATAACATTGGATGGCCTGCGGGATCCTCTCAAGCCCGGCGGCACGGCGAACCACGCGACGATGTTCACGGCTCGTCACGAGCATCGCGTCGTGGACTGCGGCCACAATCTGCCGTGGGAAGCCCCCGAGGCTTTTGCTGATGCAATCCTGACCGTCCGGGCGTGGACTGCGGAAGTTTGAAACACGCTACGCCAACTCGATCACATCCAGCAGCGCCTCGCTGGTCAGCCTCCGCCCCCGATTGCATTCGCAACGCTTGAACCTTCGCCTTTCCTTCGGCTTGCCTTGCCTGTCGTTCCTCCCGATTAGTCACAACACCAGTTGACGCGCCGAGCTTCCACGGGGTGCTTAAGGGGATGTGGCTTCCCTTCTGGGCGACCTGTTCCCATCCGTTGGCCCGCAGAGCCACAAGACCATTTTGGCGACGCGTAAGCGTCCGCCTGACCAAGAATGCGTAAAAATACATCTGAATTGAAGGGTTGCGAGCGTTAGCCTGAGACGGATCGAACACCTTGGTTCATCGAGCGAGCCCATGAAAACCTCCCTCGACCCAGAAAAGGGATCCCAAGGCCGCCGCGCCCGAGCGCACTCCTGATTGCAACTCAGCAGAGATTTAATCATTGCAGCAACTTATACTTGCATCAGATAGAATTTGTGATAAATTTGATTCAAGGTGACCCAGAACCCTGACCATCTCGGCCGCGTGGATGTCGGCGCCGCCCCGCGCAGCATCGTTCTATCCACGATCGCGCTTGCCTTCGCAGCCACGATGGCTCTGGCCGCGTCGGCGACGCACGCTCACGCAAAAGCGCGCGAGATCAGCGCTTCGTCCTACGGATTTGCCAATTCGCTTTTGCCTAACACCGGGCTCGAGCGGCTACAGACCCTATCGCCGTTCAGCGGCGTCGAGACGCACGGATGCTCGGTCCATTGCGGGCCAGCTTTCGGAACCTATGGCGTTCGGCGAAGCGAATTGCTGACCTCGAACACGGCGGACCTCTCAACGAGGAAGACGACGGACTCAGCCGGCCATCCGATGGGCTTGGGGGGCATGGTCGTGGTCGAGCGTCTGGAACCGGACGCCTCCGACTCGCTGCTGACGAATTGGGTTGTCGTGTCGGAGCGCACGATCGACGAAAATGGCTCCCATTCCTGGTCCCTTCTGTCCGGGGCGCCGTCAAACACGCCCTGGCTGCCGAATGATCTCTACCGGTTCGAGGGCTCTTCGTTTTCGATGGACCTTCTTGCGGATGCGCCTGCCACGCCCGAAGCGTCGACCTGGGTGATGATGCTCATCGGCTTCGCAGGCCTCGGCGCGGCCGGGTATCGGAACTCCAAGACTCGGCGCCCGATCCAATTTTCCAAGAGGGTCTACTTCGCGATGATCTACAGTCTGCGGCGCCAAGGATCAGCTCGGACCGCGCCGATGCAGGCGTCGATCCGAAGTCGCCCCAGCAGCGTCACCGGGATCCGGGACGACGCAGTGGAATCGACGAGAGACGCAAGAGACGAATTGACCCTTAAGCTCCCGATGCTTGAGGCTGAGGCGCTTGGACTGCGCCAAAACCTCGCCGAGGTGACGGCGAACCGCGACGAGCTGCGGAAGGAAGTGGACGATCTGCGCCGCGACCGCGACCATTGGCGGAAGCTGGCGGAACAGGGCGAGCCAAAGCTGGCAGCGGCGGCACAGAAGACCTGGTTTTGTGGGCGAGCCTCGGCGGGCGCTTAGAGCGTGCTGCGTTCGGACGGAATCGTCATCGCGAGGAAGCCATAGGGCGTCGAATGCGCCGCTGGTTCGACCCAGAATTCAATATACTCTAAGTCTCGTCCGCTGACCCTCTCAGGACGCGCGTTGGAGATCGTCGTTGAGACGACGCGGCGTCGATGGCCGGGTCACGCCCTGGGCAGCCATGACATTGCGGAGCCAAGGGCCTTTATAAAGCAGCGGGCCTTCCCCATCACCCGACCAGCAGCCGACGCTCCCGTCGCGGTTTTTGTGTCCGGCTTTGCATTGCCAAAACCAGAATACTATGTTATCACTATTGGTGCTGGCCGAACTGATCTCGCTGGGCGCTAGCGCGGCGGGAATGAGAAGCCGGCGAGCTGTTTGAGACCTTGACCTACAACTAAAGCGCGAGCCAAGGAGTCAGAAGAAATTTTTTTATTTGAATCGCCTGTAACCCATTGAAAAGTCCCGATTCGGAAAAATAAACGCTAGTAAATGAACTAGCTATTTTACTAACACTTACGAGCGTTTACGCGCGTTTATGCGCTTCTTATTTGCATTGGCTCTCGCCGCCGTTCACGCCCTGGTTGCATGCTAGGAGGCGCTGGGCTCGGTGTGAACCTCAGGGCTCCTTGCGCCACCAGGTCGGAAGCTCGACGCCGAACAGCGGCGTCTTGTCCGGGCGGCCGAGCTTGGCGGAATAAGCGATCCACTGCTCCGGCGCATAATACAAGGGCACGATATAGAAGCCGGAAATGAGCAGCCGGTCGAGCGCGCGCACCGCGGCGACGAAGTCCTCGTTGGTGTTGGCGGCGAGGATCGCGGCGATCATCGCGTCGACCGCGGGCGAGCGGACGCCGCTGATGTTGTAGGCGCCTTGGGCGTCGGCCGCCGCCGAGCTCCAGCGGCCACGTTGCTCGTTGCCGGGCGAGGGCGAGGCGATCCAGGAACCGATCATCATGTCGAAGTCGAAGCTCGTGCGCCGGCGCTGGAACTGCACTTCGTCGACGAGCCGCACGTTCGCCGTGACCCCGATGCGGGCGAGATTGCGCGCGTAAGCGAGCGCGAGGCGCTCCTCGTCGCGGTTCCGGACCAGGATCTCGAAGGCGAGCGGCGCGCCATGCGCATCCACAAGCCGCCCGTCCCGGAGCGAATAGCCGGCGGCGGCAAGCTCCTCGAGCGCGTTCTTGGCGACCGCACGGTCGCGGCCCGAGCCATCCGAGACCGGGGCGCGCCAGCGGCCCTCCATCACGTCGTCACGAACCGCGCCGGGATAGGGCGCGAGCAGAGCCCGCTCCCGATCCGACGCCGGCCGACCGATCGACGACAGCTCGCTGTCGTCGAAGAACCCCTCCGACCGCTTATAGGCGCCGGCGAACAGGTTGGCGTTGATCCACTCGAAGTCGAACATCGACGCCAGCGCCTCGCGCACACGGGCGTCAGCGAACGGCGCGCGGCGGGTGTTGAAGGCAAAGCCGGAAACGCCCTTCGGCAGGCCGCTCGGAATGGCGGCCTTGATGACGCGCCCGTCCCTGGCGGCGGGAAAGTCATATTGGTTGCGCCACCGGTTGGTGTCGTCTTCGACCCGATAGTCGATCAGCCCGGCCTTGAAGGCCTCGAACATCGCCGTCGCGTCGCGGTAATAGTCGATGCGGATCCGATCGAAATTGTAGAGGCCGCGCGCGATGGGCAAGTCCTTCGCCCAGTAGTTGGGGTCGCGCTCGAGCACCAGGCGCTCCCCGGGCTTGACCTCCGAGACGCGATAGGGGCCCGACCCGACTGGAATCTGCAGCGTCTGGTCCTCGAAATGCTCGGCGTCGACGTGAGCGCGCGACAAGACCGGCATGATCGCGAGCGTCAGCGGCAGCTCGCGGTCGTTGGCGCCGGAAAGGTCATAGGCCACAGTCCGAGCATCCGGCGCGTCGATGCTTTTGACCAGCGAAAAGGCGGCGCGCTGCTGCGGGCGGCCCTTGGCCTTGAGCAGGTTGAAAGTGAACACGACATCGGCCGAGGTGATCGGCGATCCGTCCGAGAACTTGGCGGCCGGGTCGAGGTGGAAGACAACCTTATCGCGCGCCGCATTGGTTTCGATGCTCTTCGCAATGAGGCCATAGAGCGTGAACGGCTCGTCGGCGGAGCGCGTCATCAGCGATTGATAGACGTTGCCGATCAGCCCTTGCGCCGTCGACAGGGCCTTGACGTTATAAGGGTTCAGGCTGTCAAAGGCGCCGAGATAAGCGAGATTGAGCGCGCCGCCCTTGGGCGCTTGCGGATTGACGTAAGGCAAGTGGTCGAAGTCGGGCGGCAGGGCCGGCTCGCCATGCATCGCAATCGCCCCCGCCGGGGGACCCAGCTCGCCCGCGATCGTCGGCGCGCCCGCGAGCGCGATCGCGAGCACGGCGCCGAGGAGGAAGCGAATCGTTCGGCCGATCATCACAGCTCTTCTATCATCGGGGGTCGGCGGATTCCGAATGGAAGGCGCGCCTTTCGCCCGACTCGCCCTGTTGGCCGCTATTGCCAGCGGCGCGTGGGCGAAAGGACGAAATTGCTATTGGAATATCGCGTCGAATATGGAAAGAGGGGCGCCGATCCGCAGCGCGATCACCGCGCCTTGCGTCATGAGGTCGCTCGGAGGCTCGCCGACGCCAATTGCGGGCGCCGATTGGCGGTGTTCTGGCGAAGGGCGAAGCGCAAGACGATTCCGTTTAACAGTTCGAGAGGACGATTGATGAGATTCCAAGTCATGCGCGCGAGCGCAGCGGCCCTCGCAGTGAGCGTCGCGCTCGCCGGCGGAGCGTTGGCGCAGCAGACGCCCGCCAAGCCGGCGGCTCCAGGAACTCCGGCAGCGCCGGGCCAGGCAGCGCCAGGAGCGCCTCCCCAGCCGGCGCCGCCCTCAAAGGTCGATCTCGTATCGCCCGAGCCGCAATGGGCGAAGTTCTGCGCCAAGGAGCCGGCCAGCGGCCGTGACGCCTGCGCCACCATGCGCGACTTCTCGACGTCGGCCGATCAGCCGCCGATGATCAGCATCAACTTGTTTGACGTGGCCGGCGAAGAGAGGCGCAAGTTGCGGTTCTTGATTCTGCCGATCGGCATGCTGTTGAAGCCCGGCTTCCGTGTCATCATCGATAAGAACGAGCCACTCGACGGCAAGTACGACATGTGCTTCCAGAACGCCTGCTCGGCGGAACTCGACATTGGCGCAAAAACTGTCGAAATGTTGAAAAAAGGTCAGAACATGGCCGTCGTCATGCGCGTGCCCGGCGGCGATTCGTCCGGGCGAGAGCTGACGTTTAACATTCCATTGAAAGACTTGGGTCCGGCGTTTGACGGTAAGCCGACCGATCCAAAAGTGCTGGAACAGCAGCGCCAGGCGTTGCAGCAGCAGTTGCAGAAGAAGGCGGAAGAACAGCGCAAAGCGCTCGAGCAGCAACAAGGCGGGGCCCCGGGGCGCCAGCTCCTGTCGCGCCCGCTGCTCCGGCTCCCGCCGCTCCGGCGAAGTAACCGGGCCGTTCAGGCCTCTCGCGACGGCGGGAGGCCTGGCGCGAGCGATAGAGACTGTGCGGCTCCAGGTTTCTTGAAGGCTTGCGTCACACGGGTGACCGCTACGTTTCAGCTCAGGCGCGAGCGGCCGCGGACGCAATATCTGCCGTCCTCGGTCCGATCGAAGGCTTCGCTTACCTGCGGGTGGCGAACGGGCTCTCCGGACTCGTCCGACATGAGGTTCTGCTCAGAGACATAAGCGACGTACTGGCTGTCCTCATTCTCGGCATAGAGATGATAGAACGGCTGCTCTTTAGCGGGACGCACCTCAGTTGGTATCGAACGCCACCACTCCTCGGTATTGGCGAAGACCGGGTCGACATCGAAGATCACCCCACGGAATGGGTAGAACCGGTGTTTAACGACCTGTCCAATCCCGAATTTCGCGTGCCGACTTTGCATAGCCTCCAATCTCCCTGCCCCCACGATCAAACCGTTATAGCGCATTGCGACAACAGGAACCGTTTGTCGATCCGAGAATCGGGTTTTGCCCACTGATCTCTCGGTCGCAGCTGCTGCTGTGCGAAAGCAAAAACTGGGCCGTTGGCGGCCGCCGGACCCAAAGTCCGTCAAAACTGGTAGAGCGCCGCATAGTGCGGGTCTCTCGCCGCTACCTGCTGGGCGAGATCGACTATGACGCGCGCCTGTTTCCAAGTCGCATCGTCCTGCATCTTGCCGTCGATCATGGCCGCGCCCGATCCATCGGGCATGGCCGCCAAAATCCTGCGCGCGAAGGCGACTTCCGCCGGGTCCGGCGAGAACACCGTCTTGGCGATTGCGATCTGGCTCGGATGAAGCGTCCAAGCGCCCGCGCAGCCGAGAAGGAAGGCGTTGCGGAATTGCGCCTCACAGCCGGCCGGGTCCGAGAAATCGCCGAACGGTCCGTAGAACGGCTTGACGCCATTCGCCGCGCAAGCGTCCACCATGCGCGCGATCGTGTAATGCCACGGATCCTGTTGAAAGCTGCCGCGCTCGGCGTTGGCTTCGGCGGCGTCGGCAAGCACCCGGTAGTCGGGGTGGCCGCCGCCGACGCGGGTCGTCTTCATCGCGCGTGACGCCGCGAGGTCGGCTGGGCCGAGGCTCATGCCCTGCATGCGGGGCGAAGCGGCGGCGATCGCCTCCACATTGTTGACGCCCTGGGCGGTCTCCAAAATCGCATGCACCAGAATGGGGCGCTTGAGCCCGTTGCGCGCCTCGAGCAGCGCCAGATACTGGTCGACAAAATGAATGTCCCAGTCGCCTTCGATCTTGGGGACCATCACCACGTCGAGCTTGTCGCCGATCTCACCCACGAGCCGGGTCATGTCGTCGATGAACCAAGGCGAATTCAGTGCGTTGACGCGCGCCCAAAGTCCGGTCGAGCCGAAGTCGATCGCCTTCGCCATCGCGATCAAGCCTTCCCGGGCCGCCTCCTTCGCGTCGATCGGAATCGCGTCCTCGAGATTGCCGAGGATGACGTCGACCTGGCCGACAAGCTCGGGCGCCTTCGCGCGCACCTTTTCATTGTGCGGCGGTATGAAATGGATCATGCGCTCGAGCCGCGAGGGAAGCTCAAGCAGCGGGCGGGGGGCCCCGATCGCCAGCGGATCGAAATACCGACGGGGGGCTTTCATGAGGCCGGTCTTGTCCTGGGAGAGTGTGGGCCCTGGCATAGGGCGATTTCGTTTTCGCCGCAATTCGCCGGACGAGCGGAGCCTCAAATGCGCCAAGCTCGCTTCCGTCGATCGGATGTCCCGAGATTCCACCGCCTTACGGTCCCCCGGACCGGCCACTCGTAAACGTTACTTCCCGAATAGCAAAGCCGTCGCGGGCGTCATGGCTCGCAACAAACCGCGCCGGAGCGCCGCGGCGTTGGCTAACCCTCGAGGAGATCCTTTGGGGCCCGCTTCAAGCCATTCGGATCCAAAAATCCCCGGAATACAGGGCCGTTCGCTAGCCTAATAGCGACCGAGAGACAGGTCCGCCCTTTGCGACGGCGCTCATGCAGCGAGCGCGTCGCCTGAGCTTGATGCGCCCGAAAGGCCGAAAAAACCGCAGCTTCGCTGACAGAAACTTTAGCATTCTGGCAAATCGTCCAAGACCCGTTAGTAGTACATAAACCCGCCCGTTGTTTGATGGCCCTAGTTTTCACCCGAGGCGCACGGTCTTACTCAGACTCGCGGGCTTCGACAAAATGTGGGGCCCTCCCCGTGTCGACATTCGGTTTTGATCGCCTGTTGCGTAACCGCCGCGGCAATGTCGCGATGATGTATGCGCTCGTCGCGCCGATCCTTGTGTTCGGCGGCGGAGCCGCGATCGACTACGGCCGGGCGGCGCAAATTCACACGAAACTGAACGCCGCGGCCGACGCCGCCGCGCTCGCCGCGCTGACGCCGGCGATGCTGCAGCAAAGCTCGAGCGTCGCCCAGGCCGCCGCCGTCTCCATGTTCAACGGTCTGACCGAAGGCATCCCGGGCCTCACCGCCCACGCAACGCAGGTGACGGTCACGGTCACGCCCGGCGCCACGACGCTCATACGCAATGTCTCGGTCACCTACTCAAGTCTCGGTCGACACCATCTTCGCTCAGGTGCTCGGCAAGAGCGCGTTGTCGGTTTCGGGCTTCTCGCAGGCAAGCGCGCAGGCGCCGCCAAATATCGACTTCTACGTCCTGCTCGACAATTCGCCGTCGATGGCGCTGCCGGCGACGCAGGCCGGCATCACCCAGATGCAGAACCTGACCCCCAAAGAAACTCTGATGACAGACGCCGGGTCTGGCGGATGCGCCTTCGCTTGCCATCAATCCAGCGGGAATAACAGCGACACGGCCGGCAATCCTTGCACTGATGGGACGTCGCCGACGACAAGCGGAACGTCGCCATCCGGCAAAACGGTGACCAATGCTTACTGCGCGTCCAAACATGGCGCGCAGATCGACAATTACGCTCTTGCTCGCAAGAACAGTATCACCCTGCGTCTGGACGAGCTGAACAGCGGCGTTTCGACCCTGCTCCAGACCGCGTCGGCGACCGCCAACTCGACGGTATTCGCGACCCCGCCGAAATATCGGTTTTCGATCTACTCCATGGATAGCCTGTGGCAGATCGGACTCAACCCGCTAATGGCCTTGACTGCCAACTATACCTCCGGCTGGACGAGCGCATCCGCCAATTTTGGCGTGATGGAGATGTATTCGAACAACAACGAGTGCGCCAACGCGGCATGCTCTTCGGGCACGAGTACGCCAGGCGGCGACGTCGCCACCAACTATGACAATTCGCTCAGGAAGCTTAGCCAGACGAGCTATATCCCCAACCCCGGCAACGGCACCAACCAGAACGGCGATACGCCGCAGGAAGTGCTGTTCATCGTCACCGACGGCGTCGAGGACGAACAGAGCGCAGCCGCTACAGCAGGCGATCAACGATCTCGGCAGCGCCCCCGGCGGCAATTCCTCCGGCACGAACTGGTGCACGACGATCAAGAATCGTGGCATCAAGATCGCCATCCTCTATACCGACTATCTCGCTGTGCCGACCAACAGCTGGTACGAGAGCTATATCGCCCCGATCCAATCGGACATTGGCCCTGCCCTGCAAGCCTGCGCCTCGCCCGGCCTCTTCTATGACGCGGCGATCGGCTCCGACCTCGGCCAAGCGCTTTCCGCCCTGTTCGCCGCGGTGACGCAGTCGGGCCACCTGACCCAATAGGGCCCGCCAGGCCAAACCCCAGTCAAATCCGAGCAGGATGCTTGGATTTGACGGCTCGGGCGAACCGACAAAGGCCGCATTCCCCGCCCGCGCACAAGTTTACGCGAGCGAATGATTTCAGAAGCTTAGCTGCGCTTTCGCGCAACTTTTTTCGTCCTCGAACCCCTCCGTGAGAGCCACTCCAGGTGAGTGCGTGAGCGCAAGCGGCGGAGCCGTCGGCGCGATTTCCGGCGGCGGGGCGAGCGGCGGCGCGCGGCCAAAATTAACGCCGTGGTAGAGGTTCAACTCCCGCACGACTTTCAGAAACGGCGCGATCGCCTTCAGGTCTCCCTCCTCCAGCGAAACGTCGGCGCAGCGCAGCGCCTTGGTCAGCCGGGCGACCTGGAGGCGGGCGTAGTCCTCAGGCGCATCGAGCTGCCGCTTCGCCAGGGCCTGACCGACAGCGCGACGAACCGCCGACACGCTCGTCTTCGTATGGCTCGCAATCTGCTCGATGCTGTAGCCCGAGACGAGCAGGTCGAAATACATCTCTCGCCGCTTGATCAGGGCTTCACGGAGGATTTTGCCGGCGGCGCGCTTGCGCGCCCGTTCGGAGGTCGGGGTCGGTTCATTGGGCATGAGCGCTCGTGTTTTGCTAATCTGGATTGATCATACCAAACATTCTGTTTTTCCGCAACCAATTGTTTGGGGAGCTTCTCCGAATCGTGAGGGCTGCTTCTACAGCGGGAAGCCCGTTGGCGAGCCCCGCGGACAACGCTCAGCCCTTCGCTAAGCGGCGGCTAATTCGGGCGCACTAGGTCCATGCCAATTCATCGATCATGCACGCGAACGACGCGCGAATGAGACGCGGCAAGGACTTGCAATGGAAATCGCGAGAACAATTCTCAACAAGGTCCCGGAAGTCACCATCGTCTTCTGGATCATCAAGATCATGTCGACGACCGTGGGCGAGACCGGAGCCGACTATCTCGCCGTTCATGTCGGGCTCGGCACCGCCGTCACAGCGGCGATCATGGTCGCTTTCCTCGCTGCCGCCCTCATCTGGCAAGTGCGGACGCCTCGTTACACGCCGTGGATCTACTGGCTCACTGTCGTGCTCGTCAGCGTGGTCGGAACACAGATCACCGATTTCCTGACCGACAGGCTCGAGATCAGCCTCTATGTCAGCACGGTCGCATTCGCGCTCCTGCTCGCGCTGACTTTCGCCGTCTGGCGCTCAGTCGAGCACACGCTGTCGATCCACACGATTGTGACGACCCGGCGGGAGCTCTTCTACTGGGCCGCCATTCTCTTCACCTTCGCGCTCGGCACCGCGGCTGGCGACCTCGCGACAGAGGCGTTGAGCCTGGGCTTCAATCTCGGCGTTGTAATTTTCGGGGCGCTTATCGGTCTGATCGCCGCCGCTTACGCCCTCGGCGCCGATGCGGTCCTCACCTTTTGGCTCGCCTACATTCTCACCCGGCCCCTCGGCGCCTCGCTCGGCGATCTCTTGTCTCAGTCGCGCGAATACGGCGGCATTGGATTCGGGACGACGACGACGAGCCTTGTCTTTCTGACCGTCATTGCCGCGCTCGTCGCGCTTGCGAGCGTGACCTCGCTCGGGACGAAGCAAGACTTAAGAGCCGGCAGAATAGGACGCCGCAGAAACTCAATGCGTTTGACGACCCCCTCTATCAACCCATGACAGGAGAATTCCCATGAATATCGGTCGAACAACCCTGACCGCCCTCGTCGGCTTCGCCTTGCTTGCGGGCGCGCCCGCGGCGTTCGGCTTGACGATGCAAGCGGTCGCCAATGCCGCGACGGTCTCGAAGCTCGGCGATCTCACGTCCTTTCGCGGAATCGTCGTCGATACGGCCGCGCTCGTGGACAAGGGCGACCTTGCGGGCGCAAAGACCCGCATCAAGGACCTCGAAATGTCCTGGGACGACGCGGAAGCAGGCCTGAAGCCGCGAGCGCCGGCCGATTGGCATGTCGTAGACAAAGCGATCGACAAGGCGCTCGCCGCGCTCCGCGCCGGGACGCCCGACGCGGCCTCCTGCAAGCAATCGCTTGCCGATCTTCTCGCCGTGATGGATCAGATGTCCGGCAAGGCCTAAGGAGGTTGACAGGCTGTTTTCATGCGCGCGCTTTTGGCTGAAGATGACAGGATGATCGGCGAGGCCGTCGTCAACGCGCTCAAGGACGCGAGCTACGCTGTGGACTGGGTGCGCGACGGCGATGCGGCGAGCGAAGCGCTTGCCGTCCATGTCTACGACGTCATCCTTCTCGACCTTGGGCTGCCGAACCGGGACGGCCTTGCCGTGCTTCGCGCGAGCCGCTCGAAAGGCGACGCCGCGCCGGTCGTGATCATCACCGCGCGGGACGCGGTCGACGATCGCATCGCGGGTCTCGACGCGGGCGCCGACGACTACGTCATCAAGCCTTTCGACATGGGCGAGCTGATCGCGCGCATGCGCGCGGTCATACGGCGCAAGGCCGGGTCGGCGCAGGCCCTCCTGACCAACGGCCGGATCTCGCTCGATCCTGCGACTCGGGAAGCCACCTGCGAGGGCGCGAGCGCGCGCCTCACCGCGCGGGAATTCTCGCTTCTGCAGGCCCTGATGATGAGGCCCGGCGCGATCCTGTCGCGCGCCGAACTCGAGGATCGGATCTATGGCTGGGGCGAGGAGGTCGAGAGCAACGCAGTCGAGTTCCTGATTCATGCGTTGAGGCGCAAACTCGGCGCGGATGCGATCCGAAACGTGAGAGGCGTCGGATGGCTGGTCGCAAAGGACGCCTGAGCCGCTCGCTCGAGTTCCGGCTCTTCCTTTGGCTCTCTCTGGCGATACTCGTCATCGCGGGGCCCGCGGGCGCGCTCTCCTATTCGCATGCCTTTCACGAAGCGATCGAACTGCAGGACGACCAGTTGCGTCAGACCGCCGCATGGCTCAAGCGTCAGCATTTTTCCGCCCCTCTCGTCGCGGCGCAGGGGCCCGCGGATGCGGACCCGGAGTCCCGGCTCATTGTGCTCACCGCGCAGCCTCGCGGCCCCTGGCAGCCGCAGGAGGCCGCGCCCGGTCTCGTCGCCGAGGCTCCGGACGGTCTTCAGACGGCGACGATCGGCGGGGCGCCATGGCGGATCGTCATCAGCACCGATGAGAAAGGCCAGCGCATCGCCGTTGGCCAGCAGACTGCGCTTCGCAACGAGATCGCCAACACGAGCGCGATGCGCGCCGTCGCGCCGCTCTTAGGCCTCATCATTCTTCTGCCGGTCGTAATCGGCGCAACCCTGCGGAGAATGCTGAAGCCCCTGAAAGCCGTGGCCGACGATCTCAAGCGGCGCTCGGATTTCAATTGGAAGGAGATCCCGGAGGCTCAGCTTCCGACCGAGATCCGGCCTTTCGTCGCGGCAATCAGGCGGCTTCTCGCGCGCGTCGCAGCCTCCGTCGCCGAGCAGCGGCGCTTTCTGGCGGATGCGGCTCACGAACTTCGTTCACCGCTGACCGCCCTTTCTTTGCAAGCCGAGCGGCTCGACGCCGCCGACATGCCGACAGAGGCGCGAGAGCGCCTCGCTGATTTGCGGCGCGGCATCGCGAGAACGCGGCGACTTTTGGATCAGTTGCTGGCGCTGGCGCGTGCCCAGAACGAAACAGGACGGGCACAGCCGGCGAGCCTCAACGCCGCCATCCGAACCGCGCTCGAGGACCTCATGCCTCTCGCGGAAGCGAAGCGCCTCGACATCGGCCTCGTCAGCCGGAAGGACGTGATCTTGCAGGCGCAAGACATCGATCTGACGATGCTGCTCAAGAACCTCATCGACAATGCGATCCGCTACACCCCGCACGGCGGCCGCATCGACCTGTCTGTCGAAGCCGGCGAGGAAGGCGCAACGCTGAAAATCGAGGATACCGGCCCAGGGATTCCCGCCGAGGAGCGCGAGCGCGTTTTCGATCCCTTCCATCGCATCATGGGCACAGACGAATTCGGCTCGGGCCTTGGGCTCTCCATCGTCAAGGCGGTCGTCGATCGGCTCGGCGGCGACATCGCCCTCGGCTTGTCGTCCGCCGGCGGATTGAAGGTCGTTGTCACGCTGCCGCAATCACTCATTTGCAGCCCCCCGGTCGAGGGTCTTGCGGCGGATGCAAGACCGGTTTGATTCCTCCTCGCTCCCAAGCAGGCGCCGCGTTCCGGATGCTCGGAGAGCAGCGGCGTCTCAGCCGCTTCTAAGACTCCACTAATTCCGCCAATGCAAAACGCCTTCACCCCTGCCGCCTGCGCCACCCGCGCGAACGGCGCTTCTCAGGGGATGGAGCGAACATGACAGGCGTAAAAGCAGGGTTGAGCAAGGTTCCTGAGGTCACGCTCGGTTTCTGGATCATCAAGATTCTGGCGACGACGCTTGGCGAGACTGGCGGTGATGCGGTGACAATGTCGCTCCTGCACGCCGATAAGGACGCTCACAATGGCGGATACCTGATCGGCGCAGGCGTCTTCATGGCCCTTTTCGTCGCCGCCGCGATCGTCCAAATCGCGACGAAGAGCTTCCGTCCTGTCGTCTACTGGCTGACGATCGTCGCGACGACGACGGTCGGGACCGCGATGGCCGATTTCGCCGACCGGTCGCTCGGCGTCGGCTATATGGGCGGCTCGCTCATTCTCTTCGCCCTGCTCATGGCCTCGCTCATTGCCTGGCGATGGCGGGAAGGCACGGTCTCAGTCAATTCGGTGAGGACGCCGCGGGCCGAAATGTTCTACTGGGCGACCATCCTCTTCTCGCAGACGCTCGGCACCGCGCTCGGCGATTGGATGGCCGATACGAACGACTTCGGCTACGAGAACGCCGCTCTGGTGTTCGGGGCGGCGCTCGCGATCCTCGCAGCGGCGTATTTCTTCACGAGCCTATCTCGCGTGTTTCTGTTCTGGGCCGCCTTCATCCTTACCCGCCCGCTCGGCGCGACGCTTGGCGACTTGTTCGACAAGCCGACCGCCCAGGGCGGGTTCGAGGTCGGCCGTTTCACGGCGACCGCCATCCTCGTCGCGGCGATGGTCGCCCTCATCCTCCTCGCACCGCAACGGCCGGGCGCTCACCCCGGCTCGGCCTCAGAGGCGCCGGCGGAGTAGAAGCGAATGCGAGGTGACGGGCTCAAAAGCGCGCGCCTCAATTCCGAGGTGAAACTCGTGTCGAGCGCAGCCCCTCGTCACTGCACGGTGATCGGGCTCGCGACGCGCGGGATCATGATGATCGAATCGTGCAGGTTGATCGTTCCGACCGAGAAATAGATTCCGGTCCCCTGGAAGGGATAACTCACCTCGCCGAGAACGACATAATTGAGGTTGGTCGTGTCGCAATTGCTGTTGGAGCCCGGGGTGGAAAAGGCCGCAGAGATGGACGGATCGACCGACATCTGTGTGCCCGTCGCGCGAGGTGTTCCATTGGCGTTGGCCCAGCTGCCGCAGACCGTGCCGGTCGCGGTCCCGTTTCCATTGACCATGACCTGCACTTGCGACACCACGACTGAGGCGGTGCTGCCGTCATACGGGTAGAGGATCAGGTTCGGATAGGAGAGGATCTGGTTGAGCTCCGCGGCGGTAATCGTGGAGGTGTTGACGTTGTTGGCTTGGGCAAAAATGTTGGCGACCGTAGTCGCGGCCAGCGTCACTTTGCGCTGCACGCTATAGGCCTGCCCGCCAAAGACGACGAGGCTCATCAGCATGAGCGCGATCGGCAGGATCAGCGCCAGCTCAATAGCCGCCAGGCCTTTGGCGTCGGCGAGGAACGCGCGCGAACGGCGAAGAAGGCGCGGGATGCGGATTGTCCTCTTCATCACAGGGGCTCGATCCGGAACACCTGGGTCGAGGTCATCAACATTTTGCCACTGCCCATGTTTGAAAAGTTGAGGCCGAGCGGGCCGCCGTAGACCGGCCACGGATACATGACCACGAGCAGCATGTCGGTGCCGGCAGCGCCGGCGTTGGCGCCGACATCGACCGTCGGCGTGCCGACGAGGTTTCCTTGTGAGTCGAATGTCGGCAGCAGAGTGCTGATGTTTGTCGTGCCCGCGGGCATAGGCTCGAGTTCGACCGTCAACTGCCCGCAGTTGAAGAGCGCAGTCAGCTGATTGCAGATTTCAGTTTGGAACTGCGCCGCTGTCAGCGACGAGGTCTGATTGGTGAGAACGATTCTGGCCGCCGTTTCCGCCCCGGATTCAAAGTACGCCTTGGCCAGGAAGATCGTCCCCGCCTGCAGAGTGGCGAGCACGACGCCGATGAAAATGGGAAAGACCAGAGCGAATTCGACCGCCGGCGAGCCGACCTCGTCACCGGCGAGCTTTCGCGCCGAGCGGCTCATGCCAGCGAAGAATTTGCCCATTGAATCCATCCTCGCCACAAACCCCTTCTTGATCGGGGAAATCCTGCGCGCGAAGGCCTTACTTCAGTCTTATCCGCGATGTGGAATTTTGATGAAGATGCGAGCCAGTGGCGCGCGGAATCGGAAAGAATCCGGTCTTTCGTTATTAACGTTGCGCGAGTGCTAAGATGAATGCTGAAGGCGGCGCCGCTCGCGCCGCTGTCCACTCGCTCCCCGCTTCCCGAGCTCTGGCCATCACCTTCGGGGCCAACGACTGAGGCGGCGCGAAGCAGGATCGAAGTGTCTCGATCTTCTGCCGCATGACTTGACCGGCAAAATAAGAGCTCCCCGACGCAAGCGATATCTCCCAGTATATACAACGCTAAATCGTTGCACCCCAGGTCAAGCCTGAGTAACTTAGCCTGCCTGAGCCGTCGCGTTAGGGAGGCGCGGGATGATGATTCCTCACGAGCCTTGGCTCGTGGCTCTTTCCATCGCAATCGCCGTTCAGGGCAGCTTCGTCGGCCTGTCGCTTGCGCGCGGAATCGACTCGGCCGAGGGCTTCCGCCGTAGGCTCGCCATCGCTGGATCGGCAATTACGCTCGCGACCGGCGTGTGGTCGATGCACTTCGTCGCCATGCTCGCCGCAAATTTCCCGAGCGCAGTCGACTATCTCGTGCTGCCGACGCTGATCTCCTTCCTGATTTGCGTCATTGTGGTCGGGATCGGCGTTTATGCCGCGCACATGCCAGGGCCGCCGGCGTTTCGGATCGGCACAGGCGCCTTGGCGATGGGCCTTGGCGTCAGCCTCATGCATTATGTCGGCATGTCGGCGGTGCATCTGGCCGGACCGACGTCGTACGTTCCTTCCTATGTCGTCGCCTCCATCGCGGTGTCGATCGCGGCCAGCGCCTTTGCTTTGTGGACGATCGACCGCCGGCCGACCCGCCCGCGGTTGTTCCTCGGCGCGATCGCGCTCGGCCTGGCGATTTCCGGAATGCACTACACGGCGATGGCCGGGATGCGCCTGGACCCGCTCTGCTACGACGTCTCGCGTTTCATCGGCGCCGAATCGGCGCTATCGCGCAACACGCTTGCGCTGCTCGCCACGGTCGTTGCGTTCGGCGTGTCCGGCGCCTTTCTTCTCTCGCTCGTGCCGGATGCGAGCGGGCGCCGAGGCTTCGAGGCCAGCCCCGCCAGCGGCCGGATCGCCACCCGTTCCGATAGCCGCGGGGGGTCTCGCGCCCACGCCGTTCCAAGCGCTGCCGGCCGCCGAACTGCCGCCCGTCGCGCCGTCTGTTGGGCGAGCCGCCTCGATCCGGGTCGAGAAGGACGGGCGCACCGCGAGACATCGTCGTCGGCGACATCTACGCCGTCCGCGCCAACGCGCATTACACTTATGTCCACGATGGCGAGAAGGAATATTTCTGCACGCTCTCAATCAGCGCGCTCGAAGCGCGCCTCGATCCGAGCAGCGTTCTTGAGGGTTCACCGCAGCTACATCGTATCGGTCGATCGCATCGCGCGGGTCAAACGATCAGGCGAAGCCGGCATAGCCGAGCTCGGGTTGCCTGTGCGCTGCACCATCCCGATCGCGCGCGCCCACTACCGTCAGGTCAAGCTCAGAATCGGCGCAGCTCGCTGGCTGAGATCAGGCGGCAACGTCCTCAAATGCGTCATAGGCGCTGACGCATTTCGTGCGCTGGAACCGCTGTTGGCGCCTTTTCTCCCGCGCCCGTTCATCCGTCGTTGATTGGGCGGCCCGCCTAGCCGAACCTTGCCTGCTCGACCTGCGCGAATCGCGCCCGTGAGCAGCGAACCAGAAGCACGTTCGCGCCATTCGATGGGAGGATGTCTTGATCCCCGGATCCTTCGAGTATCATCGGCCGGCCAATCTCTCGGAAGCGGTCGCGCTTCTTAGCCAGCTCGATTCCGAGGCGCGCGTCATCGCCGGCGGCCACAGCCTCATTCCGATGATGAAACTGCGCCTCGCCACGCCGACCCATCTCATCGATCTCGCGGGCGTCGCGGAGCTGAAGGGGGTGCGTCTCGAGGGAGGCGAAATCGTCATCGGCGCGATGACCACCCAGCACGAGATCATCGGCAACGAATTGCTGGCGCAGCATGCGCCCATCCTGCGTGAGACGGCCGAAGTGATCGCCGATCCGCAGGTGCGCTACGTCGGCACGATCGGCGGCAATGTCGCCAATGGCGACCCCGGAAACGACATGCCGGCGCTGATGATGACGCTTGGCGCGACTTATGTGCTGCGAGGCGCGAGCGGCGAACGCCGCGTTGCCGCGCGCGAATATTACCTTTCTCCTTATGAGACGGCCGCTGAGCCCGGCGAGGTGCTCGCCGCCGTCCGTGTTCCCGTGCCCCCTGCGGGTCACGGCTGGGCGTACGAGAAGCTCAAGCGCAAGGTCGGCGATTACGCGACCGCCGCCGCGGCGGTGATCCTGACCGTCTCGGGCGGCGCAATCGCGACCTGCGCGATCAGCCTCACCAATGTCGCCGGGACGGCGCTCTTCGCCGCCGACGCGGCGACCTCGGTCGTCGGGACCGCGCTCGACAAGCCGACCCTCGCACGAGCCGCAGCCGCCGCGACGGCGATCGCCGAGCCCGCCGCCGACGGACGCGGCTCGGCCGAGTATCGCGCCAAGATGGCGGGCGTCATGACCGCGCGGGCGCTCACGCGCGCCTTTGCGCGCGCCAAATCCTGAAAGGCCCCGCCATGTCTCTCACCAACGTCAGCATGACGATCAACGGCAAGTCGATGTCCGCCGCCGTCGAGCCGCGCACGCTGCTCATCCATTACCTGCGCGAGAACCTCGGACTGACGGGAGCGCATATCGGCTGCGACACCTCCCATTGCGGCGCTTGCACCGTCGACGTCGACGGCCGGTCGGTGAAATCCTGCACGATGTTCGCGGTCCAGGCCGCGGGCGCAAACGTGCTCACCATCGAGGGCATGGCCGGCGCCGACGGCGCGCTGAGCGCCCTGCAGGAAGGGTTCCGCGAGATGCACGGACTTCAGTGCGGTTACTGCACGCCGGGCATGATCATCCGCGCCCATCGGCTGTTGCAGGAGAACCCGAACCCGTCCGAGAGCGAAATCCGCATCGGCATTTCGGGCAACCTCTGCCGCTGCACCGGATACCAGAACATCGTGCGCGCCATCCAATACGCCGCCGCCAAGATGGCCGGACTCGAATTCAAGGAAGCCGCGGAATGAACGACGCCCCCTCCCCCACTTCGCTTGAGCGCGCCGAAAAACTGCAGGGCATGGGCTGCAAGCGCAAGCGCGTCGAGGACGTGCGCTTCACCCAAGGGCGCGGCAATTACGTCGACGACATCAAGCTTCCGGGCATGTTGCACGGCGACTTCCATCGCTCGAGCCACGCCCACGCGCGCATCGTCAAGATCGACACCTCCAAGGCCAAGGCCGTGCCCGGCGTCGTCGCCGTTCTCACCGCCGAGGACCTGAAGGGCGTCAATCTCGCCTGGATGCCGACGCTCGCGGGCGACGTCCAGATGGTGCTCGCCGACGGCAAGGTCCTGTTTCAGAACCAGGAGATCGCCTTCGTCGTCGCGACCGACCGCTATATCGCCGCCGACGCCGCAGACCTGGTCGAAGTCGAGTATGAAGCGCTTCCCGTCGTCGTCGACCCGTTCAAGGCGATGGATGAGAGCGCCCCAATCCTGCGTGAGGACATCAAGGACAAGAAAGACGGCGCCCACGGGCCGCGCAACCATCCCAACCACATCTTCAATTGGCAGGTCGGCGACAAGGAGCTGACCGACGTCGCCTTCGCGAAAGCCGAGGTCAAGACCAAGGACCTGTTGAGCTATCAGCGCGTCCACCCCTGCCCGCTCGAAACCTGCCAGTGCGTCGTCAGCTTCAACAAGATCACCGGCGACCTGACGATCTACGGCACGTTCCAGGCGCCTCATGTCATCCGCACGGTCGTCGCGCTGATCGCGAGCTTGCCCGAGCAGAAGATTCACGTCATCTCGCCTGACATCGGCGGCGGCTTCGGCAACAAGGTCGGCGCCTATCCGGGATACATCTGCGCCGCGGTCGCCTCGATCGTGACCGGGCTTCCGGTCAAA
Source organism: uncultured Alphaproteobacteria bacterium (assembly GCA_963702825.1). Classification (GTDB taxonomy): domain Bacteria; phylum Pseudomonadota; class Alphaproteobacteria; order Rhizobiales; family Beijerinckiaceae; genus Roseiarcus. Next base: position 53,552 of record CAVPEE010000048.1, read on the forward strand.
TGGGTCGAGGACCGGATCGAAAACCTCTCCACCACCTCGTTCGCGCGCGACTACCACATGACGACCGAGATCGCGGCGACGCGTGAGGGCCGGGTCACGGGCTTACGCGTGCACATCCTCGCCGACCACGGCGCGTTCGACGCCTGCGCCGATCCGTCGAAATGGCCCGCAGGCTTCGCCAACATCGTCACCGGCTCGTACGACTTCCCGGTCGCCCACCTTTCGGTCGACGGCGTCTACACCAACAAGGCGCCCGGCGGCGTCGCCTATCGCTGCTCGTTCCGCGTCACCGAAGTCGCCTATGCGATCGAACGCGCGATGGACATCATGGCGCAGAAGTTGGGGCTCGATCCGGTCGACTTCCGCGTCAAGAATTTCATCAAACGCGAGCAGTTTCCCTACAATTCGGCGCTCGGCTGGGAATACGATTCGGGCGACTATCACACCGCCATGCAGAAGGCGCTCGACGCCACCGACTATCGCAAGCTGCGGGAGGAGCAGAAGGCGAAGCAAGAGGCGTTCAAGCGCGGCGAAACGCGCGAGCTCATGGGGATCGGCGTCGCCTTCTTCACCGAGATCGTCGGCGCCGGCCCGTCGAAGAATTGCGACATTCTTGGCATTGCGATGTTCGATTCCTGCGAGATCCGGATCCATCCGACCGGCAAGGGAATCGCGCGGATGGGCACAAAGAGCCAGGGCCAGGGCCACGAGACCACCTGGGCCCAGATCATCGCGACCGAGATCGGCATTCCCGCCGACGATATCATGGTCGAGGAAGGCAACACCGATACAGCGCCATACGGCCTCGGAACTTATGGATCGCGCTCAACCCCGGTCGCGGGGGCTGCGATCGCGATGGCCGCGCGCAAGATCAAAGCCAAGGCGCAAATGATCGCGGCCTACATGCTCGAAGTTCATGAGGGCGATCTCGAATGGGACGTCGACCGGTTCAGCGTCAAAGGCAATCCCGGGGCCTTCAGGACGATGAGCCAGATCGCCTGGGCCGCCTACAATAAAATTCCGCCCGGCATGGAGCCCGGCCTCGAGGCGGTCAGCTATTACGACCCGCCGAACATGACCTATCCGTTCGGCGCCTATATCTGCGTGATGGACATCGACGTCGACACCGGCGTCCACAAAGTGAGGCGCTTCTACGCCCTCGACGATTGCGGCACGCGCATCAACCCGATGATCATCGAGGGCCAGGTGCACGGCGGCTGCACCGAGGGCTACGCCATCGCAATGGGTCAGGAGATTCTTTACGACGAAGACGGCAACGTCAAAGGCGCGTCGTTCATGGATTATTTCCTGCCGACCGCCGTCGAGACGCCGCATTGGGAGACCGACTACACGGTCACGCCTTCGCCGCATCATCCGATCGGCGCCAAGGGCGTGGGCGAAAGCCCGAACGTCGGCAGCGTGCCCTGCTTCGCCAATGCGGTGAACGACGCGTTCAAGTTCGCGGGCTCGACCCACATTCCCATGCCTCACGACGCTTATCGCATCTGGCAGGCGGCGGAGGATTTGGGGTTGCACGCGTGACGAAGAAGGCGGCCGGCGTTCCCTTCTCCCTCTGGGAGAAGGTGGCGCGCAGGGCGTCGAAGGACGCCCGTCTTTCGACGGGCTATGGCGCCGGATGAGGGTCTTTGGCGTGACTTGGGTCCCATGACGAAAGCCCTCACCCCCGACCCCTCTCCCGATAGCCCGTCGAGAGACGGGCGTCCTCCCGGACGCCCTTTGGGGAGAGGGGAGTGTGCGCATGCCTAGCGAGCGCATTCCGCGCGAAGCCATTGCGGCGCGGCTCGCCGAAGTCGGCTACGTCGCCGACCGCGACCTCGCGACGGCGCTCTGGATGATGGACTACCTCAAGCGCCCACTTCTGATCGAGGGCGAGGCGGGCGTCGGCAAGACCGAAGTCGCCAAGGCGCTCGCCGCGCTGCACGGCTGCGAGCTCATCCGCATGCAGTGCTACGAGGGGCTCGACGCGAGCTCGGCGCTTTATGAATGGAACTATCAGCGTCAGTTGCTGGCGATCAAGGCGCGCGAGGGCGGCGGCGCCAGCGCCTCCGAGATCGAGGCGCAGATCTTTTCTGAAGAGTATCTGCTCGAGCGGCCGCTGCTCAGCGCGATCCGGCGAAAGACGTCGCCAGTTCTGTTGGTTGACGAAGTCGACCGCGCCGACGAGGAATTCGAGGCGTTCCTGCTCGAGCTCCTGTCGGACTTTCAGGTGACGATCCCCGAATTCGGCGCGATCACGGCGGTGTCGATCCCGCGCGTCGTGCTGACCTCCAACGCCACGCGCGAGCTGTCGGACGCGCTGCGCCGCCGCTGCCTTTATCACTATCTTGATTTTCCGGACGTCGATCGCGAAGCGGCGATTCTGCTCAACCGTCAGCCCAATCTCGATGCGAATTTCGCATTGCAGATCGCGCGCATGGTTGGAATGTTGCGCAAGGAAGACCTGAAGAAGGTTCCTGGCGTCGCGGAAACGCTCGATTGGGCGGCCACCCTCGCCGGCCTTGAGGTCAAGGACTTGCATGACGATCCGGAGATTGTGCACGCGACGCTGATTGCGCTCCTGAAGACCCGCGAGGATCGCGCCTCGATCAGCCCGGAGACGACGGGCCGACTCCTTGGCAAGGTCGCGTGATGGGCGCGCAGGGCTTTGCTGTCGAAGGACCCGGACCGGGTCCGGCGATGCGCAAGCGCCTTGCTGGATTTGTCGTCACCTTGCGCGACGCAGGCTTCGTCATTGGCCAAGCCGAAACGCAGGACGCGGCGCGGCTGATGTCGAGCCCGATGGCCGAGCGCCCCGAACGCCTGTGCGCCGCGATGCGAACTCTGTTCGCTTCACGCCGAACGGAGCTTGCGCGGTTCGACGAATTGTTCGACGCGTTTTGGCGCGGGCGCGGCGTGAAGAGCGCCGTGAAAATCAATGCCGAGGCGCTCGCCGCCCGTTCGCCCCGGCGTTTCCAGCATGACCCCGGAGCCGACGATCAGCGACAGGAACCGACCCATATCGGCGAGGGTGCTGCTCCCGAAGGCGCTCCGGCTCACGGCGGCGGGCGACATGGGGGAGCATCCGCGCAAGAGGCGATGTCCAAAAAGGACATCGCGGCATTCGTAGGAGAGAGGGAGCGCGCCCAAGCCGCCGAGCTGGCCGAACGTTTCGCGCGGGTGATGCGGACGAGGCTCACCCGCCGCGAGCGCGCGCGCCGGCGCGGCCGACGGCTCGACTTGCGCGCGACCATTAGGCTCAGCGTCGCGCATGGCGGCGAACCGCTCGACCTCAAATTTCGCCGCCGCAAGATCAAGCCGCTCAGACTCGTCGCCTTGCTCGACGCGTCGGGGTCCATGGAATCCTACGTTTCGTTCTTCACCCGCTTCCTGCACGCCGTCACTCAGGTCTTTCGCGAATCCGAGGCGTTCCTCTTTCATACGCGGCTTGCGCATGTTTCCTCAGCGCTCCGAGAGCGCGATCCGGCGCGCGCGCTCGACCGGCTCGCTCTGATGGCGGCGGGCGTCGGCGGAGGCACAAAGATCGGCGAGTGTCTGGCGGCGTTCAATCGCATCCACGCGCGGCGCGTCATTCATTCCCGCACCTGCGTCATGATCCTGTCGGACGGCTACGACACCGGACCACCAGAATTGCTTGCGTCGGCGATGCGCGAATTGAGGCGGCGCTGCAAACGCATCGTTTGGCTGAACCCTCTGACGGGCCGGAATGGATTCGAGCCCAGCGCGCGAGGCATGCAAGCGGCCCTGCCCTACCTCGACCTGTTCGCCCCGGCGCATAGTCTCGAGAGCCTCGCGGCGCTCGAACCTTACCTGGCGAGGATATGATGGGTGTGCTCGAGCAGGCGGCGCTGCGTCAGGCCCAGGGCCAAACGTTCGCGCTCGCCACGGTCGTTCGCACGGTCTCCGTCACCGCCGCGAAAGCGGGCGCCAAGGCCTTGATCGGGCCGGACGGCTCGATCGAAGAAGGGTGGATCGGCGGCGGATGCGCGCGCGCTGCGGTCGTCAAGGCGGCGCGCCAGTGCATGGCGGACGGCCAATCGCGCCTCGTGTCGATCGCGCCCAAAGACGCGCTTGCCGAACTTGGCGCAGCGGCCGGAGAGGAGCGCGGCGGCGTCTTTTTCGCCAAAAACTCGTGTCCAAGCCAAGGCACGATGGACGTCTTTGTCGAACCGGTGCTCCCGAGCCCGCGCCTCCTGATCCTCGGCGCTTCGCCGGTCGCCGTGGCGCTCGCGAATTTAGCGCCGTCGATGGGCTTCGACGTCGCGGTGGCGGCGGCCCCGGAGGATCATGACCGATTCGGTCCGGGCGTTCGGCGCCTCGTCGGCGTGGCGGCGCCTACGGAGACAGGTGAAAATGCTTTCGTCGTGGTCTCGACCCAGGGCGCCGGCGACCGCGCCGCACTGAAAAGCGCAGCCGCCATGAACGCACGCTATCGCGCCTTCGTCGGCTCGCGCCGCAAAGCCGAAACGCTCAAGAGCGAACTCGCCAAGGAGGGCGTATCCGAAGAAGCTTTGGCTGCGATCAAGGCGCCGGCAGGGCTCGACATCTCCGCGATATCCGCAGACGAGATTGCGCTTTCGATCCTCGCGGAAATGGTTGCCGTGCGGCGCAGACCCGAGCGCCCGTCGATTGAAGAAGCAATCGATTGACGCACAGTGACCCCTGAGGAAAATCGCATTCGGGTCGAACGTGATCGTCATTGCGAGCAAAGCGACGCAATCCAGGGGAACGTAGCGCACCACGGGAAAGGTAGCTCACTACGACCCCTGGATCGCCACGTCGCTTCGCTCCTCGCGATGACGATTCCCTCCGAACGCAATGGTCGGCTAGGGAGTTGGCTTCTGTTCCAGCGGCAAGGGCTTGACGGGTGAACCGGGGCCGATCTTCTGCAGGTTCCCCACGATAACGCGTTCGCCTTCGCTCAGGCCCTTGGTCACGCTGACAAGGTCCCCGTCCATCGGTCCCAGCGTCAGAAGGCGCTGCTCCGCCTTGTCGCCGGCCCCAACGACAAAAACGAACTTGCCCATCTGGTTCGAGCCGAGCGCCGCCTGCGGCGCCATGAATGCGTCGGGCTCGTCCCTGATATGCAGCCGCACCCGAACGTATTGACCAGGAAGCAGGACGAAGTCGGGATTGGCGATGGTGACACGCGCGGCGATCGTGCCTGTCGCCTTGTCGACGGTGTTATCGAGGAAGGTCAGTGTGCCCTTACGGATCGTATCCGTGCCTGCGAGCGAGATTTCGGCGTCGACCTTGCCTGCGGCCCGCGCCGTCGCGATCTCGACCAGGTCGGATTCGCTCGGGTTGAAGGCGACATAGATCGGATCAAGCTGAACCAGCGTGTTGAGCGGTCCGCTCGCCGGCCCGACCAGCGCGCCTTTCGCCGCCTGGTTGCGCCCCAGTCGGCCAGAGAATGGGGCGGTGATCTCGGCGTAGCTGAGGTTGAGCTTCGCGGCCTCAATCGCGGCTCGGTCCGCCACCAGCGCCGCCTCGGCCTGATGCATCGCGCTCGCCCTCTGATCGTAGGCGTCTTTGGTGACGAAGCCGCTTTTGACCAGCTCCTCGCCGCGGCCAAAATTGGCCTTCGCATATTCGAGTGACGCTTGGTCGCGCTGGGCCTGCGCGGTGGCCAGATCGAATGCGGCGTGAAGGTCGCGCGGATCGATCTGGTAAAGGAGGTCGCCGGTCTTAACATCGGCGCCGTCAGGGGCGAGCTGGGACTCAATGTAGCCCGACGCCCGCGCCTGCAGGGCGATGCTGCGGATCGATTCGATGCGTCCGGGATAGTCGAGATAGATCGGCAGCGTCTTTTTGACGACCGGAACGACCGGAACCGGCATCGCCATCATTGCCGGCGCAGCCGCGGATTCCGTGGCGCCGTCCGCGTGGTCGCCCGCGATGCGGAAGCCTACGAAAGCAACAACGCCGATTGTCGCGAGAGCCGCTAGAGAGATCTTGAGGCGCATAGACAAACTCCTGGGCGTTATTCTGCGGCTTCGGCGTGGGGCGCAAGATGAGCGCCGGCGTGCGGCGCAGCGGCTTTCGCCGCCTCGCGTCCCTCGCGAGCGCGTTCGATGAGGGCGTAGAAAACGGGCACGAAGATCAGCGTCAGCAAAGTCGCCGCGACCATGCCGCCGAAGACGGCCGTGCCAAGCGACTGCCTGCTCGCGGCGCCCGCGCCGCTGGCAAACATCAGCGGCAGCACGCCGAAGATGAAGGCGAAGGCGGTCATCAGGATCGGCCGCAGGCGCAGCCGCCCCGCCTCCATTGCGGCCTCGACGACGGGCAGGCCCTCCTCGCGACGCCGCTTGGCGAATTCAACGATAAGGATCGCGTTCTTGGCCGCCAGCCCGATCAGCATGACAAAGCCGATCTGCGAATAGACGTCGACCTGCATTTGGCGGATATAGATCGCGCCCAGCGCACCGACCAGCGCCAGGGGCGCGGACGAGAGCACCATGAAGGGCATCGACCAGCTCTCGTACTGCGCCGCGAGAATCATGAAGACAAAGAAGATCGCGAGCGCGAGCACGATCGTGGCGAGCGAGCCGGCGCTGAGCTCCTGAAAGGTCACACCCGTCCATTCGTAGCCGAAATCGCGCGGCAACGCCTCGGCCGCCGCGCGCTGCATCGCAACCACGGCTTGGCTCGAGCTGAAGCCTGGCGCCGGCGCGCCGTTGATCAGCGCGGACGCGTAGTTGTTGTAGTGCGGCACGGTCTCCGGCCCAACGATCGGCTTAAGGGTGCCAAGCACGTTCAACGGAATCATACCCCCGGATCCGTTGCGGACGTAGAGCTTGCTGAGGTCCGACGGAGAGGCGCGGGATTTTGTGTCGGCCTGCATCGTGACGCGGAACGTGTGGCCGAACAGGTTGAAGTCGTTCACATAGAGCGAGCCAAGATAGATTTGCAGCGTATTGAAGACGTCCGGCAGGCTGAGGCCAAGCAGCTTCGCCTTCGTCCGATCGAGGTCATAGAAGAGCTGCGGCGTCGAGGCGGAGAACGAGGTGAACAGCGATTGCGGGTTGAGCTCAGGCTGCTTGCGGGCCGCCGCGATCAGCGCCTGCGTCGCTTCGCTGAGCTGTGCGCCCCCGCGCCCCGCCAGATCCTCGACCTCGAATTCGAAACCGCCGGTCGTGCCAAGCCCATTGACTGAAGGCGGATCGAAGCTCAGCGCAAAAGCTTCCGGGATTGCGAGCAGCTTCGGGCGCACCGAGGCGACCAAAGCGGACGCATTCTCCTCCGGCCCGCGCTCGCTCCATGGCTTCAGAACCGCGAATTCGATCGCCGAGTTTGACTGCGCGGCATTGGTCAGGAAATTGAGGCCGCTGATGAAGCCGGCGATCTGGACGCCCGGCGTCGCCTGCAAGAGGTCCCGGATCTTCTGCGCCACAGCGTCGGTGCGCTCGAGCGCCGATCCGTCCGGCAATTGCACGATGACGAAGAAATAGCCTTGGTCCTCAACCGGCAAAAAGGTGGTCGGGATGGATCGTGACAGCGCGTAGGCGCCGCCCACGAACAGAAAAAAGATCGCGACCAGCGCCCAGCCGAAGCGAATGAACTGTCGCACGCAGCGCGCATAAAAGTTCGCGAGCCAATCGAAGCCGGCGTTGAACCAGCGGAACAGAATAAATTGCCCTTTCGGGCCGTGACGCAGAAACGCGGCGCTAAGCGCGGGGCTCAAGGTCAGGGAGTTGAAGGCCGAGATCCCGACGGAGATCGCGACAGTCAACGCGAACTGGTTATAGAGTTTGCCCGCGACGCCCGGAATGAAGGCGACGGGAATGAAAACGGCCATAAGCACCGCCGTCGTGGCGATGATCGGTCCGGTCACCTCAGACATGGCTTTTCTTGCCGCCTGAAGGGGCGGCAAACCGGCTTCGAGCTGGCGCTCGACATTCTCCACCACGACGATCGCGTCGTCGACGACGAGGCCAATCGCGAGCACCATGCCGAGCAGGCTCAGCATGTTGAGCGAGAAGCCGAAAATCTGCATCACCGCCAGCGTCGCGATGAGCGAAACGGGAATGGCGATCGTCGGGATGATCGTCGCCCGCCAGCTCTGCAAAAAGATGAACACGACCATCACGACGAGGAGCAGCGCCTCGATCAACGTGATCACCACGTCGTGCATGGCGGCCGACACGAAGCGCGTCGTGTCATAGTGCATCGCATAGGCGATTCCGGGCGGGAAGCGCTTCGAGAGCTCTTCCATCTTCGTCTTGACCTGCTTCTGCAGGTCGAGGGCGTTCGAGCCCGGCATCTGGAAGATCGCCATCACGACGGTGGGATCTTTGCCGAAGAAGGCGGATGATGAATATTGCAACGCGCCGAGTTCAACGCGCGCGATATCCCGCAGGCGCACTACGGCGCCGGACACGGGATCGGCGCGGACGATGATGTTGGAAAATTCCTGCGGATCGGTGAGCCGTCCCTGGGCGTTGACCTGCAATTCAAAGGAGGTCCCGGGAGGAGCCGGCGACTGGCCGATCTTTCCGGCGGCGACCTGAACATTCTGCTCGGCGATCGCGTTCTGGACCTCGACGGCGGTGACGCCAAGATTGGCGAGCTTGTCCGGATCGAGCCAGACGCGCATCGAATAGCGGCGCTCGCCGAACATCTGGACGTCGCCGACGCCTGGAAGCCGCTTCAACTGGTCGACGATTTGCAGATAGGCGTAGTTCGACAGCGTCACCGAATCGACCGAACGGTCCGGCGAGACGAGATTGACGATGAGAACGAAGTTTGGATTCTGCTTCTTGATCGTCACCCCGCCCTGATTGACGATCGCCGGAAGCGAGGACGCCGCCTGCGACACCCGGTTCTGGACGTCGACCGCGGCGATGTTGAGCGGGTAGCCGACCTTGAAGGTGACGGTGATCGTCGAGGAGCCGTCATTCGAGCTCGCCGAGGACATGTAGGTCATGCCCTCGACGCCGTTGATCTGCTCCTCGAGCGGGGTCGTCACCGTGTCGGCGACGACCTGAGCGCTCGCGCCAGGGTAATTGGCGCTGACGACGACCTGCGGCGGCGTAATCTCCGGAAACTGCGAGACCGGCAGCAGAAAAAAGCAGATCGCGCCCGCGAGCACGAGGATCGCGGCGATCGCCGAGGCGAAGATTGGACGTTGGATGAAAAAGCCGACCACGGGATCGCCTCGGCTTTACCGGAAGAGGGTCAGCCGCAGAGGGATGCTCCGCATTCGCCGCCGGTCGTACGCGCCGTGGGCCGCATCAGGAGGAGGGGTCCACGAAAAAAGCCGCGCCGACCGAGATCCTGCCCCACCTGTACGGTGGCCGCGCGCCGTGACTCGGCGATGCGGCGGGCGGTCCCGTCCAGCAGGGTCTTCAGAGCCTGAGGCTCCACGTGGTCGGCGAGCATGACCTTCTGAATGAGCGAGTCCGCCAGAAGGTCGTCGATTGTCTGGGCGCTTCGATACGCCATGGCGGTGTTCCTTTCGACTAAGGCGTCCGGGTGTTACCCGCGGCAGTTTGACTCTGCAAGCGCGGATGGTACCGGTCGGTATCGCCCTCTGATACCGATCGGTAACGGGTTCGTCAAGCACCATGAACAAAGAAAAATCGAGTTCGGATCCTGAGGTCCATATTTCCAGGGCCGGGAAGCCCCGCGACCGCATCTTCGACTGCGCGCAGGACCTCTTCCACCGCAAGGGCATCCGAGGCGTGGGCGTCGAAGCGATCGCCGAGGCCGCGGGCACCAGCAAGATGGCGCTTTACCGCCACTTCGATTCGAAGGACGAGCTTATTATCGAGTATCTGAACTACAAAGGGCGAAAGTCGGACGAAATCTGGGCCGAAATCGAAGCTCAGAATCCCGGAGACCCAGGTGGTCAACTTTACGGCTTCATGGACAAGGCCGCAATCTTTATCGCTGGGGACGAACGCGGCTGCGATCTCGCCAACGCCGCGATCGAATTGACGGAGCAGGGTCATCCCGGTCTTCGCGTGATCGAGGAATTCAAGATGCGTCAGCGTGAGCGCCTGACGAATCTCTGTAAGGCCGCCGGCGCTTCGCAGCCGGAGCTTCTCGCCGACACGCTTTTTCTCTTGATCGAGGGCGCGCGGGTGAGCCGCCGCAGCGTCGGAACAAATGGCCCCAGCGCCAATCTCGTGCGCACCAGCCGGGGCGTCATCGCCTCCTTTGGCGTTCCGCTTCGCGAGGCTCGCGAGCCCGTTCTGGAGCGCAAATCGAACGCAGGGTGAATCGCGGGCGGGACGCCGCTCTCCGCAGATCGGGATCGAGCGCGCCTACGCCAAACGCGATAGACTTAACTCATAGTCGTGTCAGGCGTGCTGCGGCGCTGGCGCGTCTTCCGTAAGACGCCGTGCGAGCGATGCAGCCTGCAGGCGAATGTCCGGGACTGCAATCACCTCCCAGAAAGCCGCTTGGCTCATCGGGCCAGCCGCGAAGACACGGTTCGAGGCGCGCCCGCTGGCGTCGATGAGCGCGCAATCGTCGTTGACATCGAGGCCGATCCCGAGCGGATCGACGCGCGCGTAACCCTCGGCAAGGAGCTGCGCGACAAGGGGATTAGCGCTCTTTCGCGGATCGCTCGTCATGCCTCGGCATGAAATGATGCGGGACACGTCAACTTGGGACGTTGCGTCGGACCCGCGCGGGCGAATGCGCACGCTCGCGCCGTTTCGCTTCCGACTCACCTCAACGAGGTGGCCCGACACGACTTGCAATTGGCCGCTTTCTCGCAAGGCCCGGATCTTCGCTTCGACCTCCGGCGCCATGCGATGGCGGTGAATGTCCCACCAGGGGCGAGCATGTTCGAGAAACCTCTTTCGGGATTCGCTTGGCATGGCGCGCCAGATCGCCTGCGTGTGCGGCCTCAAACCATCAATGACACTTCGCCAGTCCCCGCCGCGCCGCATTTCATTCCGCGCCCTCGCGCGAAGCCAATGCAGGAACGCCGCAAGCTTCGCCGGCGACGGCAGTTCCGTTTGCGCAATTGGCGCGGTCTCGACCCGGCGATGGGCCTGAGGCAAAAGGCCGCGCCGCGACAGCGCGACAATCGGTCCGCGATGGCCCGCCTCGCTCAGCGAGATGGCGGCGTCGACCATCGTGAGCCCGGTCCCGAGGATCAGAATCGTCGAATCTGGCGCCCCGTTCCATGCGCGTGGGTCCCTCCACGGGCCGACGAACGGAGCGGCGAGATGTTCGGAGGGCTCGTGTCCGCAACAAAGGATCGCGACGTCGAAGGCGGCTGTTTCACGGGAGGAGAATCGCAGAACGACAGAGCCGTCGTGCTCTTTGAGGCCGACAACGGTTTTACGCAGCCAACGCAGGCGTCCCGCCTCGGGCTCCGTGAGACGATCTTCGATCAGGCTCGCGAGGTACCGACCGTAGACCAAGCGGGGAACAAAGCAAAAGCGATCCTCGCCCGCGTGTCCACTCGCTCGCAGCCATCGCCAGAAATGATCGGGGTCATCGGGAAAAGCGCTCATGTTCGAGGCTCTGACGTTCAGTCGATGGCTCTCGTTTTCAGTCGCATAGGCGAGCCCGCGGCCAATCTGCGCGCGCGGTTCGATCAAAGTCAGATGAACGTCGTCGTCGGCGCATTTCAACAAATGCGCAGCGATGAGCGCGCCGCTTGCGCCTCCACCGATGACGGCGATCGAACGGGCGCTGGCCCTTTTCGATAGCGCGAACGAAGCGGACATGGGCGGCCTTGACCTTTGCTGATCGAGAACGGTCTTACAACAGTATACTGATTTAGTAGACTATTGCCAACCGACGGCCACGATGACTTCCGCCGTTTAACGCGCCGCGTTCGAAATTGTCGCCTCCGACTCAGTTCATCGCCGGCGAAACACCGGCGGGCAATTCTTGAGCCTAGCCTCGATGCTGTCCGGGCTGCCTGAGCGGCGCGAGGGCTAGTATCCCGGCCCGGCGGCGAGCTCGAAAGCGCTCACGGAGCCGGAGCCTCGCAAATGTCCTTGACCGACTTGAGCACAGCCGCCGGGGCAAAAACCCGGTCGAGCCATCCGTCACGGAAGATAACGGGCTTGGCCTTGTCGATCGCCTGCAGAGCGCCGTCCGAGAACCGCCCTCCGGAAAAATTCCGAACGCGATCGCGAGCTCAATGTTGAGGTGGCCGATGATGAAGTCGATCGCGGCCTGTTTCGGCACTCCTCGGCGGACAGCCTCATCCGTCGCCTCTCTGAGCGCCAGCGCGAACGTCGCGCCAACCGTCTCTGAAAGCGCGGGTTCGAGAATGGCGAGCTGCTCGACCGTGCACCGGTGCGCGCGCATCACCGGCTTATAAATCTGTCGAGCGATCTCCTCGCATTCGGCGTAATGCAACTCCGGTCCCTGCATCAGCGCGCAAACAATATGCTGCTTGGCGTGGACCCCGCCGAAATAATCCGTTTTCGCCTTCGGCTCCGTTTCGTCGTTGAAGATGGGCGGGTGGCACGGATGGGTGACGAAATAAGTGATGTCTTCGCGCTCGGGCAGTTCACCCGCGTGCGGGGCCGCCGCGTCGAGCATGACAACTTTGGCGCCTGAACGCAGGTCCTTGACGAAGGTTTTCAGGATCTTGCCGATCAGGCGGTCCGGCACGGCCATGACGACCGCGTCGGCGGACGAGATCGCCTGGCCTTGCTCCATGCACTCGATCCCCAACGTCTGCTTGAGACGCGCGCGCCCTTCTGCGGACACCTCGACATGATCCACGTCGAACCGGGTGTCCTTGAGGTTGGTTGACAGGCGCACGCTCGACGGCGGCTTTCAGCCCGCCGACTAGCGTGAATTGTTGAATGGCTTCGTCTTTCTGTGGCCAGATCGCGAGCGCATGGAGCGGCGCCGGCGAGCGTTCGGGAGCCGTCCCCAATTGATGCTCGCCTTCGATGCCGCAGCTCTGCTCGATCGATTCGAAATGGAGGCGTTCGTATCCGCCATCAATAGTGGCAACGCGCGGCGCAAGGCTGTTCGGCGCGACCGCGATACGCTGGTTCCCTACCGGACCTGGCTCAAGCAGGGATGGCCAACGAGCCGACGCACGCGACCGCAGGCCGAATTCCTGGTTCGCTGCCGCCTGCCGGCGGCAGGCGCTCCACTTAATCGATGTCTTTCCAGCGTAGCGGAGAATGCTTGAGATCCATTAACGATCGAAGCGAAGGCGATCCCTCGCGGGATATTTCCGAGCGCCGAGGTTGGAATGCGCCGAACAACAGGAACGGATGTCCAGTATCGTGAACTTGGACGAAGAGTTGACATGGCGCGGATCCAGGTTTCATATTCTCGCTAGTTTTTCAGTTTTTTAATTTCATATATTTTTTGAAGGAGCGGCGACCTTGGTCGAAACTCCACTGCGCCAGCGATTTCTGGTAAAGGCCGCGCCAAGCCTGTCGACCAGCCGACTTGAAATCGGACCTACGAAAGCAAAGGTCGCGCTTTCGGCCGAACCGCTGTTTCACAGCATCGGCGCAAGTCGCCAAGGGATCGCGCCAGCCGCGTCTTGGCAGCTTCTCACGGCGGATGCGGAAACGAACATCAACCCCTGGGACGCCTGCCATGCGATGTTGGAGCAAGGGCTCGGGGTCTCAGGCGCGAGAGCCGAGTTCGCTGAACCCGATCTCGCTCAGAGCTGGCGCATCGGCGACCCGCGCACGGTCGGCCTGAAGCTCGCGAAAACCTGCAATGACGTTGATCGACAAAACCCAGACTATCCGTTGGGCCCGTCGGACTATTGGATTCGCGATGCCGAGCATTCGCAGTTCGACCAGGCGATCGCCAAGGCGGGCGCGCCGCAGCACGGTCGAACCCGCGTCGCCCATCTGGATACTGGCTATTCCGATCATCAAGCGACGCCTCAGTTTCTCAACCGGAACCTGCAGAAAAATTTCGTCGACACAGACCGACCAGACGACGCGACCGACATTGCCTGGGGCGCGCTCAGCAATCCCGGCCATGGCACTGGCACGCTCGGCATCCTGGCCGGCAAGGCGATTGGCGCTGGTACGCCACTCGGATGCGCGCCGAACGCCGAAGTTGTGCCGGTGCGCGTCGCCAACAGCGTCGTGCTCTTCTATAACAGCGCCATCGCGCGCGCCTTCGACTATGTCCATCAGCTCAGCCAGGACCCGAAGACTCGCGTCGATATCATCACGATGAGTATGGGCGGCCTCGCATCGCAGGCGTGGGCGGATGCGGTCAACGCTCTTTACGACCAGGGCGTCTTCATCGTGACAGCGGCGGGCAACAACTACGGCGACCTGCCGACCCGCAACATCGTCTTTCCGGCCCGCTTTAAGCGTGTCGTCGCGGCCTGCGGCGCGATGGCGGACCACACGCCCTATGCCGATCTCGCCCCGCGCCTCATGGCCGGCAATTACGGCCCTGACGACAAGATGGCGACGGCGATCTCCGCTTCGACGCCGAACACTCCCTGGGCGCGCATGGGCTGCGCCGCGACGATTGACCTGGACGGCTCGGGGACGTCATCGGCGACGCCCCAGGTCGCTGCCGCGGCGGCTTTGTGGGTCCAGGCTCATCGCGCCGCGGTCGACGCCTATCCCGCCGGCTGGATGCGGGTCGAAGCAATTCGTCAGGCGCTTTTCCAGTCAGCGGCCGCCAACGCTAAAGAGAAGCGCCGGCTGGGTCACGGCGAACTGAAGGCGCGCGCCGCGCTGGACGTCGCGCCGGCGGAAGCCGCCGCCCTTCACCGACAGCCAGAGGACTCAGCCGACTTTCCCTTCCTGGACACCCTTCTCGGCAAGGATTTCGGAATCGCCGCGGACGGGCGGCTGCGCATGCTGCATCTTGAGGCGTTACAACTATCGCAGTCGGCCGCGGTCGAAACGGCGCTCGCAGGCGTGTCACATCCCGAGCAGCTAACGCCTAAAGATAGGGTCAAGCTCACCGAAGCGCTGATGTCGCAACCGGGCATTTCGGCGACCCTCAAAGTTGCGCTCGAGAGGGCGAACCGGACCAGCTCAGCGCCGCAGAAACCGCCGTCAAAGTCGAGCGCGATCGAAGCGTTCAACCTGAAAAATGCGAGAGATCCGCTGATCGCCGCGCCGGAGCGCCGAAGGCTCCGGGTATTCGCGATCGATCCGTCAATGAAGACCGATCTCGCGACCGCCGCGATTAACGAGGCGGTAATCGACGTGCGATGGGAGAAAAACCTTCAGCCGGGTCCGATCGGCGAATATGTTGAGGTCATCGACGTCGATCCGGCCAGCCGCCGCGCCTACGCGCCGGTTGATCTCAACCATCCGCACCTTTTGCCTCAGGATGGCCTTCCGCCCTCTGAGGCTGTCCCGCAGTTCCACCAGCAGATGTGTTACGCGGTGGTGATGCGCACAATCGAATATTTCGAGCAGGCGCTTGGTCGCGTCGCGCTGTGGTCGCCACATTGGTTTCAGGATAAGGACGGACACTGGCATCACGAGTATGTGCAACGGCTCCGTGTCTATCCACATGGGCTTCGGGCTGAGAACGCTTTCTATAGCCCCGACCGCAAGGCGCTTCTGCTCGGCTATTTCACGGCAGCCGAGGCGAACGCCGGTCTCGGGCTGCCGCACGGAATGGTGTTCGGCGCACTTTCCCACGACGTTGTCGCGCACGAGACCACGCACGCGCTGCTCGACGGACTGCATCGCCGCTTCATCGAGCCGACCAATCCGGACGTTCTCGCCTTTCACGAAGCCTTCGCCGACATAGTCGCCCTATTCCAGCACTTCACGCTGCGCGAGGCGCTCCTGGATCAGATCCACAAGACGAGCGGGGATCTCAGTCAGGAAAATCTCCTTGCCAAGCTGGCGGTGCAGTTCGGGCAGGCGATGAACGGCAACTACGGCGCCCTGCGCGACGCAATCGGAACGTTCGATGCGGCCTCGAACACGTGGAAGCCCGCCCCGCCAGAACGAACCAACTACGATCCGAACAAGGAACCGCACGCCTTAGGCTCGGTGCTCGTCTCGGCGGTCTTCGCGGCCTTCCTCGCGATCTATAAGGCGCGTGTAGCCGACCTGACTCGGCTGGCGACGAGCGGAACCGGCGTCTTGCCGAAGGGCGATATTCCTGCAGATCTCGCGGGTCGCATGGCGGACGAAGCCGGCAAGGTCGCGAGCCAAGTTCTGCGCATGTGCATCCGGGCGCTGGACTATTGTCCGCCGATCGACATTACCTTCGGCGACTATCTGCGCGCGCTCATCACCGCGGATCGCGACCTCGTCCCCGACGATCCGCGCAACTATCGCGTCGCCTTCGTCGCCGCCTTCCGAGACCGCGGGATCTATCCGTCGGGTGTCCGCAACCTCTCGCCGGATAATCTGGTCTGGGAATCCCCTCCGCTTCCGCTCGAAAACCTGAAAGGGATCCTCTCGAAGCTCGACTTGAACTGGAGTCTCGACGGCGACCGCCACGCGGCCTACGACACCGCGAACCGAAACGCCGCAATCTTCCACGACTGGCTGATCGATCCGGAGCACGTCTCGGACGAAGAATTCGCCGCACTCGGATTTGTTCGGACGCCTGGACCGCGGCAGATCGGTCAGGTGACAGGCGTTCTCGCTGGCATCGAAGTTCATTCGGTGCGGCCGGCGAGGCGAATTGGGCCCGACGGCCAAAGCCGCACCGACCTTGTCGTTGAGATCACGCAAACATTGCGGGACGCGAACCAATTCCCGTACCGCGGCGGCTGCACACTGCTGATCGACCTCGAGAAGTCCGCGGTTCGCTATTTCGTCCGCAAGCGTCTGAGCAATCCAGACTTCATCAACAAACAAGACAATTACCGCCTCGCTCTTAGCGACAGCACCTTGCGTCAAAACTATTTTGACGAGCCGCCTGGCGGTCGAGAGCCCTTCGCCTTTGTTCACAACCAGTCGTAGGAGCGTGCGATGGTGAAACGGGGCGCGGGATCAAAGCCGCCCGGGCGATCCAATCGACAAGCCAAGTCATCGGCGGATGCAGCAAAACATCCGCCGCGGCCCGAGCGCCAGTCGACTGGCAAGCCCAACCGGACGTCGGCGAGGGCAAAGACCGCCGCGCAGAAGCCGGCGACGCGACGGGCTTCGCCACGGACGCCCACGGCGAGCGCGCCTCAAGCCGTGGCCACCCGCCCGCCAGCGTCGCCCGGCGGGATCCGGGCGAAAATCAGGATGTACCGGCACGGCCTCGGGGACTGTTTTCTGATCACGCTCCCGCGCAAGGCGAGCCCCGATCCCTACCGCATCCTGATCGATTGCGGAGTCATTCTCGGCACAGCCAACGCTAGCGACACGATGACCAAAGTGGTCGAGGACATCGTTCGCGAATCCAACGGCATGATCGATCTCCTGATTCTGACCCACCAGCATTGGGATCATCTGTCCGGCTTCGTCCAGGCCGAGGCTTCTTTTGCGAAGCTTAAGATCGGCGACGTGTGGGTTGCCTGGACTGAGAATCCAGCAGACGACTTGGCGAACAAACTGAGGGGCGAGCGCAAGCAAGCCCTTGCGAGCCTTCGTCTCGGCGTCGGGGCGATGCGCATGGCTGGAGACGCCGACGCCGCCAGCGAGGTCGAGGGCCTTCTCGGCTTTTTTGGCGCGGCTGGCGGCGCATCAACGGAGGACGCCCTTGCCAAGGCCATCGGCTTGGCGAAAGGCAAAGTGCGCTATTGCTTGCCGGCGGACCCGCCGGTCAGCATCGACGACACCGACGCCAGGCTGTTCATTCTCGGTCCGCCCCATGACGAGAAACTGATCAGGCAGACACTACCCTCGACGAAGGATCCCGAGACTTACGGAGTGGCCGCAACGGCGCTTGGCGCAACAGTGATGGCTGCGCTGTCGGCCGACGACAACTCGGCGCCCTTTGACGACTTCCGCTCGATTCCGTCCGCCACAGCGGAGGGGATGGACTTTTTTCGACGTTGGTATTTTGGACCGGGTGGGGATGCGCCGGCGTGGCGGCGAATCGACGCCGCTTGGCTTGACGGCGCGTCCGAGCTTGCGTTGGCGCTCGACAGCGCCACGAACAACACCAGCCTCGTGCTGGCGATCGAGCTCGCGGGCGCGGATGTCCTCTTGTTTGCGGCGGACGCGCAAGTGGGCAACTGGCTATCGTGGCAGAATCTGAAGTGGAGCTTCGATAATCGCAACGTTACCGGGCCGGACCTTCTGGCGCGCGCGATCTTCTATAAGGTTGGCCACCATGGCAGCCACAATGCGACCTTGCGCGACAAAGGCCTCGAACTGATGACGCAGCTTTCGATCGCTGCGATCCCCGTCTATCACGACATGGCGGTGAAGAAGCATTGGGGCAATATGCCCTTGCCCGCGCTTGTCGACAGACTGAAGAGCGTAGCGAAGATCGGAGTGTTCAGGTCGGACGAGACGCCCGCGCAATTGCCCGCCAACGTCATCGCGGACCCTCTCTATTTCGACATCATGTTTTGAAGACGCTCGCACACCCTGCCATGAAGCGCTGGCAGGAGGTGTGCGCGGCCGCTCCAGGAACCGCTCTCCACTCGGAAGCCTGGCGAAGGGTGGGCCGACTATGCAGCAAGTCTTCTTCACGGATCTGTAGACGATCGCCAACGGCTCGACGAGCCATCCTGGGTTCGAGAGCGCCGCGACAGAACTTGCAATTCTGGCTCGGGTCGGAATGCCCTCCAGAAGCCGCTCATGAGTCTCCGATATCCGATTTTTTTCACTGCCACCGCTGAGGTAATGTTTCCGGCGATCGAATTGGGCGGAAGCAGGCGGAACTTCGAGAACTTGCGCTACCGCAAAAACGCCACCGAGCGTGGTAAGCATCCCGAGAACAGCGAAGGCTAGAGTTTTTATAATGTGGACCAGGACGCCTGCCCGACGAGCAGCCTCGCGATTGTTCCCGATCGCATACAGCCAGACGCCAAACGGGGTGTGCCTCGTTAGGCAGGATGGGGCTGCGAGGAGCCGGGCCAAAACGGCCACAGGTAGCGGTACCCCTCGATAACTATTGAAGACCGCCACAATGATCAAAGCAGCTAGGATCACTGCCCCGCTGAAGATAAGGGGGCTCGTCGGTTTTGCGCCTAGCCCAAACGCCCGCGTCCGCGCGGTGCTCCATGGGCGATCGTTTGAGTCTCATGCCACCATTGAGCCCTGCGCGAATTTCTCTTCCCAGGTGGGCAGGAGGCGCGCCTTGGACAGGACGGGCAGTTGAGATCATTGTCGTCACAGGTCAAGAACGACGTCGCCGACCGGACGCGAACAGCAGATTAGCAGATTGCCGGTCGCTGGCAGGTCGAGCGGCTGAGGATCATACGCGACCTTTCCCGAGACGAGACCGCTTTCACAATTGTGGCAGACCCCGGTCCGGCACGCCCAGCGCACCGGGACGTCGCACGCCTCGGCGAGTTCGAGCACGCTCTGATAGACTGTCGGATTCCAGTGGGCGGTTATGCCGCTGCGCGCGAACGAGACCAGCGGGCCGGTTTCGAGGTCGAGCGGCGGCCGATGCGGTGTCTTTGTCACAGCGCCGGCGACCCCCGGCGTCAACGATTCGCCGCCGTTGAAGATCTCGAGGTGAATACGATCCGGCCGGACGCCGAGTTCCATTAGGGCCGCTCTCATGTCGGCCATGAAACGGGTCGGCCCGCATAAGTAGACGTCAGCATCCGGCGTTACTGCGGCTTCCTCGAACACCGCCCGCGAGAGGTGGCCTGCGGCGTCAAAGTCCGCTCCGAGCCGGTCGGCGACCTCCGGTCGGCTGAAACAGACATAGCTGCGCGCGAGCGACAGGTTCGAGACAAGACGCCGCACCTCGGCCGCGAACGGAAAGTGCTTTCCGTCGCGTGCGACGTGCAGCCACAGCACCGGACGCGTCGAATGCGCCGACGACATAGCGTAAAGCATCGCAAGGACGGGCGTCGCCCCGATGCCCGCGCTGAGGAGCACGACGGGCCCCTCGCCGGACTGCAGGACGAAGCTGCCGCGCGGGGAGCTGACGTCGAGAATGTTCCCCACCCGCACATGGTCTCTGAGGTAGGCGCCCGCCGCACCGTTCGGCTCGATCTTCACGCTGATCCGATAGCGATCCGTCGAGACGGGTCCCGAAAGCGAGTAGCTGCGAAAGAGCGGCGCGCCGCCGATGCCTCGAAGGCGCAACACGACGTACTGGCCTGGCAGCGCTTCCGGCAACGGCTCGCCGTCAGCGCACTGCATCGTCAGCGACACGACATCGGCCGCTTCCTGGTCAATCGCCGTCACCTTCAGCGGCCGGAATCCCGGCGTGGCCGGGTGCGCAGCCGATGCCGGCGCCAAGTCCCGCGTTGCCGTCCGACCGACTACCGAGCAAGGCGGTGAACGACGACCGCCAGCCGGGCGAGAGCGCCGCAATCTGCAACGCGCGTTCCAGTCGGTCGCGCGGGTGCTGAGGTGAATAGAGCAGGGCGTTGATCTCGGCGACCGACATCTGCTCCTTACCCTCATCGACCCTTACGATCTCGTCGCCGGCGCCGACCTCGCCCTCCTCGAGGACGCGGAAGTAGAATCCGGGCCGCCCGCTGGAGGTCAGGAACGCCGCCATGCGAGGCTCGTTCATGCGAATGCCGACGCGATAGCAGGTGACCCTGGGCTGCGTGACCTCGAACAAAGCGCTGCCAATACGATAGCGATCGCCGATATAGACGCCGTCGTCCGGCAAACCTTCGATCGTGAAGTTCTCGCCGAATTGTCCGTAGACAAAGTCGGACCGTCGGAGCTGATCCTGCCAGTAGCGATAGGACTCGATCTGGTACACGAAGACTGCGCGCCACTTGCCTCCGTGCCCGGCGAGATCCCCTTGACCGTCTCCGTCTACGTTCAACTTGCCGACGCGGCAGCGTCCCTGCACCGGATCTTTCCAGACGCCGGTGTGCACCGTCATACCCCTCCACACGATGTCGCGTGGCAGACCGACATTGACCGACAACAATCGCGCCATCTCAGCGGCCTAAATCAATCCGTCAGCTTCACGAGTCCCTCCGACGCTCAAGGATCTCGGCCACGACCGGAGGCGCTTAGTTACTTCTCAATACTACCAGGATAGCGTGGCGGTCTTAACCGGAGCGTCCCACAGCCGGATCAGCGGTTCGTCGAACAGGCTGACCGTCAGCGAGCAGCCGGCCATGTCGAGGGAGGTGACCAGCGAGCCGGTCAGGTGCCGGACGACTTTAAGGCCGCGGCCCGCGAGGATGCGTCGGGCGGCGTTGACCATCAGGTAGAGCTCCATCAGCGGAGTCCCTCCAAAGCCATTGACCAGCAGAAGACATTCGCTCCCCGCAGGCGGCGCGAGATCGCCGAGGATCGCGCTCAGCATGTCCTCGGCGATGGCGTCGGCCGAAGCCAGCTTGCTGCGCCGACGTCCAGGTTCGCCGTGGATGCCTACTCCCACCTCCATTTCATCGACGGCAAGCTCGAACGTCGGCTTGCCTGCGGCTGGCACGGTGCATGGGGTCAAGGCGACGCCGAACGACCGCGTGCGGTCGTTCACCTGTCCGGCCGAGCTCCTGCAACTCCGCGAGCCCCATCGACTGTTCAGCGCCGGCGCCGACAATCTTTCTCCACCACGAGCGTGCCGGCGACGCCGCGCCTGCCGGTCGACCAGGTCGAGTTGGGCACCGCGACGTCGTCATTCGTCACCACTGTCATGATCTTCCGGCCTTCGGCGGCGGCGAGTTCGCCCGCCATCTCGAAGTTCATGACGTCGCCTTCGTAGTTCTTGACGATCAACAATGAGCCTGCGCCGGTGTCGACCGCCTCGATGGCGGCTGCCATCTGATCGGGCGTTGGGGATGTAAACACCTGGCCTGGACAGGCTGCGTCCAGCATGCCGTGGCCGACGAAGCCTGCGTGCAGGGGTTCGTGACCGGAGCCACCGCCGGATATCAGCGCGACCTTACCCGCGGCTTAGCACCCGTCGGCGGACGAATTTCCGATCGGCTCCCAGTTCGACGATGTCGGCGTGCGCGGCCGCGAAGCCATCAAGGCTTTCGTCGAGCATCGCGTCGACCGCATTCATCAGCCTTTTCATTCCTATTTCCTCCGTTTTGGCCGGCGTTCGAACGCGCCGGCTTCAGTCTTTCAGCAGCGCCGCGAGGCGCGTCACGTGGCGCCCGTATTCCGCGATCAAGGCGTCGATCGCCTGGTTTCGCCGCGCATTCCCCAGATCGGGCACCGTGACGCTGACCACCCGAATTCCCGCAGCCGACTCGCCGGTTTCGCGCCGGCCCGGATGCGCGTTGTCGTAGACGGTTAGAAATGCGGCGCGATCGGCCGGCGAGAAGTGACAGACCTCGAAAATGGTTTCGAGATGCTGGGCCGGGATCGGCATCGCGTAGGCCGGATTGACCAATTGCGACACGAAGGAACGGTTGGTGCCAAGCGCAACCGCGAGGCGCCCGCGCGTGCCGGAGGGGCGGTTGTCGCACACGGTCTGGAGCAGGCGCTTGTAGTCAGCGACCGTCTCGCCCCGGACGGGGTCGTTCATGACGTCGCCTCGCGCAAATCGACGGCGGCGATCGCCTGCTTGGCCACGGCGACGGATTGAGGCGCGACCGACAGCGAGCGCAGGCCCGCGCGGAGCAATGCGCCGATCACCCTAGGTTCGCCGCCCGCATCGCCGCAAAGACTGACTCCGCGTCCCGATTCCCGTCCGTGCCGGGCGACGGACGCAATAAGTCGAAGCACCGCAGGGTTCAGCGGGTCGGCGAGATCGGCGACCGCCCCGATATCGCGGCCGGCCGCAGTGACGTATTGGGTGAGGTCGTTGGAGCCTATCGAGAAGAAATCGGCGTCGAACTGGTCGACGGCGATAGCGGCGGCCGGCACCTCGATCATGATTCCGAGTTTCGGGCGGACTGCAGCAACGCGGTCGCGCGCCAGGCTTGTCATGGCCTCGTCCAATATCGTTCGCGCCGCCTCGAGTTCCGCGGGCACGGTCACCATGGGCAGCATGACGCGCAGGTCGCCGTGCGCCGCCGCGCGCGCCAGAGCGCGGAGCTGGGTTTGGAACAGAGCGGTATGGCGCAACGACAATCGAATCCCCCGAACGCCGAGGAACGGATTGCTTTCACCGCTCAGCGTCACCCCTTCGATCGACTTATCCCCGCCGGCGTCCAGCGTCCGTATGGTAACCGGAAGGCCCCGGGCCCAGGCGAGGATGCGGCGATAGGCCTCGTATTGTGCCTCCTCGTCCGGCGGCCCGCCAGGTCCGTAAAACATGAGTTCCGTGCGCACGAGGCCAATGCCGTCGCAAATCGCGGGATCGATCCCCTCGAGCTCGTCGGCGCTGGCGGCGTTGAGGTTCACGGAGATCGCGGTTCCGTCCTTCGTGACCGCTGGCCGCTGACGGAAAGCTGCGGCCGCGGCGGCTGCGACCTTTGCGCGGCCAGCCCTCGCGGCGAAGGCGG
Organism: uncultured Alphaproteobacteria bacterium; assembly: GCA_963702825.1. Classification (GTDB taxonomy): domain Bacteria; phylum Pseudomonadota; class Alphaproteobacteria; order Rhizobiales; family Beijerinckiaceae; genus Roseiarcus. The sequence goes on from CAVPEE010000048.1 coordinate 76,965, forward strand.
TTCGGGTGTCCTCCGTTGGATCCAGCACCACTTCGCCGCTAACGGCGTCGACCAGCGCCTCGCGGCCGGCCATCCAGTCGGCGGCAGCGCCGAGTCCCACGACCATCGGCACGCAGCGGGCGCGCGCGAGCATCGCGACGTGGCTGGTCGGGCTGCCCTCCGTCAACACAATGGCGCCGCCTTTCTCCCAGTCGATGCCGAGAAAGCGCGAGAGAGGCAGGTCGGCCGCGACCACTACAGAGCCGCCAGGGATCGGTGCGCCGTCCGCCCCAGGCGCCAAGTGCCCGAGCACGCGGTCGCGGATATCCTCGAGGTCGGCTGCGCGAGCGGAGAAGTGGGCATCCTCGGCGTCGCGATAACCGGAGATTTCGACCGCCAGTGTGGTCTCCCACGCCGCGGACGCTGACTCGCCGGCTGAAACGGATTCGAACGCCGGCCGGGCCAGCTCGTCGTCGGACAGCATCGCCGCCTGGAAGGCAAGCATATCGCTGGTGTCGCCGGTGGCCCGTCTGGCCAAAATTTCGATTTCGGCCAGCGCCTGAACGAGGGCGTCTTTCAGCGCCAGGGCCTCCTGCGCCGGAGTTCCGGCCTCGCGCAGCGGCCGCTTGACGGCGCCAAGCACGGTCACGATGCCATCCGCCATGCCCGGCGCCGCGCCTCGACCGAAAAGGCGAAGCTCAGCCATGGCTCTGATCTGCCGGCTGATCCATCGCCTCGCCGAAACCCTCGCGCACCAGACCCACAAGCGCCACCGCCGCCGCTCGTGCGCCCGTCCCGGACGCGCGCACATGCAGGACGGCGCCGCGCGGCGCTTTTACGCGCATAACCTTGACCGGGCTCTTGGCGTCCACCCACGGTCCGTCGACCGATAGTGCGATCTCAACGCGGCAGTCGAAGGTCTTGGCAAGCTGGGTCAGCTTGACTGAAGGGCGCGCATGCAGACCCACCGCATTGACGAGCTCCGCGCGGTCGGTTGCCTCTTCGGCTGCGGTCTCGTCTTTCATTGCCGCGTCCTTCATTGCGGGGAAAGCTCCTCGGCCGTGCGCCTGACGGTCTCCAATGTCGAACCGCCGGACGCCTCGGTGGCGGCCATGACTGCGCCTTCGACAATCGGGGCGTTGCACACCACCACGCGGCGGCGCCGCTCTGTATCGAGCGTTTCGACCGCCATTTCGCTGTTCGTTTCGGCGCCGCCCAGATCTACCAGAATGGCCACCCCAGCCTCCGACCATGCGCGGTCGATCGCGTCTCGAATCGACGCCACGCCGGTTCCAAGGCCGCCCCCGGGATCGCCCCCGGTGTAGGCCAGATTAACGCTGTCACCCACCATTTGGCGCACCATGTCCGCTGCTCCCTCGGCAATCTTCGGCGAGTGCGACACGATTACGATCCCGACATTCGCCAATGTTCAGCCCTCCAACGCGCGGCAAACGGACGCGACCATCAACGCTGACGACCGGGCGCCAGGGTCCATATGCCCGATCGAGCGCTCACCCAGGAACGAGGCCCGGCCGCGCGTCGCAAGCATCGGGATCGTCGCCTCGGCTGCGGCAGCGGCGACGATGGGAAGGCGAACTTGGAGATCCGCCCCGCCTTCGGCGAGGGCCGTCTGCACGGGCGTCAGAACGTCCAGCATCGTCTTTTGGCCTGGCTGCGACTTGCCGCGAGCTTTGACGGCTTCGACGGCGTTGCCAAAAGCCGTCGGCAAATTCGAGCCGTCCGGGGCGATCTCCTTGCTCAGCGCAAGGAAAAGAGTGCCATAAAGCGGGCCGGAGGCGCCGCCTACTTTCATAACGAGTTGCGTACCGATCGCCTTCAGCGCTTCGGGCAACGGCTTCGCCGCCGTCGCTGCAGCGTCCGCCCGCACCGCCTCGAAACCTCGCCTCATGTTGACGCCATGGTCGCCGTCACCCACGGCCTGATCGAGGGCGGTCAGTTCGTCGGCATGGGCGATCACCTCATCGGACACGGCGACGATCAGGCGGCGCAGAAGGGCTGGGGTCATGCGCGCACCCGTTCGCCCACCGCGTTGAAGAAAAGGGGATCGGTCAGCGAAATAGCTACCTCGTCGCCCGGCCCAAGCCCGGAATCGGGATCAGCCAGGGTGATGAAATCGCGCTCGCCGAGATCGACATGCAAATGATCCTGATCGCCAAGATGCTCGACCCATCTGACGCGACCGGAGGCGTGCCGGCCGTTGGCTTTGCTGATGTGGGCGTGCTCGGTGCGAACGCCGACCGTCGCTGCGCCCTCCGGCATCGCGATGTCGGGAAACAGAGAGCGTGGCGCCAGGTTAATCGGCGGGCTGCCTAATCGCGCCGCCACGTAGACGTTCAGCGGATCCTCGTAGACTTGTCGTGGCGTGCCGACCTGCGCCAAGCGGCCGTTCTCGATGACGCCGACGCGGGTGCCGAGCGTCATCGCCTCCGTCTGGTCGTGGGTGACATAGAGGATCGTGGCGCCGAGCTCAGTTTGGATGCGCTTGAGCTCGATGCGCAACTCGGCGCGCAACTTGGCGTCCAGCGACGAAAGCGGCTCGTCCATCAGGTAGATGGACGGCGACCGCACCAGGGCGCGGCCGATAGCCACGCGCTGCATCTGCCCGCCGGAAAGCTTGGTGACGCGCTCCTCCAGCTTCTCGGAGATCCGCAGCAGCGCCGCGACTTCGTTCACCCTCTGTCGGATCCGCGGTTCGGGCGACCGCCGCGCGGGGGAGCGCAACGGGAAGGCCAAATTGTCAAACACCGAGAGATGCGGGTAGAGCGAATATTGCTGGAATACGAAAGCGACGTCGCGCTGCGCAGGCGGGGCGCTGGTGACATCCTGCCCGGCGATACGGATCCGCCCGGCGTCCGGCCGCTCGAGGCCGGCGACCAGGCGCAAAGTCGTCGTCTTGCCAGCGCCGGTCGGCCCGAGCAACACCACAAATGCGCCGTCGTCGACGGTCAGCGACAGATCGGAGACCGCGCTCGTCGCGCCGAAGCGTTTCGAAACGCCGTCGAGCACCACTTCAGCCATGGGCGAGCTCCATCGCGGGCGCTTGATCATGGAGCGCGGTCAATATGGCGCGGCCGGATCCGGCGTCGAACAGCGAGATGCGGTCAGGACGGAATTCGAGCCCCACCCGGTCGCCGACTGACACCTTCAGATTGGCGGGCAATCGGGCTTTCGCCAGGCCATGCGGAGTCGTGACGGTGATGATCTGCGTGGTGCCAAGATATTCCGTGCCGAAAACTTCGCCGCGCAACGGGGCTTGATCGTTCAGGCGCACATGCTCGGGACGCACGCCGAGGATCAAGTCTCGCGCCGACAGGCCCTCGCGCGGCGCCGGAACGGCGATCTCGGCGCCGTCGAGCCGGATTCTAGCGCAGCCGGGCTCCACCGAATCGTGGAAGGTCAGCAGGTTCATTGACGGCGAGCCGATGAAATCGGCGACGAAGACCGACGCGGGACGATCATAGATCTCCTGCGGCGCGCCCAGCTGTTCAATCACGCCATGGCTCATCACAGCGATCTTGTCGCCAAGCGACATCGCCTCGATCTGGTCGTGCGTGACATAGACCGTAGTGGCCTTGAGCCGGTCGTGCAGTCCGCGCAGCTCGCCGCACATGACCTGACGGAATTCCGAGTCGAGCGCGCCTAGCGGTTCGTCCATCATGAACGCGAGCGGCCGGCGGACGATAGCGCGTCCGAGAGCCACACGCTGGCGGTCGCCGCCTGACAGACCTGACACGGGGCGATCGAGCAATTCGGTGATCCGCAGAATGCGAGCGGCTTCCTCGACCCGCGTCTTGACCTCAGCGCGCTTCACGCCCATCGAGACCAACGGAAAGGCGATATTCCGCCGCACATTCATATGCGGATAGAGCGCGAAGAGCTGGAATACGAAAGCGATGTCGCGGGCCGAGGCGCGCTTTAGAGTGACGTCCTCGCCTGCCAACAGAATGCGACCCGAGGTCGGCAGCTCCAACCCCGCGATCATACGCAGGGTGGTCGTCTTGCCGCAGCCGGACGGACCGAGCAGGCAGAAGAACTCTCCGTCCTCGACGGTGAAGTTCGAAGTCCTTGACGGCGACGAAATCGCCGAACGACTTGTGCAGAGATTGAACCCGGATCTGCGCCATGAGCCCCGCGCCTAATTCGGGAATTTCGTGACGACGACAAACATCGCGACGCCGGTCAGGATGGTTATGAAGGAGTACGTGTACAACACGAGCAAGAACGGTTGGCACAGCATGACGACGCCGACGGAGATGACTACGGTTGCTAGCGTTTCCCACGGCCCACGGCGGAACGGGTGTCGCCATGCCGACGCGTCTGTTTCCGCCGGCTCGATCTTCATCGTCATCGGCGCACCGCCCCGAATGTGATGCCGCGCAAAAGATGCTTTCTCAGCGCGATCGTGAAAATCATGATCGGCAGCAGAAAAAGAGTCGTTCCCGCCGCGACCGCAGGCCAGTTTTGGCCGCCCTCGCCGATGATGAAGGGGATGTAGGGCGGCACCGTTTGCGCGTCCGAACTCGTCAGCAAGAGATTGAACGCGTACTCGTTCCACGAGAAAATCAGGCAGAAGATCGCGGTCGCCGCGATGCCGGTCGCCGCCTGCGGCAGCACGACCTTTCGAAACGCCTGCAGCCGCGTGTAACCGTCGACCAGAGCCGCCTCCTCGTATTCGCGAGGAATCTCGTCGATGAAGCCCTTGAGCAGCCAGACCGCGAGCGACACGTTCACCGCCGTGTACAAAAGGATCATCCCGATCCGCGTGTCGTAGAGGCCAAGCCAGCGGTACATCATGTAGATCGGGACCGCGACCGCGATTGGCGGCATCATGCGCGTCGACAGGATGAAAAATAGCAGGTCATCGGCGAGCGGCACACGAAAGCGCGAAAACCCGTAGGCGGCCAGCACGCCGAGGAAAGTCGCGAGAATGGTCGAGCCGAAGCCGATGATCAGGGAATTGAGGAAGCGCTCGACGAACCGCGACGGGCCGGCAATCACCATGTCGCGGTCGCGGGCAATCTTCTCGTACCATGTCTTGGGCGGCGGCAGCTTGGCGATGAAATCGTGCGACTGATGCGTCTGCACCGTGAACAGATCGACAAATCCTTCGAGCGTCGGCTTGAAGAACACCTTCGGCGGATACGCGATTGCGTCCTCCTGCGACTTGAATGCGGTCGCCCCGATCCATATCAGAGGCAGGATCGTGACGATGGCGTAAAGGACAACGACGACGCCGGCCAGCCAACGGACCAGCGGCGACCGCTCTGAGAACGGGCGGGGGGTCTGGGCCGCGCTCATTGCTGTTTCACTTTGTTGAGCGCCTTCACGTAGATATTGGCCGCCCCGAATATCGTGACAAAAAGGATCACAGCGAGCGCAGAGGCGTAGCCCGTCTCCCATTTTTCAAATGCGGCGCGCTTTAGCGTGATCGAGACCAGTTCGGTGGTCGATCCCGGTCCGCCTGACGTGAGCAGATTGACCAAGTCGAACATTACGAATGACTGGATCGCCTGGAAAAGCACGGCGAGCATGAGGAAAGGGAGGACCATCGGGAAAGTGATCGACAGGAATTGCCTCAATGGGGAGGCGCGGTCGACCTCCGCCGCCTCGTAAATGTACTCCGGGATCGAGCGCAGTCCGGCCAAGCAAATCAACATGACATAGGGCGTCCACATCCAGGTGTTGACCAGCACGATCGTCCACGGCGCCAAGGCGACGCTTCCGATCATTGTGAAAGAGCTCGGGGCGGCGCCGGCGAAAAAGCCGATGAGATAATTGAACGGTCCGATCTGCGGCTGGAACAGCAAGGTCCAGAAATTGCCCACGACCGCCGGGGACAACATCATCGGCAAGAGGATGACGGTCGTCCAGAAGCTATGGCCGCGGAATTTTTGGTTGATGAGCAACGCGAGGCCCAGGCCGACCAAGACCTGCAGCGCGATCGTCCAAAACACGAAATGCGCTGTTATCTGGAAGTTCGCCCAAATGTCCTCGTCGGTCAGAATGTCGATGTAATTGTCAATGCCGATGAATCGGGCGGGGGTGGGCAGATTCGCCATCAAGCCGGTGAACGACAGCCGGATCGCCCAGATCAGCGGGAAGATATTGATCGCGAGAAGCAGCAGCATCGTCGGCAGGATAAAAAGCCAGGCGACGGCCCGATCCGATAGGCCGCGTACCCGCACTGCCGTCGCCGGCACCCGGAAGGCCACTCCTTCCGTGATGCCTCCTGCGTTATTCGTCACCGACATAGCCTGCCCGCTTGTGGACCAATCCGATCTCCCCGGCGGATTGCGCCGCCGGGGCAGGTTTCAGATAGCCAGCCGTCGCGCTGTCAGGAAGGATCCTTGCCTTCCTGCTTGAACACCTTGATCCAGTCCTTGACCAACGAGTTCGAGCGCTTGCTTCGACGTGCCCTTGTTGGCGACCACGTAATCGTGGACACGGTTCTGCATATCGAGGAGGAGCGGGACATAGAGCGGCTCGGCCCAGAAGTCCTTGACCATGCCCATCGACTCCACGAACGACGGCGCGTAGGCGGCGCTCTTCTTATAGGCGTCCGACTCAAGCACGGCTTTCGATGCTGACGCGCCGCCGAGATCCGTCCACTTCTGCTGAACCTCGGGCTGCGCAAACCATTTCACATAGGCCAGCGCATCATTGACATTCTTCGAAGCCGCGACGACCGAAAGCCCCTGCCCGCCAAGCTGAGTGAAATCGCCAGCAGGACCGGCCGGGTTCTTGAAGAAGCCGATCTTGTCCCCGCCGACATTCGGGTCCTTGGCGAGGCCAGGGAAGAACGCGTACCAGTTCATCTGCATTGCGACCTGGCCAGACTTGAAGGCGTCGAGACCCTCTTGCATGTATGCGTTTGTCAGACCTGGCGGCTGGCAGCAGGTAAACAGCTCCTTGTAGACGTCCATGCCTTTGGCGGCGCCGGCAGAATTGACGATGCCCTCCATCTGGTATGGCTTCTTGGGGTCCATATAATCGAAGCCGTAGTTGTACATCGCGTTGGTGACGCCCATCGTGATGCCTTCTGAGCCTCGTTCGCTGAAGACGTACGCGCCGTAGACCTTCTTGCCGTCGATCTCCTTGCCCGTGAAGAACTTCGCGACTTCGATGAGCTCGTCCCAGCTCTTGGGCGGCTCAAGTTCCCGATTGTACTTCGCCTTGAATTCCGCGCGTAGCTCCGGTTTGGCGAACCAGTCCTTGCGATAGGTCCAGCCGACCGCGTCGGCCATGGCAGGCAAACCCCAGTAGTTCGGCGTGTTCTTGGGCCATTCGGCATATCCGACGACGGTCGCGGGCAAGAACGTGTCCATCGAGATCTTGTTCTTGTCGAAGAAGTCGTTGAGCTTGACGTACCACTTGTTCTCCGCCGCGCCGCCGATCCATTGGCTGTCGCCGATGATCAGGTCGCATTCGGCGCTGCGTGAGTTGAGCAGGTTGATGAAGTGGTCCGCGTAGCTCGTCCAGGGGACGAACTCGTGCTTCATCTCAATGCCGGTGGCCTTGGTGAAATCCTTGTCGAGCTCGACCAAAGCGTTCGCCGGGTCCCACGCGGCCCAGCACATTGTAAGCGACTTCCCTTCGGCCTGCGCCGATGACGCCGCCCCGAGAGTCAACGCCAGCGTTCCCGCGGCGCATGCCAGAGATAGGTTCGTCTTGCTCATCCTCATTGTTCGCTCCTCCGATTTTGGCCGGGCATTGCCGGCCGTTACCAAACAGTCGCGTTGGCCGCGATTTCAAAGCGCACGTTGTTAGCCGTACTCCAAGGTTTAGTAATTCACGGCTTACTAAGCATGTCAACTGAATTTTATCGGCGACCATTCCAGCGCGCCATGATCGTCAACAACGTTTCCGCGCTCGATAGGGTCTTCTGGAAGCGCGCTCAGGCTTCGATTTTGCAGTCGCCGAAGATCCGTGCCGGCGTGACGCGATCGCCGGAGCTACGCTTGGCTGGGCGCCGACGCGGATCGGCGGAAGTTCCGGTCGCGCCATGTGAGCCCGCTTCCGCCGGCATTAGGTGCGCTAATGTGCGGGTCGAGGGTACTTATCTAGACGACTTGTGCAGCGCTGTATCGCTGAGGGCCTGGTTAGCGCCGACGGGATTGCGATCGACGCCAGTTTGATCGCCGCCGACGCCAACAAGCAACGATCGGTTCCAAGCCGCAAGTGGAAGCCCGATGAGATCAAGGAAGCCCGCGACCCGCGCCGCGCAGGAGTACCTTATCACTCTCGATGATACGGCGTTTGGAGCCGCTTCGCCCGTGACGCCGAAATTCATCTCGCGATCGGATCCAGCGGCGCAATGGACAGGCGCACACAAGGGACACGCCTTTTTCGCCTATGCCAATAACTACCTGATCGACACCGATCATGGCGTGATTGCCGATGTCGAAGCTACGCGCGCCATTCGCCAGGCGGAAGTCGGAGCGGCGTGGACAATGCTGGAGCGAACCGAGACGCGCTTCGGCATGAAGCCCACATTCCTGGCCGCCGACAGCGCCTATGGCTCGGCGGAGAGCCTGGCTTGGTTGGTCAAGCAGAAGACGACCACTCCGCACATCTCGGTCTTCGACAAATCCAACCGAACCGATGGCACATTCTCCCGGGCCGATTTCGTATTCAACCCTGAGCGCGACCGTTACACCTGCCCCGCGGGCAAAGAGATGGTCCAATTCCGACGCACCTACGCCATTCCCAGAAGCGGCGTCACAGCCGAGGGCACACAACTCTATCGCGCCAGCAAATTGGATTGCGACGTCCGCAAACTCAAAGCGCAGTGCTGTCCGAATGCTCTCGCCCTCAGGATCCCGCGGGATCTGCACGAAGATGCTCGCGACGTGGCCCGTGCGCACGCCGCAACTCCGCAATACGTGGAGGCCTGTCGCCGGCGGAAGAAAGTCGAGATGCTGTTGGCCCATCTCAAGCGAATCCTTCGCCTCACGCGCTTGCACCTAAGGGGTCCGAATGGCGCAAGAGACGAGTTCCTACTTGCGGCGACCGCCCAAAAACCTGAGACGACTCGCCCGCTTAAGACCAACAGCATGCTTCCGGAAATGCTGGCCGCATAACGCCGCCCCTCCCGCCCACAGGCTGCCAGCAAAAACAAAAACGACGCCGACCTCGGGACCTGTGGCCCAGCCGAAGCCTCGCCAAACCCAGGACTTTTCAACATCGGGTAATGGGCGGGAGCTCTTCTACAAAGGCCGATAGCATCGGCGGCGATTTGGAAGAGGAGATCCGACATGGACTATTTCGCTGGCCTCGATATCTCGATGGACGAGACGCATGTTTGCGTTCTTGACCGTGAAGGGGCGGTCGTTCGCGAGAGCAAGGCGGCGTCGACGGCGGAGGCGATCGCCGGCGAATTGTCGAAAGCGCCGAGTTGCCGTCGGATTGTATTCGAGACGGGGCGAATGGCGCCGATCCTGTTTCACGGGTTGAACCAGCTTGGTCTCCCAGTGGTCTGCGTCGAGAGCCGGCAGGCCTACCAGGCGCTCAAGTCGCTCGCCACCCACAAGACCGATCGCAACGACGCGCGAGGTCTGGCGCATCTGGCTCGCACCGGCTTCTTCAAGCCCGTGCATGTGAAGTCGCTGCAAGCTCACGCGCTCCGCTCTCTGATCAGCGCGCGCAAGAAGCTGGTCGGCCAGCGAGTGACCTTGGAAAATCAGATCCGAGGCTTGGCGGTTGTGTTCGGGATCCGACTGCCTCGCGCGCTCACGACTGCATTCATCGACCAGGCTCTCAAAGCCAGCGAAGGGGTCGCGGGTCTCTCCGCCGCTATGCGGGGTTTGAGTGCTGCGCGCGTCGCTGTGATGACTGCGGTCGCCGCGATCGACGCGGACATCAGACGCATGACAAGGGCCTCTGCGGCCTGCCGTCGGCTCATGACTATCCCAGGCGTAGGACAGTTGACCGCTCTCGCCTTTGTCGCGGCAATCGACGATCCCTCCCGCATCCGCCGATCCCGCGACATCGGCGCCTATCTGGGCTTGGTCCCCAGGCGGTATCAGTCGGGGGAGGTCGATTACACCGGCGGCATCTCCAAATGCGGCGATGGGCGGGTGCGAACCCTGCTGTACGAGGCCGCCAACGTCATGCTGACGCGCTATAAGGGCCAGCTCAAGCTCAAGGACTGGGCCTTCGCGATCGCCAAACGATCAACGATGCGCAAGGCCCGTGTCGCTCTGGCTCGCCGCCTGGCGATCATCATGCACGCGATGCTGCGGGACGGAACCGAGTTCGTGCCGACTTAGACCCAACAAGCCACGAGACAGGAGGCCGCATCCAGCTCCAAGAGGAGCGACGCCCTAGGGAGGGAGCAGACGACGGCGCGGATTCTGTTGCATGCGGCCTGCGACTGGCCGACTGCGATTTCAACCGAGCCGCCCTGCACCCAGCTTACCCCATCAAGCGCCAGCCGAGCGCGCAGAGAACACAGGCATCCTAAGGCGTCGACAACGAAGAGCCTCCCGCCCTTGACCCCATTAGAGAACAATATCCGCCCAAAGCGGACATTGACGATTGCCGCGGTCTATGTCGCAGTAGGGAAAGCGGCCCCGTAGGCAATCCGATCGACCGAGGCCTGCGACGCCGACAGAAATCGCGATATTCGCAGGGCCGCACAAGCCGCGCCATAGCCATTGTCGATATTGACGACCGATATTCCGGGCGCGCAGCTAGCCAGCGCGGCGTGCAGCGCCGTCACACCTCCCAACGCGACGCCATAGCCGACGGACGTTGGCAACGCGATCACCGGGCTGGAAACCAGACCGCCAACGACGCTGACCAGGGCCGCGTCCATGCCCGCGGCGACGATGACAACAGGCGACAATCGAATGTCCTCGATCTTTTCGAGGAGGCGCCAAAGGCCCGCGACGCCGATATCTGTAAATTCGCGATACGGTTGCCCGGCGAAGGCCAATGTCCGCGCGGCTTCCCGACTGACCGGCAGATCTGAGGTTCCGGCCATGACGATCGCCACCGGCCCTGTGTTGATCGTCGCATGAGGGCTGCCAAGAATGGCGGTGCGAGAGAGGGGATCATATTCCAGATCGGCGCTATGGCGCGCGCGAAGGGCTTCGTACTTCGATTGGTCGAGACGGGTGAGCAACATACGACCCGTCTTCGCCTTGACGGCGTCTACGATCGCCAAGATCTGGTCAACGGTCTTGCTTTCGCAGAACAGCGCCTCGTCCAGGCCGATTCTCGCTTCGCGCTCGAAATCGACTTTGAACTCTGGCGTCATGCGCGCGAATGCAGGAAGGCGCTGCCGTTGCGGTAGGGTTGGAATGACAGGTCGAGTGTCGGCGCGACCCCGGCGAAAATTCGATCCGCGTTCGCGCGCACCTCGCCTTCACGCTTGCCGGCAATCGCTGCGAGGGTTTCGGGATCGAGCTCGATCACGACTCCCTTGGCCCGCACCCGGCAACGAACGGTTCCGGTCGGAAACTGCTTTGCGATGCTTTGTTCCACCGCGTGGATCGCCTTCAGGACCTCTGGGCGAATCGCGATGCCGGTCTCAACACGACTCGAAAGACAGGGCGCGGCCGGCAGCTCGGACAAAGCGCCCAATCCCAAATCGCGAGCGAGCGAACGGACCGCCCGTTTGTCGATGCCGGCCTCGAGATAAGGGTGGCGGACCGAATGAAGCTTGGCGGCATTGAGTCCGGGCCGATATTCCCCAAGATCATCGAGATTGGCGCCCGAAAGAATCTGCGCTTCGCTGTGGCGCGCGATGCAGCCGTAGAGGTTGGTCTTGCAGAAGAAGCAGCGATCGACCGGATTCGCCAGATAGCTTTCGTCGGCAAATTCTCGCGCGTCCACAATTCGCAGCCGCCAACCTTGGTTCGCCGCGAGCCATTTCACGCGCTCAGTCGCCTCTTCCGGCACTGCGGGCGAGACGGCATGGAAAACCTCAGTTCGAGAACCTGTGGTGCGATGGGCAAAAGTCGACAGCGTAACGCTGTCTACGCCACCACTGACAGCGACCGCTAGCGGTCCTTCTATAGCCGACAAAACGGCAGCCAATCGGGCCTGGAAGCTCCGGCCCGCTTGGTCAGCCTGTATTGCTGAAACCTCACTTCTCTTCGTCACCAGCGCCAGTCCGATTCTGATCGCGCAGGGCGAGCGCAAGCGCGACTGCCTCTCCTCCCAAACCCGCGCGTTTGAGATGCCCGCGATGGTTGGCCACGTCAGCGGCCTCGGCCTTCCCACTTTTCACTCCCCCCGGCCGCTCGACGATTTTGACCCGCAAGTTATCGCCGCCTTCCGTTTCAATCGTTTCTAAACGGCGGCGCAACACGGCGCCCTCCGTCAGCTGGTGCCTCAAGCCGATGGTCGTGGTCTCCTCAAAACAAGCGACGATCACGTTGTCGAGTGCACGAGGCGAGACCAGAATCTGGACGTGCGCGGCCATACGCCCCTTTTTACCGACAGCGGAGGTCTGGGTCACGTCGAAAACTTCATGCAGTCCGCGGATATGGTCGAGTCCGGCTGCCAGATCCTCAGGCGATTGGTCGTCGACTTCGAATGTGATGACGGCCAATTGCCGACGAGCAATAGAGCCCGCAACTGTCGAGCGCTCAAGCGGCGTCGCTTCATCGAACGCCAATGCCCGCAAACAATTGCTGAGACCCGGCAGGCTTCGAGCGCCGAATCCGACGCCGCTGCGCGATATCCTGAGAATGCGCGCGTTCGACATGGCGCGGGAGTCAATAAGGTAAGCAGCGAGGGCGGCGCCTGTTGGTGTAACGCGCTCACCTGGAACGCCGTCGTCGATGACTGGCAGGCCTTGCAGCAGCAACGCGGCGGCTGGCGCGGGTATGGGTAGAATGCCGTGTGCGGAATTGATTCGCCCTGATCCGATCGGCAACGGGGCCGACGACCAGCGATCGGCGCGAATCAGCGAAATCAATTGCGCCGCAGCAACGATGTCGACGATCGAGTTGACGGCGCCAACCTCATGAAACGTGACCGCGTCCACCTCGACGCCATGCACTTTCGCCTCCGCCTCGGCGAGAAGGTTAAAGATCGCGAGCGCATGCTTCTTCACGTCGTCATCGAGGCCTGAGCGGTCAAGTTCGGCTCGAATGTCGGACCACGCCTTGTGGCCTCTTCGATTCTCGTGAGAGTGAACGTGCTCGTGATGGCGGCTTGCCTCGTGACTGTGCGAAGACTCTCTGTGGTGATCGGGCGGTTGCTGGCTCTCGGAAAGGTTCAGCGCCGTGCGATCCGCTCCGACAAGAAATCGACGTCCGGCGAAGGAATGATCGCGACGCGAGGCGAGCTCGCATTCCGCTCCAGCGCCAAGATTTAGAGAGGCGATCGTCGATTGCACGTGCGGCCAGTGTTCAGGGAAAGCGTCGAGGAGAGCCGCGACGAACATGTCGCCCGACAGGCCGCCGAGCGGGTCGAGATGAACTTCCAAAGAACTCTCCAAACTCGAAGCGGCGCGCCGATCTGAAAACATTGAATATAGCATTCGGTGCCGGGAGCGGACAGGCGATGTCGCGGCGATCCCAGCTATGGAGCCTCGCGCGGTTCATGTCGGAGATCAGCGCCGGCGAGTGCGCGCTATGTAATGAACGCTGCTGGATTATTGCGCATGAAATTGACAAGGGACGTTGCATGCTCGATCAATGCGAGGCGACACCCCTATAAGCCCCACGGGCTGAAAGAAATCCTGGTGGGGCTTAGACGCGGGCTGTCGTCCAAAGGTCGGCGCAGGCTTAAGCGATGCCCGCCGGTGAAGAGGGAGCGGCGCGTGTCAGTCTCTGAATTGATCGCCCTTCTGTACGGCCGCGGACAACTTAATCTGCGCATGCCCGGGCACGCGGAAGTCACCCTGATCGAAAAGGAGAAGCTTCAAAAAATCGCCGATCCTGCAGCAGCGGTTCGACAAGCGTTGTCGGAACCGATCCATTCACCTTCGCTGGCGGAACTCGCCCGTGGACGCAAAAGCGCCTGCATACTCATTTGCGACATTACCCGACCGGTGCCCAACCATCTCTTCTTGCGGCCGATGATCGAAACGCTGGTCGCCTCGGGCATTGCACTCAACAGCATCACCATTCTCGTCGCCACCGGCCTGCATCGGCCGAACCTTGGCGAAGAGCTTGCTGAACTGGTTGGCGATCCGTGGGTCATGGAGAGGGTGCGAATCGAAAACCATTATGCGCGCAACGACGCTGATCATGTCGATCTCGGATTAACCGCGACGCGTGGAACACCGATCAAACTCGACCGCCGTTTCGTCGAGGCGGAATTACGTATCGCCACCGGCCTAGTCGAACCGCATTTTATGGCTGGCTGGTCCGGCGGCCGCAAGGTCATCGCGCCTGGCGTCGCCCACCACGAGACCATCCGCACCTTCCATTCCGCGCGTTTCATGGAAGATCCTCTCGCCGTTCAGTGCAATCTGATTGGCAATCCGCTTCACGAAGAACAGCTTGAGATTGTCCGGCAGCTTGGCGATCTGTACAGTCTCAATACAGTTATCGACGACGATCGCGATCTGGCTTACGTGAATTTCGGCGAGATTGTCGCCAGCCATGCGGCCGCAGTGGAATTCGTTAACGGCGCCATCCGCGTGCCGGCGCGACGCAGGTTCAAAACGGTGGTCACTTCCTCAGCAGGCTATCCGCTCGACAAGACCTATTATCAAACGATCAAGGGGATGGTGACCCCGATGGATATTTTGGCGCCCGGCGGCACGCTGATCATCGCTTCCGAATGTTCGGAAGGGCTCGGGTCAGAGGAATTTCGCGCCGCCCAAGGCCGCTTGATAGAACTGGGTCCCGACAAGTTCTTGGCCACCCTAACCGCCAAGTCTTTGGCGGACGTCGACGAATGGCAGACCGAAATGCAGCTTAAACCGATGCGCGTCGGTCGAATCTCGCTCTATACATCCGGCTTGTCGGACGAAGAGCGTGCGTTGACCGGGGTTGAAGCGGTTGGCAATCTCGATGAGACGATTGCTCGCAGCATCGCCCGCGCCGAGGATCCTTGTGTCGCGGTGATCCCCGAAGGTCCCTATGTCGTTCCTTATTACGACGCGGGGTAGTCGTTTGATTTGCCCTATGGAGCGCTTGTCCGCGACGACCGGTTCGATGGCGTAATCAAGCAGGTCGTTCTGGCGATCCAGGTCTAATGATTCCGACGGCGAGAAAGCTTGTCCCGTCTTCGGGACATACGGGCCATTTCAGCTTCCCCGCTCGGACGCGGCGGTCACGCCCATTGCATTGCAATAAGAAGGCCGAAATCTGCCTCCGCGAGCTTTCGTCAAGACGATTTGGATGGGGGCCGCCGGCCTTCTACTGCCCTTGAAGGTTGATCCAATGAACGGGCCGTAAGAGCAAGAAAGCGGTCTCCGGTTGAAGGCATGAGTTTCGCCAGGAAACGTCATTGGCAGATCGATGATCGCGATTTCAAGCACCGATCGACGCGCTCAAACCGTCGATAAGTCCGGCGCTGCCGCATCGCGGGCAAACGGGCCTGCGTCCTCCGCTGGAACGGCACGACCCGCGCCATGCGCCGAAGTTGCTAAGTCATCAGGTGGTATGATAACTTTGCGCGATTATGGTTGCAAAGCAACCGCCGCCGTTCGGGCGTCGCGTTTGGGAGGAAAAAGCATTGCGCAAGCGACAATTCGGACGAACAGGTTGGTCGGTTTCGGAGATCGGGTTCGGCGCCTGGGCGATTGGCGCCTCCTGGGGGCCCGTCAAGGACGTCGACTCGCTCGATGCTCTGCGTGTCAGTCTCGATGAAGGCGTAGATTTCCTCGACACTGCCGACGTCTACGGCGACCATGCGTCTGAGCGACTAATTTCTCGCATCCTTAAGGAACGCAAAAAGCAGGGAAAAAGCGTTCCGATCGTCG
>CAVPEE010000049.1:0-78285 GCA_963702825.1 uncultured Alphaproteobacteria bacterium
CGCCATGGTGATCGCCATCACCTGCACTGTCGCCTGCGTCTGGTTGAGAACCGTGCCGGCGAAAATCTGTACTAGGTCGGGATAACCGATAAACACGGCAAGCGAGGAATTCTTGACGATGTTTAGATATTGCGATGTGAGCGGCGGCGTTATGAGTCGCATCGCCTGCGGGATGACGACCAGCCTCATCGATAGGCCGTGATGCAAGCCAAGCGCGCCAGCGGCCTCGCTCTGACCAAACGGCACCGCCAAAACGCCAGCGCGAACAATCTCCGCGATGAAAGCTGCGGTGAAGGTGACAAGTCCGAACACAAGCGCAGCCATTTCGGGGATGATTTGAAGCCCCCCTTTGAGATTGAAGCCGGATAACCGGGCGATATCGAACTCGAACGGCGCCCCGGTCGCAGCTATCACGAGCGCGGGCAGTCCGACGATGAGTGCGGCCGCCACGAGCGCAGTCGGCATTTGTGCGCCGGTCCGGTCTTGTCGCCGCCGCGCCCACACGTGAAATCCGACCGCGGAAACGATCGCCACCAGGGCCGTTCCCAGAAACCAAACGGCGGAGGGGCGCGCGACAGGCATTGGCAAGTAGAGGCCGCGGTTGTTGAGAAAGATGACATCGTCGAGACTGATTGACTGTCGAGGTCCCGGCAATGACTTGAGAACCGCGTTGTACCAGAACAGCAACAGCAAGAGCAGCGGCGTGTTGCGCATGACGCTGGTGTAAACGAGCGCAAACCGCGACAGCAGCCAGTTGGGGGAGAGGCGCGCCACGCCAATCACGAAGCCCAACAGCGTCGCCAGCGGAATGCAAATGACCCCGATAAGCAGGGTGTTGAGCAATCCAACCCAAAAGGCTCGTCCGTAGGTCGACAGGTTGGAGTAATTTATAAGATGAAGATTGATATCGAAGCCGGCGACGTCGTTCCAAAAACCGAAGCCCATCGGAATGCCGCGGGCCCGCATGTTGACCGCAGCGTTATAAATTCCGCCCCAAGCTAACGCCGCGATAAGCGCAAGCAGCAATATTTGGTAGGCTAGCCCGCGTACTCGCTGATCATTCAGCCAAGACGAGCGCTTGGCGCGCGCCGGGTCCATTCTTTAGGTCCCTAGGTCGTTAAGGCCCCTGCCGACGACGAGCAACGGTCGATGGATGGCGCAGTTCGCCGGCGCAAGACCGATCGCTCACCACATGTCGAGCGCGACCCGCGCTTCGTCGGACATACGGGTCTGATCCCAAGGTGGATCAAACACCATGTTTACCTTCGCGCCCGCAACACCTGAGACCGCGCTAACGGCATTCTCAACCCAAGTCGGCATTTCGCCCGCGACGGGACAAGCAGGCGCGGTCAACGTCATCTCGATGCTGACAAAACGACTGTCATCTATATCAACATTGTAAATCAGGCCTAGTTCGTAGATATCCGCGGGAATCTCCGGATCATATACAGTTTTCAGCGCCGCGACGATGGAATCTGTCAGCTGACGCAAGTCTTCCGGCTCCATCTCCGAAGGCGGCCTAAACACCGCATTTCGCTCGACCTGAGGGGAAAGAGCCTCGACGCCATTCGCGCGGCTTTGAGCCTCGTCCATGCCCATCTCCCTACTGGAAGAGCTTTCGCGCGCGGATCAGCGATTCCGCCAGCGCATCAACTTCGTCGAAGGTGTTGTAGAGCGCAAACGAGGCTCGGCACGTCGATGTCACTCCAAACCTTTGCAACAGCGGCATCGCGCAGTGCGTTCCGGCCCTCACGGCGACGCCCGATCGATCGATCAAAGTTGCGATGTCATGTGCGTGCACGCCCTCCATCGTAAATGAGACGATAGGGCCTTTGCCTTCTGCAACGCCAATTATGCGCAGGGAATTGATCGACGACAGAAGCTTGTGCGCATAAGCGCACAACGCTTCCTCATGCGCGCGGATGCGGGGCCGCCCGATCCCCTCAATGTAGTCCAATGCCGCCGCAAGCCCGATAGCCTGCACGATCGGCGGAGTGCCGGCCTCGAACCGATGTGGCGGATGGTTGTAGGAGACAGCGTCCCTCGTGACTTCCTCGATCATCTCGCCGCCGCCCTGGTATGGCGGCAACTTCTCAAGAAGTTCTCGCTTGCCGTAGAGCACGCCGATACCCGTGGGGCCATAAACCTTGTGCCCAGTGAAAACGTAGAAGTCTGCATCGAGGTCGCGCACGTCGACGTCAAGGTGCACGGCGCCTTGCGAGCCATCGACCAGCACGGGGATCGCTCGCTCGTGCGCGATTTTGACGAGCTCCTTGATTGGAACCGCGGTCCCGAGGACGTTCGACATTTGCGTTATCGCGACAATCTTCGTTCGATCGCTGAGAGCGCGTTCGAATGCGTCAAGGGAGAAGGCGCCATCGTCGCCGACATCGACCCATCGCAACACCGCGCCCTTGCGTTCACGGTGGAAGTGCCAAGGCACGACGTTGGAGTGATGCTCCATCACGCTTAGTACGATCTCGTCGCCGGCGCCGATGTCCGCGAGGCCGAAACTAGACGCAACGAGATTGATCGCCTCAGTCGCCGATCGGGTGAAAACGATCTCCTCGTGCGAGGCGGCATTGACGAACCGCCGCACCGTTTCTCGGGCCCCCTCATACGCTTCGGTCGCCGCATTCGCGAGGTAGTGCAAGCCGCGATGCACATTTGCATATTCGTGCTCATAGGCATGCGTCACGCGGTCGATAACCTTCTTCGGCTTCTGAGCCGAGGCGGCGTTATCCAGATACACAAGCGGCTTTCCGTACGGGCGCTCGGCCAGGACGGGAAAATCCGCCCGTGTCGCTTCAACGTCGTAAGCGTCGAACGCCGGTTGCACGAACTTATTCACGTCTTCGCCTTTCGCGTTCCGAGCCACGCGGTAAGTCGAGCGCGCAACGCATCGACCAGCAGCTTGTCCTCAACTCGGTCGATAGACTCCCCCCCGAAAGCCTCAAGCAACATGCCCCTCGCGTCGTCGTCAGGAATGCCGCGCGATTGCAGATAAAACACGTGTTCGGGGTCGAGCGAAGCCACCGTTGCCCCGTGGCCGCACACGACGTCGTCGGCAAAGATCTCCAATTCCGGCTTCCCATTCATCTGCGCTCGCGGGGACAGGAGAATAGCCTGCGACTTCATCGCCCCATCTGTCTTTTGCGCTGCTTTTTCGACAATGATCTTTCCCTGAAACACGCCGATCGCGTCGTCATCGACGATCGTGCGATAGAATTCGCGGCTCGTCCCAGCTGGAGCGGCATGAACGACCTGCAGCGTCGTGTCGGCACGCCGCGCGCCGTCGATAAGCGCCAGTCCACCAAGCGACGCCTTCGCTTCTTCTCCGAGCATCCTGACAAAAATCTGCCGGCGCGTAAGGTCGCCGCCAGAAATCAATCCAAAAGCGGTTAGCTCCGCGCCCTTCGCAAGTTCGCAGATCTGGGTTTCGATGTGCAGTCCGGGCTCGTCGCCAACGACCGCGACGTGCTTCGCCCTCGCTCCCTCGGCCAGCGTCAAAATCGTCGCCGAGTGTCGCTGGACCCCGGCATGAGCGCCTTCGAATATCTCAACGAACGAAGCTCGCGCTTCCACGTCGAAATCGATAGCCGTCCGCGAATAGACGGAGCAAGACAATGCGTCATCGCCGAGATGCAGAAGCATGATGGGCTCGGCAATGTTGGCCTCGCGCATAACCGAGATGGTGTAACCGCAGGGACTCAGCGCCTCGTTTAGCGCCGCTAAGGGATCGTCGGCCGCATGGGCCGCGACCCCCTCAGCGATTGAGACACCGGTCGGAAGGGGATCCGAGAGCTCGGCGATAAAGCGTCCGCCTAGCAAGACGAGTTGCGGCCCCGCCGCTAAGCGCTCGCGCCGTGCGAGCCGACTGCGCGCCGCCTCGACGTCGGCCCGCGTCGGCGCAGGAAGGATCGGCGCCGCATCGGCCATCCAGGCGCGCAAATCCGTGTAGTGCCAAGTCTCGACCCGCCGGGTCGGCAGTCCGGCCGCGGCGAACCGAGCGAAAGCCGCGGCCCGAGCAGGCGATCGCTCGCGTCGCTCTTGCTCCGCAAATTGCCGGGCAAGGGTTGTTTCGGCAACCGACCGATTGACGACATGCGCGGTCATCGGCGAATTACGCAGCCTCCTCAGCGTAATCGCGATAGCCATTGCGCTCGAGCTCGAGCGCAAGTTCCGGACCGCCGGAGGCGACAATCCGGCCTCTGGCCATCACATGCACGACATCCGGCTTGATGTGGTCTAAAAGCCGCTGATAGTGCGTGATCACGACAAAAGAGCGCTTTGGGCTGCGAAGGGCGTTGACGCCCTCGGCGACAACTCTCAACGCGTCGATGTCGAGCCCCGAATCGGTTTCGTCGAGGACGCTGACTCGCGGCTCCAGCAGCGCCATCTGCAGCACCTCGAATCTCTTTTTCTCGCCCCCGGAAAAGCCGACGTTCAGCGGCCGCCGCAACATCTCCTGATCGATCTTTAACGCTTGCGCCGCCTCGCGCACGCGGCGCATGAAATCGGGCGTGGTGAGATCACTTTCTCCACGCGGCCTCCTCTGGGCGTTCAACGCCGCCTTGAGAAAAGTCATTGCAGCGACACCGGGAATCTCGACCGGATATTGGAACGCCAAAAACAGCCCCTCGAGGGCACGCTTGTTCGGCTCGAGCTCCAGCAGACTCTCTCCGTCGAGCAAAACCTCGCCCGATATAACTTTGTAAGCGGGCTTCCCCGCCAAAACATAAGCCAACGTCGACTTGCCAGACCCGTTCGGGCCCATTATCGCAGCAACCTCGCCCGCGTTCACGCTGAGACTAAGGTTGTCGAGGATCAGCTTGTCCTCGATGGAAACGCTGAGGTTCTTAATTTCTAGCATTCGCCGCTTCTCAGCTCTCGTGCGGGCCATCATCCCACGCTCCCCTCGAGGCTGATTGAAATGAGCTTCTGCGCTTCGACAGCAAACTCCATCGGCAATTGCTGAAGCACGTCCCGGACGAAGCCGTTGACGATGAGCGCCGTCGCCTCCTCGGCTGACAGCCCTCGTTGCAGGCAATAGAACAGCTGTTCCTCCGAAACCTTCGATGTGGTGGCCTCGTGCTCGATCACCGCGGCGGCGTTCTTCGCCTCGATATAAGGGACTGTGTGCGCGCCGCACTCGTGCCCTATCAAGAGCGAATCGCAATTGGTGAAATTGCGCGCTCCCGTCGCCAGCCGGTGCGCAGACACCTGACCCCGATAGGTGTTTTGCGATTTGCCAGCGGCAACGCCCTTTGAAATGATGCGGCTCGTCGTGTTGCGGCCAAGATGGATCATCTTCGTTCCGCTGTCGACCTGCTGATGGCCGTTTGAAATCGCGATTGAATAGAATTCCCCGCGCGAGGCCTCGCCACGCAAAATGCAAGACGGATATTTCCAGGTGATTGCCGAGCCTGTTTCGACCTGCGTCCAGGAGATTTTCGATCGGGCGCCGCGGCAGTCGCCGCGCTTGGTGACAAAATTGTAGATGCCGCCGCGACCTTCGGAATCACCGGGATACCAGTTCTGCACGGTCGAATATTTAATCTCCGCGTCGTCCAGGGTGATCAGTTCAACGACAGCTGCGTGGAGCTGGTTCTCGTCTCGCTTCGGCGCCGTGCAGCCTTCAAGATAGCTTACGTAAGCTCCTCGGTCGGCGATAATCAGCGTGCGCTCAAACTGCCCGGTATTCCGCTCATTGATGCGGAAATAGGTTGACAGCTCCATGGGACAGCGCACACCCGGCGGGACATAGACGAACGAACCGTCAGAGAACACAGCCGAATTGAGCGTGGCGTAGAAGTTGTCGCTGCTCGGCACCACCGTGCCTAGATAGCGGCGAACGAGGTCGGGATGATTTCGGACCGCTTCGGAGAAGGAGCAAAAAATGACCCCTGCCTTTGCGAGCTCCGCCTTGAAGGTGGTCGCGATTGAAACGGAGTCGAAGACCGCGTCAACCGCCACCCTGGGCCGCTCGACGCCCGCGAGGATCTCCTGCTCGACAAGCGGGATGCCGAGTTTAGCGTAGGTGCGCAACAACTCTGGATCAACCTCGTCGAGCGACTTCGGCGAGACCCCGGATTTTGGCGCCGCGAAGTAATAAATGCTCTGATAGTCGATTGGCGGATAACTAACGCGCGCCCATTTCGGCTCTTCCATCGTTTGCCAACGGCGGAAGGCCTCGAGCCGCCAGTCGAGCATCCATGCCGGCTCGTCCTTCTTTTGCGAAATGAACCGAACGGTGTCTTCGCGCAGGCCCTTAGGGGCCAGATCGGACTCGATCGGGCTGATGAAACCATATTTGTAAGCATCGACCTCAATCGAGCGTACGCGATCGACGGTCTCCTGGACGGCCGCCATGAGTGACTTCTCCTCGCCTTGACGGTTTCAAGGACCGCCAGTGGGGGTCATGATAGGCGCCCCGGCTCAGAAATGTTCGCTTCGGCCGGCGGCTGCGGCCTCTATATGGCGTTCATGCGCGCCGATTGCAAATGTCGATTCCGCTAGGCTCGGCGCTACAGGTCGCTACTCCCGCCTATATTGAACATATTTATTCTGTTAATTCAGCACGCCATCGCCAAAAATGGCCGCTAGACCCCGAGGTCACGTCATTGCCTCGCCACGCAATTGCGCTGAGAGCCTCTTGAGAT
The DNA here is from genome assembly GCA_963702825.1 of uncultured Alphaproteobacteria bacterium. Taxonomy (GTDB): domain Bacteria; phylum Pseudomonadota; class Alphaproteobacteria; order Rhizobiales; family Beijerinckiaceae; genus Roseiarcus. The sequence continues at coordinate 6,663 of CAVPEE010000049.1, forward strand.
CGATCGGATCGGCGTCACGCTCGACCAAAACGTGGGCTTGGCGGTCCCCAGCGCGCACCGAAATGTCCGCGAATTTCATTCGCATCGGTGTAGCGATCGCTTCGCCGAACGCGATCGCCTCACGGTCCGCGATCGATGACAGAAAGGCGATCGTGCTGCTGGCTGAAACGCCCGCCGCAGCACGGATGATCCCCTTATCGAGCTCGTTGGCAAGCCGCATGGCGAACATAGTCGAACATTGCGAGAGCACCGTCGGGTCGAGTTCCGAAGGACGTTGTGTAACCACGCCAAGCGAGGCGCCATACTTGCGTCCCTCCTTGGCGATGCGTCCGATGGCCAGCCGCGCTGGGCCAAAGGCTTGCCCGCTGGAGGAGGAAATATAGCGGTGCGCTTCTTCGCACAGCACATTGATTTCATAATTGCCTGAGCACCAAAAGGCGATCTCGAAGGCGAGCCGCGCCAGCACAGACACGACCGAGTTTGTGACTTCGTTGGGCAAGCCCGCCAGCCGGACGATCGTAACAGGCAGCCCCCGGGTCGGGATGCGAAAGAGCCGAGAAATCACTTTGGCAAGGTCGTCCTCGACCACCAGCCTGCCGAACATGAACCGGTAGCGGGGATCGCGGTTCAGCCCCTCGAGTTGGTGGCGCAAGGCGCGCAAATCGGAGCGCGGAAACCGTTGATCGAGCATGCCGAGCCATTCCTCAATGATGGCGACGACATCGATGATGCGATAGGGCGTTGGCGCGTCGGAAGTTACCGAACTTCCCTCGGAAATTGGCTGGCGGCGTACCGCGCTTGCGCCGGCCAACGAACCCAATTCAGCCTGATATTTCGCCCGCGCGATGCGAATGACCTCGTAGAGCGCATCTCGTTCGTCCGGATGAGGCTGGCGATTGCTAAAGACGACATCGGCCAGTTCATCGAATTTAAACATCCAGAATGGGAGCTCAAGGCTATCGGAATCGACAATCTGGGCCAGCCCGGGGAAATGGGCGGCGTATTCATTGTGCGGGTCAAAGATGATGATGCGGAGCTTCGGCCTCACGGCCAAAGACTTCTTCAGCAACAGGCTCACCGAAGTGGTCTTGCCGACGCCAGTCGAACCCAAAACGGAAAAATGACGCCGAATCAATTCACCGACGTCGATCTCTGCGGGAATATCCTCATTTTGGCTCAGGCGGCCGATTTCGACCCCCCGTTGACCGCGAAACGTGTAGACGGCTCGAAGATCGTCTGCACGTATGCGGTGCGCCGACGCGCCAAGGGAGGGAAACGACCGCACGCCACGATAAAAAAGAGGCGCTCCGTCAGGACCGTCGATGATTTCGCCGTTCAACTCGATCGTGACGCGAGTGGCGTTCGACTCGCTTTCGGACCATCTGCCGTCATCCGTCGCAACTTCGCAGACGGAGCCGACCAAACGCGAGGTTCGATGCACGATGGTGATGAGATGACCTACCGACCAATCCTCCTCGCCCGTCTTCAGCGGACAGCTGATAACGCCCTGCGTGCCATTTAACGCCACGAGCCGCCCGATGACCCGCGCTGGCTGAGGCTCTCGCTGATCGGACTGAAACTCCCTCCTATCAATTTGCCCGGCCTTACGTTGCTCCGGCTCCATTGGGGCGGGCGAATGCACGGATCGCAAATCTTCCGCTTTGCCAACCCTTTCGAGAGCGTCGCGAAAAAACTGGCTGTCGGTTCGGATCGAGTGCATGTCTGACCGATCGCTGGTGCAAATGGATGATGTCGAGCTTGCGTCTGGGCCCGTAAAGAATCCGTTTGAGGTATCAATGCGTTTTGAAACGTTATGACTGTCGGGACGAGAGAAGTCGCGGCGGCCGCAATCGCTAACGCGCAGTCTCGTCAAACGTCATACAGACGTTCGAATCTCCGGTTCGGCGCCGACCAGGCGGCCAAACTGTCGCATGCGCGACAAAAGCCGCTCCCCGCTCAACGGCGCGAGGTCCGCCGGCAAAGTTAGGATCACGCGGCCCTTCGCACAGACCATAGGCGCGCGCGGCAGCACCCCGGGCATCGCTGCGGAAATGTTATAGGCGACTCGCATCGCCGCTCCGAGAATTCGCGCCCGATCGAGTTGTCTTGCCGTGACCAGCGCACGCGACTGCGGCGAAACAGGATCTTCATTGGACATGTGCCGGTAGGAAGCGGCCAGCGCGAGAAATGCCCGCGAGGGATGATCGACGCCGATGAAAGCTGCGTTGACCACCAAATCGTAGGCCTGGACGCCGCGATAGTCAGGGTGAGCGCGCCAGGAAATGTCGGACAAGAGACATGCGGCGTGGCGCAACCGCCGATCCTGACTGTCTTCTTCGAGATGGGTCGATTCGATCAGACGGCTCGTCCATCCGTAAAGCTCGTCCCCGTGATCAGGCGCCCGCGAGCGCAACTGGTTGAACTCGCGGGCCGACAGGATGAGCGGATCTCCCGCCTGCTCCTCAGGAGAGAGCTGCGAGTAGATTAGCCCCTCACGAACGCCGAGGGCCGAAACGACGATCTCCTTCGGATTGGACTGTCGAATGATCTCCTCCAGCACCGCGGCGCCGTAGGCCAGCAACGGCCTGCGGGCGGCCGACACCGACTCAATCGACAGCAGCGCGTCCACCTCAATCCGTTCGACCAGCGACGCAAATTCGAGCGCGTCGCGCGAAGGGATGACGTAATTGTGCATGACGTTCATCGGATACTGCCGCTGCCGCATATGCAGGCGCGCAAGAGCGCGCCAAGTGCCGCCGACGGCATAGAACGTGCGACCGGGCAGCCCTTGAAGCGCCTTCACCCCCGCGAGCTTCTCACGAACAATCCTGGCCGCTTTTTTCGGCGAGCGCTCAGAAAGATCCATCAGCGACAGGCCGCCCAATGGCAGGGTGACCCCCGGACTGCACTCCCCGTCCCGAACATCAGTAAGCTCGAGTGAGCCACCTCCCAAATCCCCGACAAGGCCATTCGTTTTGTAAATCGAACTTATGACGCCAAGGGCCGACAATTTTGCTTCCCGCTGCCCGCTCAAGAGCTCAATCTTGCAACCGAGCACGCGTTCCGCGCGATTCAGAAACTCGGACCCGTTCGCCGCGTCACGCACAGCCGCCGTCGCGATGCCGCGCACATCGCGAATTCCCATCATGTCGCAGAGAACGCGAAAGCGCTGAAGCGCGGCGAGCGCCTTGAGGACCCCGTCCTCTGGCAGAAGTCCTGTCATTGCGACGCCTCTGCCGAGGCCGCACAAGGCCTTTTCATTGAAAGTGGGCGTCGGAGCGCGTGACTGCAACTCGTAAGACACCAAGCGCACCGAGTTCGAGCCGATGTCGACAATCGCCACCGGCTTCCCCGGCAACCGTCCTCGCGCGTTGTCGAGCATAACTAACCCCTCGGGCGCCCCCGTGTCGCCCGGCAGGGCGCTCTATCAGACGCGCCTTCGAAGCGCCATCGGAAAGGAGTCCATCAGCGCCTTGCCGCGACCCGAAAGGCTCGGATTGGTCATGAAATAGTTGTGCGCGTTGAACGGCTCCTCGCCCTCGGTGGGAACAATTCTTTCGCTTGAGCCGTCAGGTAGAATTCGAAAGCTCTGCTGGTTGTCCATAAGGTTCGCCTGCATGATTTGATCGAGGACGTGTTCGTGAACCGTCGGATTGAGCAGCGGGACTAGCGCCTCGACGCGCCGATCGAGATTGCGGGGCATGAGATCGGCTGATGAAATAAATGCGCGAGCCTTCGGGTTGGGCAGGCCCCAGCCGGCGCCAAACGCATAGATGCGGGCATGCTCCAGGAATCGGCCGACAAGCGACTTGACGCGAATGTTGTCGGAAAGTCCCGGGACGCCCGGCCTCAGACAACAGATTCCACGTATCACGATGTCGATTTGCACGCCTTCTCTGCTCGCGGCATAGAGCGCGTCGATGATCTGCGGATCGACAAGTGCGTTGCACTTGATCCAGATCTGCGCAGGCCGGCCCAGTCGCCCATAGTCGATTTCATCAGCGATACTGCGCAGAAGCGTCTGCTTGAGCGTGATCGGCGAAATCGACATTTGCTCAAGGCCGTCTGGCTCGGCGTAGCCAGTGATGAAATTAAATATGCGCGCGACATCTCGGCCAATCGCGGCATCTGCGGTGAAAAGCGAAATGTCCGCGTAAATCTTGGCGGTCACGGGATGATAATTGCCAGTGCCTAGATGACAGTAGTTGACAAGCCCCCCACCCTCACGTCGCACCACCATCGAAAGCTTCGCGTGCGTCTTGAGCTCGATGAACCCGTAGACGACCTGCGCTCCAGCCCGCTCCAGATCCCTCGCCCAGCGGATGTTGGCCTCCTCATCGAAGCGGGCTTTTAGCTCGACCAGCGCAGTGACCGATTTCCCAGCCTCTGCCGCTTCGATGAGCGCCCGGACAATCGGGCTGTCCGCCGAAGTCCGGTAAAGCGTCTGCTTGATCGCGACCACGTTGGGATCGTGCGCCGCTTGATTGAGGAACCGAACGACGACGTCGAACGATTCGTAAGGATGATGGACAACGAGGTCCTTCTGCCGAATCGCCCCAAAAATATCGCCGCCGAGCTCCTTGACGCGTTCCGGGAAGCGAGGGTTGTAAGGGGGAAACTTAAGCTCAGGGCGATCGATCGCCACCAGTTGCGACAAGTCGTTGAGCGCGAGCATACCCTCGATCAGCACGATGCCAGACGGGACAACGTCGACGTCGCCGGCCACGAACGCGCGTAACGATTCGGGCATACTGGCCTCGATCTCGAGCCGGATGACGATGCCACGTCGGCGCCGTTTGAGCGCACTCTCGTACAGGCGAACAAGGTCTTCCGCTTCCTCCTCAATTTCAATATCGCTGTCGCGAATGACGCGGAAAGCCCCCTCCCCCAGGACTTCGTGGCCCGGAAACAAAAGCCCGATAAAGGCGACAATCAAACGGTCAAGCATAACGAAGCGCGCGGCGCCCCCAAGGGGACCGTCGGGCAACCGGAGAAACCGTTCGACGCTCCCGGGAACACGCACAAGCGCGCTCATCGTTGTGCCATCTCTCGGATTCAAAAGTTCGAGCGCCAACGTGAATCCCAGATTGGGAATGAACGGAAATGGATGCGCCGGATCAACCGCCAGCGGCGTCAGAATCGGGAACACGTGCAAGAGGAAATAGTCCTGCAGCCACTCTCGTTCTCTGCGTGTCAGATCGCCGACGTTGAGGATTACCACGCCGTTAGCAGCGAGTTCGGATTGCAACGCCTTCCACCGCGCCTGCTGGGAAGCGATCAACTCGGCGACACGCTCGCTAATGCGTTCGAGTTGCTCCGCAGGAGTACGCCCATCATCAGAAATTTCGGCGACGCCAGTCAGCACCTGACCAACCAGGCCCGCCACGCGAACCATGAAAAACTCGTCGAGATTGGTGGCCGAGATTGAGAGGAAGCGAAGCCGCTCGAGTAGCGGATGGCTTGCGTTTGCGGATTCCTCCAAGACCCTTCGATTGAACTCCAGCCACGACAGTTCGCGATTGATAAATCGCTCGGGTGAAGACGAAAGGGGCGGCAATTTGTCATTCGCCGCGATCACCCCGGTCGATGACGAGTGCTGCTCCTTTTTTGCAACCGCCGGGGCCAAACAAATCTCCTTCTCGTCAATGAACTATCGATCCAATCACAGTGCGCCGCAAGCGGAGCTAAAGCGACTTGCTTAATGATCACTGCGCCAGCGGCGACGCCGCTTGGCGCTCACAATCGCCCAGACGCCGGAGCGAACGGGCGAGTTCGTCGAGGGCCCGCGGATAGATCCGGTGTTCCTCTTCCAGGACGCGCGCTGCAAGGGCGGCCACGTCGTCCCTCGGAAGAACGGGCACGCGCGCCTGGGCCAGGATCGGACCGGCGTCCAGCTCAGCGGTCACGAGGTGAACCGTGCAACCGTGTTCGATGAGCCCTTGGGCCAGAGCGCGCTCGTGGGTGTTGAGGCCGCGCAGATTTGGCAACAGCGAGGGATGAATGTTGAGCATCCGTCCTCGCCATCGCTCGACGAAGGATGGGCTCAACACCCGCATGAACCCCGCGAGGCAGACAATTTCGACTGAGGCGGAGGTGAGCCTTGTGTCGAGCGCCGCCTCGAAGGCCGGCTTACCCGCATAGGCTCGAAAGTCAATCGCCTCGGCGGCAACGCCCACGTTGCGCGCCGACGATAGACCGGCCGCTGCCGGGTCGTCCGACAGAACAAGCACGATCTCAGCTGAGAAGTCCGGCGATCGCGCAGCTTCGATCAAAGCGCTCATGTTGGAGCCGCGCCCCGATATCAGAACAGCTGTTCGCGCGCGGGGCGTCACCGCTTAAGCCTCCCACGGGTGATTAATCGACGGTCCTCGGCTGGGACAAGCTCTCCGATCAGGACCGGCGCGAGGCCCGCGCCAGCAAGCGCATCCCGCGCTTCCGCCTCCCTGTCGGCGGAAACGAACGCCGCCATCCCGAATCCGCAATTGAAGGTGCGCAGCATCTCCCCTTCACCGAGACCGCCGACCGACGCCAGCCAGGAGAAAACAGGTTGCGGCGTGAAGGCGTCGAGATCGAGCGAGACGGCAAGGCCGCTCTCGAGCACGCGCGGCAGGTTGTCCGGGTAACCTCCCCCAGTGATATGGGCAAGCGCGTGAATGCCTCGGGTTCGCTTCAACGCATCGAGCATCGGCAGTACATACAGGCGCGTCGGCGTCAGCAGAGCGGCGGCAAGCGAGCGTGACGGATCGAACGGGGCGGGAGCTTCCCACCCGAGGCCAGACCGAGCGACAACCCGCCGCACCAGCGAAAATCCATTGGAATGGACGCCCGACGAGGGCAGACCGAAGACAAGATCTCCTGGCTTCAATCCTGGCCTCGGCAACAGCGTCCCGCGCTCGGCGGCCCCAACTGCGAAGCCCGCGATGTCGAAATCTCCAGGGGCGTAAAGACCGGGCATCTCCGCCGTCTCTCCGCCGATCAATGCGCATCCCGATTGCGCGCACCCTTCTGCGATGCTTTGCACCACTGCAGACGTCGTGCCTTCGTCCAGCTTGCCGGAAGCAAAATAATCCAAGAAAAACAACGGCTCGGCGCCCTGAACGACAATGTCGTTGACACACATCGCCACCAGATCAATGCCGATTGTGTCATATAGGCCGCTCTCAATCGCGATCTTCACTTTTGTGCCGACGCCGTCGTTGGCGGCGACCAGGATCGGGTCAACAAATCCCGCCGCCTTGAGATCGAACAGTCCGCCGAATCCGCCAAGGTCCGCCCCCGCGCCGGGACGCCGGGTGCCCCGAGCGAACGGGCGGATCCGGTCCACAATCCGGTTGCCGACATCGATGTCGACCCCCGACTCGGCGTAAGTGAGCGGCTTTTGGCTATCGGACATCCAGGCTCGCAGGGCTTCGGTGACCATCGGGGTAATTGCCCCACGCGCAACGCGCAAGAGCGGATCAGACCAGGTTTCCCAACCTTGGCGACTTCGTGCTATCGCTGCGCCCCAGACATCCCATGCGCGTATCGAAGTCCAAAGAAAGGGATGGTCGGGCGGTGACGCTAGGGCGTCTATAGTTGATGAATATCGGCACGCTCTTCAACAATTTACCCAATTTCATCACGCTTGCGCGAATGCTGATGACGCCTCTGGCAGTCATGATGATCATTTCGCAACGTTTCTTTCCCGCATTCCTAATTTTCATTCTGGCCGGTATTTCCGATGCGATCGACGGATTTATCGCCAAACGATTCGCTCTCCGGACGGAGCTCGGCGCCTATCTCGATCCACTCGCCGACAAGGCGCTGCTGATTTCGATCTACGTTTCCCTGGCCATATATGCCGGTTTGCCCGCTTCGATCGCCATCACGGTTGTGTCGAGGGACGTGATGATTTTAATGGCTGTTTTGGTGTCCTGGTTGCTGGACAAGCCGGTTGAAATCCGCCCCGTCTGGGTGTCGAAACTGAATACGGTCGCGCAGATCACGCTGGCTGGCTTCGCGCTTGGGGTCCGCGCGTATGGCCTCGACCAGCCGCTTCTGCAAAGCTCCCTAGAATGGATGGTCGCCGGGACAACTCTGGCCTCGGGCGGCGTCTATATCGCCCAGTGGCTGGACCATATGAGCCGATAGATCGCAAACCATGCTTCAAAGTCTCGCGGCCGTAACGGTTCTCGTCCCCAGTTATGATGATGGGCTCGCGTTCTTCCGCGACATCCTCGGCTTCGCGGTTCTTGAAGACACCGAGCTCTCCCCCGCGAAGCGTTGGATTGTTGTCGCCCCGTCGCGCGGCGCAGGCGCCGCGCTGGTGCTCGCAGTTCCGAGCGACGAACGTCAAACGGCCCGTGTCGGCGACCAAACGGGGGGGCGGGTTGGCTTTTTTCTTCACTCTGGGGACTTCTGGGCTGATTATGAGAGGCTGCGTAAGCGCGGCCTCAAATTCCTGGAAACGCCGCGCCTCGAAACATATGGGATTGTTGCGGTCTTTCTCGATCCCTGGGGTGGCAAATGGGATTTGCTGCAGCCGGCCAGCGGAGCTCCAGAAACGCTATGAGATTCGGCCAGGTGACCTTGGAGCGCCAGATTCTGTTCTGGGGACTCGGACTGGTCGGCCTGTTGCTGATTATCTATCTGCTGGGCTCAACGATAACGCCCTTCGCCGCCGGCATTGTTCTTGGCTATCTTCTCGACCCGGTCGTGCTCAAACTTCAAAGGTTCGGGTTTAGTCGCCTCGGCGCTTCGCTTCTCATTCTCACCGTTTTCGTCCTGACCGTCGTCCTTTTTTTTATTCTCGTCGTCCCGGTGCTGGGCGGCCAATTCATCGCCTTCGCTCAACACTTGCCCGGCTATGCGATGCGGTTGCAGGCGATCGCGGTAGAGGAGGGCAACGCATTCATTGCAAAATACGGCGGCCATTGGCTGGACGCCTTGGGGCTCCGCCAACAATTGTCGAGCGCGCAAGTCCAGAAATCGGTCGGCGACTTTGTCGCGCAAAGCGCACAATGGCTTCTCGACGCTTTCACACGATTGGTATCCGGCGGGGCTGCGCTATTCAATTTTCTGTCGCTCCTCATCGTCACGCCCGTCGTCGCCTTTTATATTCTCGTCGACTGGCACAGGATGATCGCAAAGCTCAACTCCTGGCTCCCCCTCGACCATCGCGAATCTCTGCGAAACATCGCCCGAGAAATAAACCACGCGTTGGCGGGTTTCATCCGTGGCCAGTCTATCGTCTGCCTGTTCCTAGGGATCTGGTACAGCATTGGCTTGACGCTGATCGGTCTCGACTATGGTTTTCTGATCGGCGTGGTCGGCGGCCTTTTGAGCTTTGTGCCGTATGTTGGTTCACTGACCGCGCTGGTGCTTTCGCTTAGCGTCGCCCTGTTTCAGGGATGGCCAAGCCTCAAGCTGTTCTTGTTAGCCCTCGGCGTTGTTGGAACGGGTCAATTCCTTGAGGGTAACGTCCTCTCGCCGCAGCTCGTCGGCGAATCGATCGGGCTTCATCCGGTCTGGCTGATGTTCGCGCTCCTTGCCTTCGGACAGTTGTTTGGCTTCCTGGGTCTGATCATCGCCGTTCCAACTGCGGCGGCGATCGGCGTCATCGTTCGTCACCTCATCGGTCTTTACCTGACGAGTTCGTTTTACCGCGGCAGGTCGGAACTAGAGACCCCATGATGTCTCCGCCCCGTCAGCTGACGTTTCGCTGGCCGCATTCGCCGAGCTTTGCGCGCGAAGATTTTCTGCCCGCGCCGTCCAATCTCGAGGCGCTGGCTGCAATCGAGCTCTGGCCGAACTGGGCCAGTCGAATGTTGATGCTCGTAGGTCCGGAGGGGGCGGGAAAGAGCCACCTCGGAGCGATCTGGGCCCGAGCAGCCGGCGCAATCTCTCTCCCCGGAGAGGCGTTGGACGAACAGAGCCTCGAGGCCTGCACGCAAGCGAGCGCGGTGCTGATCGAAAACGCCGACCAGGCAAGCGGCTCAGAGGCGCTTTTTTTTCACTTGATTAACGCCGGGCTCCAAAACGATGTGTGGCTACTGCTAACCTGCCGGACAGCACCAGACGCCTGGGGACTCGGCACTCCCGACCTTCTGTCGAGACTTCGACTAGCGCCTCTTGTACGCCTTGCCGCGCCCGACATTGAGTTGACCGAGGCTGTTCTCTTCAAGTTGTTCAGCGATCGGCAGCTTCAAGTGGAGCCGAATGTAATTGCTTACATTGCGCTCAGGGTCGAGCGCTCGCTTGGAGCCGCGCGCGAGCTTGTCGCCATGCTCGACAATGAAGCTTTGACGCAAGGTCGACGTATAACTCGCACAATGGCGAGCGATGCATTGCGCGAAATCGCTTTGAAGAGCGAATCGCCCTAGCCGGGCCACAAATTCGTGTTTACAATCTCTTAATTATCGCTGGCGGCATGGGAGATTTGAGGCCGCGCGGCGACGAAAATAAAGACCCAAGATCCCGGAGGAGACAATGCGTAAGTCCCTCATTCTTGCTCTTACGGCAATCGGCGGCGGCGTCGGCTACGCGGCGGGCGTGACCGAAGTCGCGACCGGCCCCAGCACCGACGACTCGTCCACCTGGCGTTGGCACGTGTCATCAATTCTGGCCGCACAAAGCGACACAGGCTCTCGGCGCATGGAAGTCGGCGTTCTCGGCGCTGAGGTGTTCAACCAACGGTACGAGCGCTACACGCCATTGGGGTTGCCGCAACCCCGCAGCGATTCGCGCTAGAAGCGTTCGGCGGACTCGCAGGCGCGCAGCGCCACGCATCCAACGACGCCCTGTTTCGACGGGTATGGCGACGCGGCGGTCTCGAGCCGCCGCTCCGGCGCTCGATCCCTAAAGGCTTCACTGACGACCGCGGTATCAGCGAGTCGCGTCAAGGGCGCTGACGTTTTGCGCTCGCGCCCAAATGCGTTCGAAATTGCCCTCAAACGCGTCAACGACCGCCGGGTCGGTAATGAAGATGGCGTCGTTGTCCTGGCTGGCGAGCCCCGACCGAGAGAAGTTGCCCGAACCGGTGCGCAACACCGCCCCATCGACGGCATAGGCTTTCAAGTGCATCAAAACGCCCTCGCCCTTGACCCGTGCGCCGACATTGGGATGAGCAAGCAACGCCTCAACCAGCCCTCCTCGCGTGGCCCCGTGCTCGGCGAACTGAGACTTGTCTAGATAGAGCCGGATGAGCACGCCGCGTTCCGCCGCGTCGGTCAACGCCTCGATGATCCGCGGGTCGGATAGAACATAAGCCGCTATATCAATGGACAATTGGGCGCGGCCAATCTCCTGAGCATCGACGCTTTCCAGGTTTTCACGCGGCGCGTAATGGATCTCCGGCCCAAGGCCCACGGCCTTGGACCCCTTCTCCGCCCAAGCGGCTCCGAGCGCCGCCAAGGCCACACAGGCGCTGAGAAAGAAACAAATCGCCAAGGCAAATCAACCAGTTCGAACGATTGCAACTTATTAGTTGTGTTTGGTTGCAAATGCAAGAGGTGATTGCAGACGAAGTGGGGATGCAAGCGCTTCAATCAGAAGGCGAACCGCTCTAGTATCGCTGCCGGCGGGGGCGCCCAAAACGTGACGACCACAAGAGGCTCATGAACGCGATCACCGAGGTTACGCGGCGTCCCTCAGTCTGTCCGCACGACTGCCCCTCGGTTTGCGCGCTCGACGTCGAGGTGATTGGCGGCAAGCGGATCGGCCGTATCCACGGCGCGCGCGACCAGACCTATACGTCCGGCGTCGTCTGCGCCAAGGTCGCTCGTTACCACGAGCGCATCCATCACCCGGATCGGCTGACCCAGCCGTTTCGACGCGTTGGCCCGAAGGGAAGCGGCCAATTCGCACCGATTGGTTGGGACGAGGCGCTCGACCGCGTCGCCGATAACTTCCTGTCGGTCGAGCGCGAACTCGGACCCGAGGGCGTGTGGCCGTACTTTTACGCCGGCACGATGGGCCTCGTGATGCGCGACGGAATCGAGCGCCTCACGCATGCCAAGCGGTATTCACGCTTCCACGGGACAATCTGCGTCGGGATCGCCTGGCCCGGATATGTCGCCGGAACCGGTCGGCTCATGGGCGCCGATCCTAGAGAAATGGCGAAATCCGATTGTGTCGTCATTTGGGGCACCAACGCGGTCGCCACGCAGGTCAATGTCATGACCCATGCGATTCGCGCCCGCAAGGAACGCGGCGCGAAGATCGTCGTCATTGACATCTATGAAACCGAAACGATGCGCCAGGCCGATCTCGCACTATGCGTGAGACCAGGCACGGATGGAGCGCTCGCCTGCGCAGTGATGCACATCCTGTTTCGTGACGGATTGGCCGATTGGGATTATCTCGAGCGATACACAGACGCCCCGCATGAACTTGAGGCGCACGTGCAGACCCGCGATCCCGCGTGGGCAAGCGCGATCACGGGCGTCGCGGTTGCGCAGATCGAGGAGTTCGCGGCGCTCATCGGGCGGACAAAGCGCAGCTTCTTCCGGCTCGGTTACGGTTTCTCCCGTCAGCGCAACGGCGCGGCAAACATGCACGCGGCCTTATGCATTCCCGCGGTCACCGGCGCCTGGGCGCTATGAGGGAGGCGGCGCCTTCCACAGCAACAGCGGCGTGTACAAGCTGCAAAGGACAATGATCGAAGGCCTGGACGTCCGCGATCTGAGCGTTCGTCGCCTGGACCAGTCGCGGGTCGGCGCGATCCTGACCGGTGACCCGGAGGCGCTGAAAGGCGGCCCGCCTGTGCGCGCCATGCTGATCCAGAATACGAACCCGCTTGCTGTCGCGCCGCAGCAGGAGAAAGTGCGTCGCGGCTTTTCGCGCGAGGACCTGTTCACCTGCGTCCACGAGCAGTTCATGACCGACACCGCGCGCTACGCCGACATCGTGCTGCCCGCCACGATGTTCCTGGAACACGATGACATTTACACCGCCGGAGGCCATCAGCATTTGCAATTCGCCGCCAAGGTCGTCGATCCGCCCGAAGGCTGCCGCTCGAATCATGAGGTGATCGCCGCGCTCGCCCGACGCGTCGGGGCGGAACATCCCGCCTTCTCGATGTCCCCACGCGAGATCATTGATTGGACGCTGCGGGAATCGGGCTACGGCGATCTGGCGAAGCTTGAGAGAGACCGCTGGTTCGACTTGCAACCTCCATACGAGGAGTCGCACTTCCTCAGCGGCTTTGGCTTTCCTGACGGGAAATTTCGCTTCAAGGCGGATTGGAAAGACACGCCGGTCGCCAATGATGGATTGCGCGGCCCCTGGCGCGCCATGCCGACTCTCCCTGATCATTGGGCGATCAACGAGGATGCTGACGAAGATCACCCGTTTAAGCTCGCGACCTCCCCAGCTCGAAATTTCCTCAATTCGACCTTCACTCAGACGCCGACCTCGCTGACGCGGGAACAGCGGCCCGAAGTCATGATCAATCCGTCCGATGCGGCGAACCTTGGGCTCTCGCAAGGCGACGTCGTGCAACTGGGGAACGAACGTGGCCGGACGCGCTTGCACGCCCGCATCGTCGAGAGCGTGAAGCCGGGCGTCCTGGTCAGCGAAGGCATCTGGCCGCCTTCGGCCTTTCTTGACGGCTGGGGAATCAATGTCCTCGTTGGCGACGATAGCGTCGCTCCCTACGGCGGCGCGGCGTTTCACGATGTCAGCGTATGGGCGCGCCGGGTATGAGCTGCGGCCACTCGGCGCACTTTCTTTGCCCGGATCGTCGGGATATACGAAAGCCCGATTGTTGACCGGCGCGTCAATTCCTGTTCGTGAGCTAAGCAAAATGAAGAAGCCGTCCGGCGTGCAAACCGACGGGTCTATGCAAAGCCTTGTCGACGTCGCTGCGATCGACCAACTCGCAAGGATCGTGTCGCAATACGATCTGAGCGAGATCGAGATCAGCCTCGGCGACCTGCAGGTGCGTCTGGGGCGCGAGCGAGGACCCGCGGCTTACGCAAACGCAGCCGGGATTCCTGAAGCGGCGCCAGTCGCGGTCGGCCCCGCGCCAGGTCCGGCCATCGCTCCGCTTGCGACAAGCGCGCCTGCTGCCGATCTTGCGGCCGCGGTGAAATCGCCGATGGTTGGCACCGCCTATTTGCGGGCCAGCCCCGAAACCAAGCCGTTCGTCGAAGTTGGATCGATGGTGAAGGTTGGAGACAAGTTGCTGCTGGTCGAGGCGATGAAGACGTTCAACGACATTGTTGCGACGCGAGCCGGCCGGGTCGTCAGCATCCTGGTCGAGGATGGCTCGCCGGTCGAATACGACCAGCCGTTGATGATTGTTGAATGACCGCGATACAGAGTCGAGCTGCGATGGTTGCGAGCAATCGGGGAGCTCGCCCCGATGTTCGATAAAATCCTGATCGCCAACCGAGGCGAGATTGCGCTCAAAGTCCTGCGTGCGGCGAAGGAGCTCGGCATCGCGACCGTTGCGGTCTATTCAACCGCCGACAAGGACGCGATGCACGTCAAGCTAGCCGATGAGAGCGTATGCATCGGGCCGCCGCCGGCGCGCGACAGCTATCTCAACATTCCCGCGATTGTCGCTGCGTGCGAGATCACTGGCGCGGACGCCGTTCATCCAGGCTACGGTTTTCTAGCCGAGAACGCGCGTTTCGCGGATATTCTCCACGAGCACGAGATCACATTCATCGGCCCGAAAGCCGAACACATCCGCTTGATGGGCGACAAGATCGAGGCCAAGCGCACCGCGCAGCGTCTTGGGATCCCTTGCGTCCCGGGTTCCGAGGGCGGCGTAAGCGATGAAGGTCAGGCGCTCAAGATCGCGGCCGAGATCGGCTATCCTGTGATCGTCAAGGCCGCGGCGGGCGGGGGCGGCCGTGGCATGAGGGTCGCGCGCGGCCCCGACGATCTTGCTGAAGCGCTAAGCGCCGCCAGGATCGAAGCGCGGACCGCGTTCGGCGATGATTCCGTCTACCTGGAAAAATATCTCGCCAAGCCGCGCCACATCGAAGTTCAGGTGCTCGGCGACACACACGGTAGGGCCATCCACCTCGGCGACCGCGACTGCTCCCTTCAGCGCCGCCATCAGAAAGTTTGGGAGGAAGGCCCCTCCCCGGCTCTGAACCCGGAACAGCGCGAGAGCATCGGCGGAATCGTCGCCAAGGCGATGGCTGAGCTGGGCTACGTCGGCGCTGGAACGATCGAGTTCCTGTACGAGGACGGGAAGTTCTTCTTCATTGAGATGAATACACGGGTCCAGGTCGAGCATCCGGTCACCGAAATGATCACTGGAATCGACATCATCAATGAGCAAATCAAGATTGCAGCCGGCTCGCCTCTCTCCATCGCGCAGGATGATGTCAGAATCCTTGGAGCGGCGATCGAATGCCGCATTAACGCAGAACACCCGCGCACATTCATGCCCTCGCCGGGACGAATTGCCTATTTTCATCCCCCCGGCGGCCTCGGTATTCGGGTCAATTCGGCAGCGTATCAAGGGTACGTGATCCCGCCGTACTATGATTCCTTGGTTGGCAAGCTGATCGTCCACGGCCGAACTCGCACCGAAGCGCTGATGCGGCTGCGGAGAGCGCTCGACGAATTCGTGGTCGACGGGATCGAGACGACCTTGCCGCTGTTTCGCGCCCTGGTTCGAAACTCAGACGTGCAGAACGGCCAATACGATATCCATTGGCTCGAGGATTTCCTGCGGAACGAGCCTGACACGCAGGCATGAGGAATAGGCCTCGGTCGGCCAATCTGAGCCAGTTCCAAATGTGCAGCTAAAGCGCGTTGCGTTGGCGACCGGGACGATGTCGCGAACCCCAGCGACGACGCAGCAGTCCAAGAGGTCAAGGCGCTTATAGTTTCGGGGAATCGCTGTGTGACTACGTCCCAGCCGGCGTCCTTTACCCCGCCCGATTGCCCTAGCGAACCGCCGTACCTGGCCACGATTTAGACTGACCGGTTAAAGGGAATGGCCGGATGGCAGATAAGTCGAAACTGAGAAATTACTTCTCTTTTTGAGAAATATTTGCTATGGTGGCAGATCGCGCGCCTCACGCCCCAATGCGCGGTGTCGCGATTTGAAGGCTGTCGGGCAGCTCACCTCGAAGGGCGCCAGCGTTGAGGTTGTCGAGGGCGACGCGCTTTGTCGTTTGTAGATGCCGGGCTTTTGGTTGGTGCGCGCATGCATGAAAAACGGCGAAACGAAAACGAGGTTAAGCCATTGAAAACAAACAATTCCGCGAAATCTCTGATTCCGCGACCACAATGATTTCAATGGCTTACGACCTATTATGCGAAACGTTCCATTTCGCTTGGCGAAATGTGTCTTTCGCTTTCGCGTTTTTTTGGCCCCGACCGCGCAAGACATGCAATAGGCGCTAACCACTTGAAGCAAGGCAATTTAGGAATCAGCGCGAGGCACGAGAAAGTTGCGCGAAAGCGCATCTAAGTCGTTGCAATCGTTGGCGCGCGTAAACTTGTGCGCAAGCGCCCGCGAAGCTTAAAAGATTAATCGGGCGCAAACTCGGCGTCGCGCCACGGCGTTTCAATCCAGGCCGTGGCCGCAAGTCTCGCGTATTAGCTCAACCGCTGCAAAGCTGCTCGCGCTTCGCTGTTGCCGGGATTGACGGTCACAGCGCGCTGGTAGGATTCCACCGCTTTCGCGTGATTATTCAGCTTTTCGTAGCAGAGGCCGAGGCCCGACCAGGCCTCCGAGTTATTGGCGTTCACGTTCAGCGCCGCGTTGAAGTCCTCGATCGCCGCCTCATACTTGCCAGTCGCCATCAAGCTCTGGCCACGGGCCTGATACGGCTCGCCCGCGAACGGGTCGCGATCAATCGCATTGTTAAAATCGGTGATCGCCTGAACATTGTTGCCTTGGCGCTGATAGATGAGGCCGCGCGCGTGATAGGCTTGCGCGCCCTCGGGGTTCAGCCGGATCGCCTGGTTCAGGTCGTTTAGCGCGCCCGAATAGTCCCCATGCGCGCGCTCGAGGTTGCCACGGCCGAGATAGGCGGCCGCGTCGTTTGCGTTGACGGAGATCCCCTGATTGAAGTCCTGCATCGCCAGATCGTCCTTCTTGGTCTGGCGGTATGCGAGCGCCCGGTTGGTGTAGGCGCCGGAAAAATGCGGATCGAGCTCAATCGTGTGGCTGAAATCCTCGATGGCGTTCGAATATTTGCCGAGCTTGGCGTAGACAACACCGCGCGTGTTGTAGGCAGAAGCGTCACTTGGATTGCGTTGAATGACGTCGGTAAGGGAAGCAATATTGCCGGCGTTGGAGGCCTGAGCCGCAGGTTCGGCGTCGAGTTCCGCCACGTGCGTATTCAGCCCGCCGAGCGTCTCGCTGCACGCCGCAAGCGTTAGCGCGATCGCCGCTAACGCGGTCCGCGCCAAAATGCCCGTGGATGCCGGTTGTCCCCTCATCGCGCCAAGACCGAAGGCCAGAGCAAATGCGCGCCTTCATCGATGATACGCAAGGCCAAACCAAAAACCCCGCCGCTCAACCGGCCGCCAAGGGCCACGGGCGCTAGACGCTAAAGTTTTGCTCGGCAAATCTTGCCGACAGACATCGAACGCCGCTGATCAGCCGGCCGAACGCGGCGCGCCGGGAACCGGCTTCGGCTTCATCGGAAGCAGGCCTTCGCGCTGCAACTTCTTGCGCGCTAGCTTGCGCGCGCGCCGAACCGCCTCGGCCTTTTCGCGCGCCCTCTTCTCGGAGGGCTTCTCATAGTGTCCGCGAAGCTTCATCTCGCGGAAGATCCCCTCGCGCTGCATTTTCTTCTTGAGGGCTTTGAGGGCCTGATCCACATTGTTGTCGCGAACGAGTACCTGCACGGATTATCCTGTATTTTGAGGCCGAGCCTCGAAAGATCCGAAAACTGGAGCGCGCCTACGCGGACACCGCGGAGCGCAAGTTGCGGGGCCTTTAGCAGAGAGGCTATTTCTTGTCCAGAGCGCTTGCGAATCCACGGCCACGTCGCGGTTCCGTTGTCGCGGCCGTCGTGGCATAGAACACCCAAGTCAGGATCCTGCAAAATGAACAGATTCGAGCGTCGACCAGTCGACACCGGCGAAGCGAAGGTTGAATTCCTCGACGGCGATTTTCGTATCCTCCGACCCGGCGCTTATGTGCGCTGCGCCATGACAGGTGAACCGATCCCCCTCGACGAATTACGCTATTGGAGCGTTGATCGTCAGGAGGCTTACGCCACTCCGGCCGCATCGATGAAGCGAGAGTGTGAGCGCCGGTAGAGCCCGCGCACGCCACACCGCCTCGACACTCCAACTTCGACAACCAGGGCGCGAGCTCAGCACAAGGAAATCCAAGCAAATCCAAATAAAAATCCTTGGATTCATTTGGAATTTCTTGGCCGAATCGAGGCTTTTCAAGGGGTTATGCCGAAACAAATAAAAAATCGGCGGCCTTCCGACTCGCGTCACAGGTTGCGAAACAATCCGTCTCAAGCGCAGACCCCACCCTCTCTTCCGGCGCCGCGCGGCCCAAGGTCGTCATTCCTGAGATTGCGAATAGTATAACTCATGTTTCCCAATTTGCCAACATAAGGTTTGACAACAACGGTGCGGTTCCTCCCATTTGAACCCAAAAGCGGCGCGCTCACCAGACCATGGCCTTAAGCACGCTGCATTGCCTATCCGTCATCGAATTGGCGGGGCATATTGAATGCCGCCGGCGTTCCACAGCTGATTGAGACCCCGCGGAATGGCAAGCGGGGTTGTCGCACCCAGGTTGCGCTCAAAGACTTCGCCGTAATTGCCGACATGTCGGATGATGTTGGCCGCCCAGGCGTTTGTCAGCCCGATCTGCGCGCCGAAATCTCCAGTTGTCCCGACCAGCCGTTTGACCTCAGGCTTCTGCGACCTTAGCGCCTGATTGATGGTCTGTGAACTGACCCCAAGCTCCTCGGCGTTGATCATGGCGAAATAGACCCATCTCACAACGCTAATCCATTGCAGGTCATTGTCGCGCACCACCGGGCCGAGGGGCTCCTTGGAGATCACGTCCGGCAGAATCACCTGATCCCTCGGCTTGGCGAGGCGCAGACGCAATGCATAGAGCTGGGAGAGATCGCTGGTCAGGGCCGAGCAAAGACCCGCGGCGTAATTCTTGATCAACTCGTCGGTCGATGAGGATATGACCTCCTGGAGCGTCATGCTGTTGCTGCTGAAGAAGTCGGCGAGATTGTCAATGGTCGTGGTGCCGCTCTGCACACACACCTTGGCGCCATCGAGTTGGAGCGCTGAATTGATACGCAGCGCGCGCGGGACCATGAATCCCTGTCCGTCGTAATAGGTGGCACCAACGAAGGTCAGGCCGAACTCGGTTTCGCGCCCCATTGTCCAAGTGGAGTTGCGCGCAAGAACGTCGATTTTTCCATCCCGAAGCGCCTGAAAGCGTGCGTCCGCGGATAGCGGCACGAGCTTAACCTTCTTCGGATCGCCAAAGACAGCGGCCGCGATCGCACGACAGAAATCGACGTCAAATCCGGTCCACATTCCGCGTTCGTCGACATTGGAGAACCCGGGCAACCCTTCATTGACCCCGCAGACCAACGATCCGCGCGCCTTGACCGCCGTCAAGGTCGGCGACGCTGCGGCCGCACAGGCGAAGCCAGCCATCGCCAAGACATACGCCGCGATGGCCCATCGCAGCGTCGCCCGTCCCAGTCCCTCAAGTCGGCGCGGTCGATCCATTCGGAAGCTCACCATTGGCGCTTCCTATGACCATAACCGAGGAAGAGGCTTGAGAAAACGGCGACGGATGGAATCGCGAGCATCCCCGCCGGCGCGACCTGGTCGACGCGGCGTTGCTTAGACGCGACGGGCGATTGTCCGCCAGGGTGCGGTGTTCAGTTCTGCGCGCGACTCAATCTTTTCAGCTGCTTAAGTTCATTTTTCTGCAACTCACGACTTGGCCATGGCCCGCCGCCGCGTCGTGATTGCCCTTGCAATGAGCAGCCGAGATAGTTCATATATGAACCTTATTTCG
This sequence comes from uncultured Alphaproteobacteria bacterium, assembly GCA_963702825.1. Lineage (GTDB taxonomy): Bacteria > Pseudomonadota > Alphaproteobacteria > Rhizobiales > Beijerinckiaceae > Roseiarcus. Next base: position 26,644 of record CAVPEE010000049.1, read on the forward strand.
GCGAATATGCGCCGCAGCCGTCGCTGCGCGGCTTCCGCTTTCTGTTGGAGACGACGATGCCGACTTACAAAGCGCCGGTGAGCGACACCGTCTTTCTTCTGAGCGACGTGTTCGACTACGCCAAATATGCGAACAGCCCCGGCTTTTCCGAGGCGCCAATCGATGTTGTCGAGGCGGTGCTCAGCGAAGGCGCAAAATTCGTCGAGGAGGTCATTCAGCCGCTCAACCGCGTCGGCGACATCGAGGGTTGCAAGCGCAACGACGACGGCAGCGTGACCACCCCGAAGGGGTTCAAGCAGGCTTATAAGGCTCTGGTCGATGGCGGTTGGGTCGGCCTAGCGGGCGATCCTAATTTTGGCGGTCAGGGCCTGCCGATGTTCGTCGGCGCGCTATTCGGCGAATACGAGTGCTCCGCCAATATCGCCTTCTCGATGTATCCGGGCCTGACCCGGGGCGCGGTCGCGGCGCTGATGGCGCACGGCAGCGATGACTTGAAAGCGCGTTATCTGACCAAGCTGACGGTCGGCGAGTGGGCCGGCACGATGAACTTGACCGAACCGCATTGCGGCACCGATCTCGGGCTCATCAAGACGAAGGCCGTCCCGCAAGCGGACGGCTCCTACGCGATCACCGGCCAGAAAATTTTCATCTCGGCCGGCGAGCATGATCTGACCGACAACATCGTTCATCTCGTGCTCGCGCGCATTGAAGGCGCGCCGGCGGGCACGAAGGGCATCTCGCTCTTCCTCGTGCCCAAGTTCCTCCCCGACGCCGATGGCGCCGCTGGCGAACGCAACGGCGTCGTTTGCGGCTCGATCGAGCACAAGATGGGCATTCACGGCAATTCGACCGCGGTCCTCAACTATGACGGCGCCAAAGGCTGGCTGATCGGCGAAGAGCACCGCGGCTTACCCGCGATGTTCGTGATGATGAACGGCGCCCGGCTCGGCGTCGCCGTCCAGGGTCTCGGGACTTTCCGAGGTCGCCTATCAGAACGCGGCAGCCTACGCCAAGGAGCGCCGGCAAGGTCGTTCGCTGAAGGGCGCGGCCGAACCAGACAAGGCCGCCGATCTCCTCTTGGTTCACCCGGACGTGCGGCGCATGCTGCTTGAAATCCGCGCTTTCAACGAAGCGGCGCGCGCGCTTCTGGTCTGGACCGCGCTTGCCGAAGACGAGGCGCGCCACGCCCCGGATGCGAAGACAAGGCAGACGGCCGACGATCGGCTCGGCTTGATCACGCCGGTGCTCAAAGGCGTGTTCACCGATTATGGATTCGCCAACGCGGTCAAGGCGCAGCAGGTGCTCGGCGGCCACGGCTACATCGCCGAATGGGGCATGGAGCAGTTCGTGCGCGACGCGCGCATTGCGATGATCTACGAAGGCGCAAATGGCGTCCAGGCGCTCGATCTCGTCGGCCGCAAGCTGGCGAAGGATGGTGGGCGCGCGGTGATGGCGTTCTTCGGCGAAATCAATGGCTTCCTCGCCGCCAACAAGGATGACGCAGCCCTTGCGCCTTATCTCACCGGCCTCAAGTCCTCGCTCGGCCATTTGCAGCAAGCCACGATGTGGCTCTCGGCCAACGGCCTCAAGAATCCAGATAACGCCGGCGCCGGCTCCTATGATTATATGCATCTCATGGGCCTGACCGCGCTTGGCTACATGTGGGCGCGGATCGTCAAAGCGGTGTTGGCTCGACAGACGAACTCGGAGAGCACGCCCGCTCTTGACGCGAAATTGACCCTCGCCAAGTTCTTCAACGAGCGTATGCTGCCAGAAACGGCGGCGCATCTGGCGCGGCTCAGCGCCGGCGCGGAGGCCCTCATGGCGCTCCCCGCGGAGGCGTTCTGAAAGCGCGTTTCCAGGGAGGTTAAGGGCGATGGCGATCGATGCGGCGGCTGGCTTGGCGGGAGGTTGCCAATGCGGCGCTGTGCGCTATCGCCTGGTCGCCGAGCCGACCGGCGTCAACATCTGCCACTGCCGAATGTGCCAGAAGGCAAGCGGAGGTCCGTTCATGGCCTTCGCAGGCGTGCGGGTTTCGGAATTCGTCGTCACCCAGCGGCGCAATCGCAACCTTCTCGAGTTCGGACATCGCGGAACGCGGCTTCTGCGCACGATGCGGCACACCATTGACCTATCAGGGCTTGGGAAGCGATCGTGTCAGCGTCGCCCTCGGCAGCCTTGATGATCCCGGCGCGGCCGAGCCGCAGACGCAGCTTGGCGTCGAATCGAAGGTACGCTGGCTTGACCGTTCCCTGAGCCTTCCCGAGCTCCGCATAGAACAATGGCTAGCGAAGAAAAAAATCGCAGCTGTTCATTCGCATCAGCACCCGGATCACCAGACCTGACAAAGCATTTCGCGGCCCGCGAGCCGCATGGAGAGACACGATGACCGAAGCCATCATCTACGACCACGTGCGAACGCCGCGCGGACGCGGCAAACCGGATGGTTCGCTGCACACCGCTTCGACTCTCCATTTGGCGGCGACAGCGTTGAAGGCGATCAAGGATCGCAACCATCTTGACCCCGTTGATGTCGACGACGTGGTGATGGGTTGCGTCGATCCGGTCGGGGAAGCGGGTGGCGACATCGCGCGCATGGGCGCGCTCGCCGCGGGCTTTGGCGACACGGTGCCCGGCGTCCAGATCAACCGGTTCTGCGCGTCGGGCCTCGATTCAGTCAATTTCGCCGCTGCTCAGGTGATGAGCGGACAGCACGAGCTGACGATTGGCGGCGGCGTGGAATTGATGAGCCGCGTCGGCATCGGCGCGTCCGGCGGCGCGTGGCCCGCGGATCCGTCGCTTGCGATCCCGGCGTATTTCATGCCCCAGGGCGTCTCGGCCGACCTCATCGCGACAAAGTACGGTTTCTCGCGCGACGACGTCGACGCTTACGCGGTCGAGTCGCAGAAGCGCGCTGCGGCGGCCTGGAAAGAGGGTCGGTTCAAGAACTCGATCGCACCGGTCCGCGACGTCAATGGCCTGCCGATGCTGGAGCATGACGAGCATATGCGTCCGAACACGGATATGCAGTCGCTGGCGTCCCTCAAGCCTTCGTTCGTCATTCCAGGCGAGCAAGGCGGCTTCGACGCGGTCGCCGTTCAGGCGCATCCGGACGTCGAGCGCATCATCCATGTTCATCACGCAGGCAATTCATCGGGCATCGTCGACGGGGCCGCGGCGGTTCTGTTGGGCTCACGCGAGGCGGGCGCGAAAGCGGGACTTAAACCGCGCGCAAAAATCCGCGCTTTCGCCAACATCGGTTCCGAGCCCGCGATCATGCTGACCGGACCGGTAGATGTGACGAAGAAAGTGCTCGCGCGCTCGGGCATGTCGATCGACGACATCGACCTCTTCGAAATCAACGAGGCGTTCGCCTCGGTCGTGCTCCGCTTCCGCCAGGCGTTCGACCTCGACGCCAGCAAGGTCAATGTCAATGGCGGCGCGATCGCGATGGGCCATCCGCTGGGCGCGACCGGCGCGATGATCCTCGGCACCGCGCTCGACGAACTCGAGCGCACCGGCAAAGGCACGGCGTTGATCACTTTGTGCATCGGCGGCGGCATGGGCACCGCCACGATCATCGAGCGCGTCTGATCCCGACCCGGAGATTTATCATGAACCTGACCAATTTTCGTTTCGAGACGGATGCGGACGGGATTGCGCTCGTTTCCTGGGACATGCCGGGCCGTTCGATGAACGTGATCAACGCCGAAGTCGTCGGCGAGCTCGGCCAGATCGTCGACAAGATCGCAAGCGACCAAGCGATCAAAGGCGCCGTCTTCACCTCTGGCAAAGAGGGCTTCGCGGCGGGCGCAGACCTGACGATGCTCGAGACCGCAGGCAAGGAATACGCGCGTCGCGCCAAGGCCGAAGGCAAGGACGCCGCAATGCGCGCCTTCGTCGACGGGACGAAGCAACTGTCGCTCGTCTACCGTCGCCTTGAGACCTGCGGCAAACCTGTGGCCGCCGCGATCAACGGCGTGTGCATGGGCGGCGGTTTCGAACTAGCGCTGGCGTGCCACTACCGCATCGTCGCCGATCTGGACAAAGCGCGCGTCGGACTGCCGGAGATCAAGGTGGGACTTTTCCCCGGCGCAGGTGGCACGCAGCGCGTGGCGCGGCTCATGCCAACGCCGGACGCGCTGCAGATGCTGCTCAAGGGCGATCAGATACGCCCGGCCGCGGCGAAGAAGATGGGCCTCGTGCACGAGGTCGCGCCTCCCGGTCAGATCATCGCGCTCGCCAAGGCGTGGGTGAAGGCGAACCCGAACGCCAAGGCGCCCTGGGACGACCCGAAATTCAAGCTGCCCTCGGGCAAGGTTTTTTCGCCTCAAGGCATGATGATCTGGCCCCCGGCCAACGCCATTTATCGCCGCGAAACTTACGACAATTATCCGGCGGCCAAGGCGGTTCTGACGAGCGTGTTCGAAGGCCTGCAATTGCCGATGGACCTGGCGCTTGCGGTCGAAAGCAAGCATTTCGCCAACATCCTGTTGTCGAAGGAAGCCGCCGCGATGATCCGTTCGCTCTTCCTGTCGATGGGCGAACTCAACAAGGGCGCGCGACGGCCAGCCGGCGTGCCGGCGACGAACTTGCGCAAGGTTGGCGTGCTCGGCGCGGGTCTGATGGGCGCCGGAATTGCCTACGTTTCGGCGAACGCCGGGCTCGATGTCGTGCTGATCGACCGCGACCAGGAATTGGCCGACAAGGGCAAGGCCTATTCGGACAAGCTCATCAGCTCCCAAATCGCCAAGGGTCGCGCCAAGACTGCGGACAAAGAGGCGCTCCTCGCGCGCATCACCCCCACTGGGGACTATGCTCAGCTCAAGGGCTGCGATCTCATCATTGAGGCAGTGTTCGAGGATCGCGCGGTCAAAGAGGAAGCGACGAAAAAGGCGCAGGCCGTCGTCGGACCCGACGTCGTGTTCGCCAGCAACACCTCGACGCTGCCGATCACGTCGCTCGCCGAAACGTCGCTCACGCCAGAGCAATTCATCGGCGTGCATTTCTTCTCGCCCGTCGAGAAGATGATGCTGACCGAAATCATCATGGGCGAGAAGACCGACGCGAAAGCGCTGGCGACGGCGATGGATTTCGTCCGCGCGATCAAGAAGACGCCGATCGTGGTCAATGACTGCCGCGGTTTTTATGTCAACCGTTGCGTCGGAAACTACATGGTCGAAGCGCACGCAATGGTGATGGAAGGCGTGCCGCCGGCGATGATCGAGAATGCCGCCAAGATGGCCGGCATGCCGGTCGGGCCGCTCGCGCTCAACGACGAAGTCGGCATCGATTTAAGCTTGAGAATCCTTCAGGCGGCCAAGGCTGATTTGGGCGCGAACGCCGTCAATCCTGCCCAAGAGAAGCTCATCGAAACGATGGCGGCCAAGGAAGGTCGCTTCGGCCGCAAGAACGGCAAGGGGTTCTATGACTACCCGGCGAATGGGATGAAGAGCCTGTGGCCTGGACTGGCAAAAATCGTCGGCAAGCGGCTCGATCCCGACGCCATCAGTGTCAAGGACCTCAAAGATCGCTTCCTCTTCACCGTGGCGCTTGAGGCCGCCCGTTGCATGGAAGAGGGCATCGTCACCGATCCGCGCGAGGCCGACGTCGGTTCGATCCTCGGCTTTGGCTATGCGCCTTATTCGGGCGGCGCCGTGTCCTTCATCGACGGCATGGGGCTTAAGGCCTTCGTCGCGCGCGCCAAAGAGCTCGCGGCTAAATACGGTCCGCAATTTGAGCCGGGCGATACGCTCATCAGGATGGCCGAGCGCGGTGAGACCTTCTACGGCTCCTATAGTGAGAAGCGAAAGGCGGCGTAAGGCGGAGCTGTGCCGTGGTCGGAAGGGGTCCTGGTCCGCTAGCACTCAGCGGCTTTGCTGCTAATAGATTGAAATGGCACGATTTTTGCGGAATCGATGATTGTCAGAATGCGTTGGCGGTGACACCATCGTACTCTGCGAATCAGGAGGATCCGCATGGCCACCACCGACTTTCGCCGTCAGCTCGAGGGGTTTGGACTGACGACCGCCAATATCCTTTACCGAATGCCCGATCACCCAGATATTCTGCAGAACTTCATCTGGCAGCATTACGACCTGCATCCGCACTTCCCTGAGCTTAAGAAGTTTCTCGACTTCTGGACACGCGAGCTCGACGGTCTGCTCCACTCGGTGACCGTAGGGCATTCGAGACTCATCAAGCCTGCGGAATTCAAGGCGGTCGGCGCGGAATTCCGGCTGAACTGAGCCCAGGAATCGAGTGGCCGACACATGCTCGATTGCCCGGACGGCGCGTTGCGCTTCAGACGGAATTGTCCCTGCTGAGATGCGCGGCACGGTGATGCCGTTATGGCCAGACCTGCGGGAACCTGCGGTGTGCCAGAGCCAGGTCACTCGCGAGCGGCGGAGTCGCCAGTCCGGCCGCCCGGACATAAGCAGCGCGATTTAGCGCAAGAAGCCGTTCAGGCGCGGACTGACGTCGGTAGCGGGCCTGATCCAGTCGAATGCGCAATCCCAGTCGTTCCTCCGCGCGCTTGAATCGCCTCGTAACTCTCGCTGTCGGCGAGCTTATAACCCGCCATCAAAACCGAAGTCGGCAACACGCGTTCAAGCGCATGTGGGAGGTCGCCATCGATCAGCCCGTTCTCGTAAGGCATGTCGGCGGCAAGATGCAGGTCCCTCAAGGGCTTCAACGCCTCCGGGCGAACCCAGAACATCGTTCCGCCGAAGAAATCGAGTTGGAACTTGTCCGCGGGGACGCCCATACGTTCGGCAAGCTCTAAGGTCATGAGGCGATTGGCCGACCAGGAGAGATCCTCGGGATAATTGTCGTTTGGCAATCGGAACACTTTCGGGCCGATCATCCCAATCGACGGGTCGCGCACAAACATGTCGATGGCGGCGTTTGCAGCGCGCGGCCCTCCCAACAGATCGAACAACAGCCGTCGCCGCCACAGCACGCCCATATAAGTCTCGCGACCGCCGTCGATCGATTTCTTGCCGTGAATCTTGCAAATGTAACGGTAGCGATCGAGCCGGCCCCGTTCGAGCAGGACCAGGAACGGGCCAATGTCGCGGCCACGATTCTCCATGATTTCAATTTGGGCCCGAGGATAGCTGCGCCGAACCGACTCGATCAGGCGCTCGCGCCCGGCGACTGTCGTGACGATCAGATCGAAAGGAATCGTTAGGCCTCGGAGCGCCCCGGCAATGTCGGACCAAGTATCCTCATAGTAGATATGGGCAACGACCGCCACCGGCGCGTCCGCGGGACCATTCGTCAATTGAGACGGCGAAGTGGCCTCGGCCGGCCACCCATAAACAATCTCCGGGTGCTTGCCGACAAGTTCGCTATCGAACTCGATGCCAATGTTCCTCATATCGCGGTTGTATCTGGTGAAACGTCTGCGTTCGGTTTTTGGGCCGGCGGAGAAAAGATAAAACTCATCAAATTTGAGAAACTTCCTTTTCTTGACGAAGAACGCCAGACGCAGCCGCGCCCATAGAGTCGGCAACGCCCCTAGCGTTTCAACGCGAAAGTCGCTGCTTTCGATTGGAAGCGCCCCGACCCCGCGAGACGCAACGACATATTCCAGATTCGGCGAATAAGGCACCAGTACGCTTTTGTTGCTGGCGCCGATCCCGACAAGTGAAAGAGCGGCCTCCTCCCTCTGACCGACGGGCTTTAACCGGTAGGCGCGCGGGAACCGCAAACGAAACTGGCTCATCGATCTCTTGCCGGGAGTTTCCTGTGCGGTCGGAGCAGCGTTGGCGCCTCCTCTAGCGAGGAAGCCCCCGTGGCGCAATCGCGGAGCCCTAGCCGAAGTCTCCCAGCGCTCTGCCGAAGGGTGCGCGATTCTGCGCGCGACCCCTTGTCTTCAATGGCTTAGGTTGATTTTTCTGCAACTCTAAAGTGGCGATATTAGTACATTGACATACTGGTTTATAGCCTACTTCGATCGCGGCGAATCCTGCGAGGCGGCTAGCGTCGTCCTCTAATGATCTGCGCATGCCAGCCGTTGCCCGCTCAACGGAAGCGATCGATTGTCACTCCCCTGCAAGGTCCCTTTGGCAAGAAAAGCTGCTTGCTTCAGGTCGTTGGCGAAGGCGCGGGTCTCAGCCTCTTTTGCAGCTGGGTCCGGCAGTCGAAGCAGATAGGCGGGATGGATCGTCGGCAGCAACGTCCGTGCGCCGAACGCGATTGGCCGTCCGCGCATGTCGGCAAGCCGCGCCGACGGTCCCGCCACAGCGCGAAGCGCGCTCGCGCCCAGCGTGACGACGAGCGGCGATTCCACCAACGCGAGTTCACGGTCCAGCCACCAGCGGCAGTGATCGATCTCGCGCGCGCCAGGCGTCTTGTGGATGCGTCGTTTTCCGCGCGGTATGAACTTGAAATGCTTGACCGCATTCGTGAGATAGCATTCGCCCTCTGAGAAGCCCGCCTCGCGTAAAGCCGAGCGCAGCAGCATGCCCGCGGGCCCGACGAAGGGACGACCTTGAAGATCCTCCTGATCCCCGGGCTGCTCGCCGACGAAGATCGCGCGCGCCTGCATCGGACCTTCGCCGAACACCGTTTGCGTCGCGCAATCGGCAAGGGAACAGAGACGACAAGCTTTCGCCTCGCGCAGAAGCGCTTCATAGGCGTCAACAGGCTCGCGCGGCGTGCGGGCCTCAGCGAAGCGCGCGGCGACTCTTGCGACGCCATGCTCGGCTTTTGCCGCCGGCGCGGCGACCATCTGATCCTCGCGCAGGTGAGCAGCCGACGACATCGCCGCGATTTGCCGCGTTTCCGGCAGATTGGCCCAATATTTCTTCGGCATCTCCTTGAGCATGGCCCGCTTCATCAGCCGAGCCGGATTGAAGATGGAACGGTAGTAAACGTCCCACGCGCCGGCGAAATCATCGAGCGGCGGCGCGTCCTCACGCCGTGCGCCAGGACCGAAGCGCAATGTTCCATCCCAGAGGATCGAGGTCCGTGGGGTCAGGATCGCAAACTGCATTGAAGCGAAACGGTCGACGAAAAACGGCGCCGTGAGTTCTTCGATGTAATGCGAAGGCTCAAACCAAGCGACGAACCGCGCCCCGTCCGGCGCATCAATTTCGCGAAAGCGGACGAAGGCGGTCATCTTGTGCCGATCGCGCCGCACCGCGCGCTCCATGTCCTCAAGCCGTCGCACCAGCGGGTCGCTGGCGATCTCCAGGAAGCGCGGCGTCTCCCGAAGTCGCAGGAGGGCTGCGTAAAGCAGATCGTAGCGGGTCGGCTCCTTATGTCGGCAAACCAGATCGGCCAGGTCGAGAAAACGGGGAGGCACGCGCAGCGGCGCGCCTGTCGTCGAGAGCTCGAGCGCCTCCTGCTCCGAGAAAAGGTCGTTCTCTTCGTCCGCGTTCCCCGTCACAAAACGGATTGCGTCGGCCCCCACTCCGCTCGCCGCCGCCGCGCGCGCGACTCGACGAAAACCTTCGAAATCAATCTCGCCTTCCAGGCTAACGATCTTCACGGCGCCCTGCCCAAACTCACGCAAAAAGATCGAGCTGACGCGGGCCGCGACTCGCAAGCTTAGCCGCAAGCGAACCGGAGTCGATGAGGCCGGTCGGCCGCCAGTCCGGCGTGACGACAAAAGGGCGCACTGCGTCTAGCGAGCGGACGAGACGGGCGAGATCATCGATCCGCAGCGTGACATGCCGGCGCGCAGTCAGGATGCGCTTGACAACGCGGGCTCCCAAGCCTGGCACGCGCAGGAGCGTCTCGCGCGGAGCGCGGTTGACGTCGATCGGAAAGAGAGCCCGGTTGCGCAAAGCCCAGGCGAGCTTCGGGTCGCGCTCGAGGTCGAGCATGCCATCGCTCGCGCCATCAACGATCTCCTCCGCCGCGAAGCCGTAGTAGCGCATCAGCCAGTCGGCTTGATAAAGACGATGCTCGCGCATCAGCGGCGGACGACGAAGCGGTAAGCTTTGCGAGGCGGAAGGAATAGGGCTGAAGGCGGAATAGTAGACGCGCCGCAGGCCGTATGACGCATAGAGCGAGGCCGAGCGGGCGATGATGTCTCGATCGCTCGCCTCGTCGGCGCCGATGATCATTTGCGTGCTTTGGCCCGCCGGAGCGAACCGCGGAGCGCGCGGCGTTTTCCGTTTCTCTTCTTTCGTTTCGTCGAGCCGCAGCCGAAGGCCGCCCATCGCCTTACGAATGACGAGTGCGTCCTTCTGCGGGGCAAGACGGGCGAGCGCCTCATCGACCGGCAGTTCGACATTGACCGAAAGCCGATCCGCCGCCCGGCCGGCGCGCTCCATCAGGTCCTGCGACGCTCCGGCGATCGCCTTGAGATGGATGTAGCCGCGGAAGTCGTGGTCACGCCGCAGCGTCTCGGCGACGCGGATCATCTCCTCCATCGTGTGGTCTTCCGATTTCGCTATCCCCGACGAAAGAAACAATCCCTCGATCATGTTGCGGCGATAAAAGCCGAGCGTGAGCGCCACGATCTCCTCGACCTTGAAGCGCGCGCGCGGCGTGTTGCTCGACAGGCGATTGACGCAAAAAGCGCAGTCGTAGACGCAGAAATTCGTGAGAAGCACCTTGAGCAGCGAAACGCACCGTCCGTCCGGTGTGTATGCGTGGCAGATGCCTGAGCCCGTCGTGGATCCGAGCCCTTTGCCGTCGCGCGAGTTTCGACCGCTTGCTCCCGAGGACGCGCAGGAAGCGTCGTATTTCGCGGCGTCCGCAAGGATAGCCAGCTTCCGCTGAAGGCTTGCCTCGATCTGAATGTTCATGGTTTGTTTCTACCACAGCCTCTTTGACTCGCCAAGAGGACTGGCCCGGAAAGACACCGGGCGGCAGTCGGAACGAGGTTGCTCGCCAGCTGCCGGTTTCCCGAATTGTGATCCGCTACAACACACGGCTCTGGGGAACCAAAAAAGGTAGGGCGCCTCCGCCCACGTCGCGATAGAGACGGTCGAACGAGGATCCCTAAATGACCGCCAAAGCGCCCAACATTCTCATCGTCATGGCCGACCAGATGGCGCCGGCGTTTCTGCCTATCTATGGCCATCCCCTCGTCCGCACGCCGAATATGCAGGCGCTCGCGCGAGACGGGGTCGTGTTCGACAGCGCCTATTGCGCGAGCCCCTTGTGCGCGCCGTCGCGCGCCTCGTTCATGTCTGGCCTTTTGCCGTCGCGCACGCGGGTCTATGACAATGCGGCTGAGTTCGCAGCTGACATTCCGACCTTTGCTCACGCTCTCAGGCTTCGCGGCTATCGCACCATTCTCTCGGGCAAGATGCACTTCTGCGGACCCGATCAGCTGCACGGGTTCGAGCAGCGGCTGACGACCGACATCTATCCCGCCGACTTTAATTGGACGCCGGACTGGGATCGCCCCGACCATCGTCCGAGCTGGTATCACAACATGAGCTCGGTTCGAGACGCGGGGTTGTGCGTGCGTTCGAACCAACTCGACTTCGATGATGAGACGGCGTTCATGGCCGAGCGGGCGATCTTCGATCTCGCGCGATCGAGGGATCAGCGACCTTTTCTGCTGGTCGCTTCGTTCTCGCATCCGCATGACCCGTTCGCAGTGCCTCAACGCTACTGGGATCTCTACCGCGACGAGGACATCGACATGCCGACGCCCGGGGACGCGCTCGATCCGCATTCGCGCCGGCTGCGCCATGTTTGCGCGATGGACGCCGAACCGGTGACGGAGGCTCAGGTGCGCGCCGCGCGGCGCGCCTATTACGGCGCGATCGCCTATATCGACGACCTGCTCGGCCGGCTCATGCAGGCCTTGCGCTCCGCCGCACTGGCCGAGGACACGATCGTCATCCTGACCAGCGATCACGGCGAGATGCTCGGCGAACGCGGCCTTTGGTACAAGATGAGCTTCTTCGAGGGCGCGTCCCGCGTGCCACTCGTCGTCGCCAGTCCCGGTCGCTTCGAGCCGCGCCGCGTCGCCTCCAGCGTCTCGCTTGTCGATCTCATGCCGACGCTCATCGACCTCGCGGGCGGGAATGCGCACTCGCTCGGAATCGGCATCGACGGTCGCAGCCTGGCGCCTCATCTCCGCGGCGCCGGAGGACATGACGAAGCGATCGGCGAATATCTTGCCGAAGGCGCGATCGCGCCGATCGTGATGATCCGCCGCGGCGCATACAAATTCATCCACTCGCCCGTCGACTCCGACCAGCTCTTCGACCTTAACCGCGACCCGCGCGAGCGCGACAACCTCGCGGACGATCCGTCATGCGCTGCGGTCATTGCCGATTTTCGCGCGGAAGTTGGGAAACGCTGGGACCTGGCCGAACTGGATGGGCGGATCCGCGATAGCCAGCGCCGGCGCCGACTCGTCGACGCGGCGCTCAGCAGGGGTAAAATCCAGGCCTGGGATTTCCAGCCGTTCCAGAAAGCATCGCGTCAATACGTGCGCAATTCCATGGACCTCGACGACCTCGAGGCGATGGCCCGCTTTCCGCCTGCCGCGCGCCGCTGAAATTGGACAGCAGGAATCGGGCGGACGAGCCACGAGTCCGCTGCTAGGCCGCAGCCGAGACAGGCATTTGAGAGGCGGCGATGGCGGTCGCGCAGCGCGCGATGACGGCGCGCGAATGGGGCCTTTTGGCTCTTTTGTCCCTGCTGTGGGGCGGGTCGTTCTTCTTCATCGGCGTCGCCGTGAAGGAGCTGCCGCCCTTGACCCTGGCGGCGCTGAGAGTTGGGCTCGCAGCTCTCATCCTGTGGGCGAGCGCCCCGCTGACCGGCGCTAAGCTACCGAGGAACGGCAAGGCCCTCGCTGCGCTGGCGCTGCTCGGACTCGGCAACAACGCCCTGCCCTTTGCCTTGATCGCCTGGGGGCAGACCCATCTGGCGGCCGGCCTCGCCTCGATCCTCAACGCGGCGACGCCGCTCTTCGCTGTGCTCGTCGCGCATGTCTTTACGGCCGAGGAGAGGCTGAGCCGTTTCAAAATCATCGGGACTGTCGCCGGAATGGCAGGCGTCGCCTGGGTCATCGGACCGGACCTGCTCTGGGGACAAGCGAAGGCCAACGCGTGGGCGGAAGGCGCGGTGCTATTGGCGGCGCTGAGCTATGCCGTGTCGGCCGTATTCGCAAGGCGCGTCCGCGCTCTCGGGCTTGAACCCCTCGACGTCGCCACCGGACAGGCGACGGCGGGCGCGATCTATCTCGTGCCCCTCGCGCTCCTCCTGGACCAGCCATGGTCGCTTCCGGTTCCGAGCGTGGCGGTCGTCGCGTCGGTATTCGCGATCGCCGCGTTTTGCACGGCGCTGGCCTATGTCGTCTATTTCCGCATTCTATCCGGCGCGGGCGCGACCAACGTGCTGCTGGTGACCCTTGTGGCGCCCGCGACCTCAGTGGTCCTCGGCGCGCTGTTTCTACATGAACGGCTGCTCGCGCGGCAGTTTCTCGGCTTCGCGCTGATCGCGATCGGCCTCGCCTTCATTGACGGCCGCCTGCCCCGCGCTCCTGTTTGGCGCTAACTCTAATCTCACTCCACACAATTCCCAGCTCCCCAGCGGACAGAAACCGCGCTAACCTTTGCCCGAAGAGGGCCATGATGGCGACCGGGACCAAGAAGCCAATCGATCTCGCTGAGCGCGTCGCTAATCGGCGCAGCAGACGTTCTCACTCGGCCGCCACAGAGGACGCCTGGCGGCGCGAGACCTTTTGCCTGCCGCGCGACGAAGCGCGCGCCAAGGCGCGTGAATGGTTCGAGCGCTTCCCCAAAGCGGCCTACATGACGGAGATCGAATCTTGGCGCGAGGTCGCCGGCGACCAGATCGAATTTGTCATCCGTCGGTTGCCGTCCGCCGATTGAGCGGGGTCGCCTTGTTGCTACTTGCCTAGCACGGCTGAAGGGAGGCTTTTTAACTCGAGCCGCCGTTGTAGCTGAACCTCCGCCCCCATATAAGGGCGAGGCTGCCGCAACCCAGGAAATGGGCTTGTCGGGCGGCGACAATATTCGGGGGTCGAGTTGTCCTCGTCCAGAATTGTGCATGAGCGCCTTGTTATCATCGGCTCGGGGCCGGCCGCCTATACAGCAGCGATTTACGCCGCGCGCGCTTTGTTGAAGCCTCTCGTTCTGGCTGGCTTCGAGCAGGGCGGTCAGTTGATGACCACCACAGATGTGGAGAACTATCCTGGATTCGCCGATCCGATCCAGGGACCCTGGCTGATGGAGCAAATGCGGGCGCAAGCCGATCACGTGGGCGCACGGATCGAGAGCGAATATGTGGTCGCGCTCGAACTCGGACACAGGCCATTCATCATTCGCTGCGACAGCGGTCGCACCTTCGCCGCCGAGGCGATTGTTCTTGCGACAGGAGCGAAGGCCAAATGGCTGGGTCTTGCGAGCGAAGAGGCGTTCAAAGGCTTCGGCGTCTCGGCCTGCGCGACCTGCGACGGGTTCTTTTTTCGCGGCAAGACGGTGGCCGTGATCGGGGGTGGCAATACCGCGGTCGAGGAGGCGTTGCATCTCTCCAACCTCGCCGCCCATGTCACCGTGGTGCATCGTCGCGACTCGTTCCGGGCGGAGAAAATTCTGAGTGAGCGTTTGGCCTCCCGCCACAACGTCTCAATCCGCTGGAACACCGCCGTCGAGTCCATTCTGGGAGAAACGCCGCCGCGTGGCGTAACCGCCATCCGGCTGCGGAACGTCGTGACCGGCGCGCTGGACGATCTTACGGTCGACGGCGTCTTCGTCGCGATCGGCCATGAGCCGGCCTCCGAGCTGGTGCGCGGCCAAGTGGCGCTGAAATCAAACGGCTACGTTCAGACAGCGCCCGGGTCGACCGCGACCAGCGTCGAGGGCGTGTTTGCTGCAGGCGACGTCGCGGACGACGTATTTCGCCAGGCGGTCACGGCCGCCGGTCTCGGCTGCATGGCGGCGCTCGAGGCCGAGCGCTGGCTCGCCGCTGAAGAACCGAAACGGGCGGCGGCCGAATAAAGATATCGCCGGCGACGACGCTAGGCAAATAAGTAAGCGATCTCAATGGCCTCGTGGGGCCGAGGAAACGTTCATGGACTGGGATAAGCTGCGCGTCTTCCAGGCGGCCGCCGACGCTGGGTCGTTCACCCATGCCGGCGAGACGCTGGGTCTCAGCCAGTCGGCGATAAGTCGTCAGGTCGGGGCGTTGGAGGCTGACCTTGGCGCGCCGCTGTTTCATCGCCACGCCCGCGGTCTCATTCTGACCGAACAGGGCGAAATGCTGCTCGGCGCCGTGCGCGACGTCGTTCTCAAACTCGACG
Source organism: uncultured Alphaproteobacteria bacterium (assembly GCA_963702825.1). Classification (GTDB taxonomy): domain Bacteria; phylum Pseudomonadota; class Alphaproteobacteria; order Rhizobiales; family Beijerinckiaceae; genus Roseiarcus. Next base: position 41,894 of record CAVPEE010000049.1, read on the forward strand.
CCGTGCGCAGCCGACTCATCGACAGCCGGGAGAAGCCGCACGGCGAATTGCGGGTCACGACGACATTGGGTCTCGGCGCCAACTGGCTAGCGCCGCGGCTCGGCGAGTTCGTGGACCTCTACCCGGAGATCAAGCTGCACTTGCTGTTGTCGGACGACGATCTCGATCTTGGGATGCGAGAAGCGGACGTCGCGCTCAGGCTGCGCGAACCGATCCAGCCGGACTTAATTCGGCGACGCCTGTTCACCGTGCATTTTCACGCCTACGCATCAGCCGACTATCTGCGACGGCACCCGCAACCGCGCAAGGTCGAGGATCTCGATCAACACCATCTGGTCGCTTTCGGCGCGCCGACGGCGACCCATCTCTTGTACGATCTTAATTCGCTTCTGAGCGTGGGCCGCGACCCCAAGTCTCACCGCACGCCACAAATTACGGTCAACAATCTGGCGGCGATGACGCACGCCGTCGAACACGGCGTCGGCATCGCCGTCTTACCCGACTATTGCGTGCAACCGGAATCAGGACTCGTCCGTCTGCTGCCGCAGGCGGACATGCCGGAGATGGACTGCTTCCTTGTCTACACCGAGGAGCTCAAGAACGTCGCGCGGGTACACGCCTTTCGCGACTTTCTGATCAGCAGCGCGCAGCGCTGGCGCTACTGAGGCGCGTGTAGAGACAGCAGGTTGGGGCCCGCGATCCGTCTTCAGAACAACCGGTCCTTCCAGGTCTTCGGCGTCTTCTCGTTTATGATCTCAAGATCGATGTGATACTTGAAGTCGCGAGTACCGCGCCTCCTGATCGCCTCGACCATGCTCGCCAAACCCGTGTCGAGATCGACAGACGTCTTGTACTTCAGCAGCTTTCTCGCCTTATCGGAAGAGCACGACGCGTGCTCAACTTCCTGCGGTCGCCCGGTCATGAAGATGGGGTCGAGATTGAACTGTAGCTGATTGGCGATCCGCTCGGCGAGCTCGATGATCGTGATCGTTTCCTCGTCCGGACCGATATTGATGATCTCGCCAACGACGTTGTCGCGGAACGCCATCTCCTTCAAGCAGTAGAGACAGTCGTCGATGAACGAAAAGCACCGCTTCTGCTTGCCGTGTCCCATAGATAATGGGCTGGCGGCCCTGCAGCATCAGATTGATCATGATCGAGGCCACGTTGCGGAACGGATCGTCCCATTTCTGCCGGGGACCGATAATGTTGTGGGGCACCGCGATCACATATTCGACGCCATGGGCGGTGCATAGATTGCGCAGAATGTCCTCGGCGGCGAGCTTGCCGATTCCGTAGGGGTCCTGCGGCTTCGGGTTCTGGTCCTCGGTGAACGGCGGCTTGAGCGCGCCGTAGCGCGCCATCGAAGAGCAGAAGACGATTCGCTTTGCGCGATTGGCGACCGCGGCGGAGAAAATCGCCACCGAAGCGCCGACTATGTTTTGCGTTACGAAGTGGGGCGAGAAAACCGATAGGCCCTCGTACGCCGTCGCGGCGCAATGATAATAGATGTCGCAGCCTTCCGACACCTTTTGGATGTGATTGAAATCGTTGCAGTCGAACTGGTGGAAATCAACTTTTGACGGGACATTATCGAGTTCCCCGCCGATGAGGTTATCGACCCCAACAACATGATGCCCATCGGCAATCATCGCGTCAGCCAAATGGCTGCCGAGAAAGCCCGCGACCCCCGTAACGAATACCTTCATCGTTGACCCTTTTCCCGTTTCAGCGCTGTTTCACACCACAATTTGTGCTCGATCCGAAAGCGTGGCTTTTGCCAGAAAAATCCTTCGTTTTCGTGCTGACGCCCACCTTTCCGCGCCCCGACGCTCGTCGGCTGGGCGAGAAGCGTTGCTTACTAATCGGCGCGTTGCAAAAAGACTTTCGTGCCCGGTCCCTGAGTGGCTCGCATGAACCCGGGCATTCCCGTTTCCCCGCTCACGCCGGCCCACCATCCGTTGAGGCCAATGGTGAAGGAGCGCCATGAGTGAAAGCGAAGCAGGAGTTCCAAGGTCTCCATTAGCGCGACGCCCGCGAACAAAGGCCAAGCCGAGGGGTATCGCTTTTTAGCGATGATCACCCGATTCCTCTCGGAAAGGTAAATGCTGAACCGCGACCGCTTTGGACGCGGTCCGCCAGAACCTGAGGTCGAGCCGGCCACGTGGTGGACGACCGAGTTGTGCGCATAGCCCAGCCGAAACTTTCCGCGGCGGAGGGACCATTCGCTGTCTTCGTGATAGACGAAAAAGTCCTCATCCATCACGCCGACAGTCTTGATGTAATCCTTCGACACGAACATCGCCGTGCCAGCGACAATGTCCAGGTCCGCCTCAACTTCCCTTAAGTCGGGAGTTATTTCGGCAGGCTGTCCATGCCCCAGCGACTGAGCCCGCCCAAGTAAAGGCCGGTATTTGAGGCCGCCCCACAGCTGAACCCGCCCATTGGCCACGAAGACAATTTTACTCCCGACAATTCCGTAGCCGCCTTCCGCCTGTCGGCGCACCAACGCGCCGAGGGCATCCGGCTCCGGAAACGTATCAGGATTGAGGACCCAGATGAAATCCCAGTCAGCGCCGGCGGCGGCGATGCAGAAATTGACGCCGCCGCTATATCCGCGGTTCTCGCGCGATCTGAGAACCCTCACCACGCGCCGGTCCGCGCCGAGATGGAAACGCTGGCCTTCGGCAGCGCCCAGCCGATCATTCGCCTCAGCGTCAGCCGCGACCATCCCCGGGATCTTGGACAGTTCCCGGACGTCGCGCTCGAAGGCTTCATGGCCACCGTTCTCACAGATGACGACGCTGAACTCTCGATAGATCGAGCCATCGAGCGACCCGAGGCAACCCACAAGGTTCTTGGCTTCGTCTGTCGCGACAATCGCAATGACGACGCGGGGGGCGGTGCTGATTGCGTTCGCGACTTCCGACACTCGACACCCCTACCGATTGGTCAATCTCGCATGGCTGGCGAAGCGCTATTCGTAAAAAGCTGACGGGCTCTCGCGTCGGCGCTACGACGCGCGGCTAAAATGCTGCTCCTTGCAAAGCCCGCCCTGACGTTTTTGGTTGAAGTGGCCGTAACGACTCTAGGCGACCTTTGCGGCCGCTCTGAGGGCCGAACCTATGCGCCTCTCTTCCAAGCCTTGACCAGAATGGAAGACGCCACGGGAAGATCGAGAGGTATCGGACCCACAGAGCAGTGTCAATCGGAAGGCCGTAGCGATCCGGATCCACTTGGAAGACAAGCCCTGCGCAATTCACTTTTCATCCCGCCGCGTGAGCTCTCGATAGGCCACCGAAAAGCGGTACGCGCGAATCTGGGCGAGCCCGACGATCGCCATGAGGCGGTTTCGAGTCCCGTTCAAACGTTTCGAGACAAGCGGCCGGAAGGCATGCGGCGCGACCGCAAGTAGGGCCGCCGTGTGGCGCAACAAGACGAGGATCGGTCCCTTGCCCTTGCGCCGAGCGCCTTCGGCGGACTCGAGCGTCAGCCGCCGCCATTTGCGCTTCAATTCCTCCATTGTCCGGCGAGCGGGGTGGCCGACGACCGACTTGGGCGCAAACCGGATACGATAGCCCCGCCGCCACGCCCTTTCACACCAATCCATATCCTCCGGGACGCTGTTTATGAAGTCGCCGACTGCGTCGAACACCGAACGCCACACGAACATTGATGCGGTGACCGTAAACTTGACCTCTTTGACGTAGCGCTCATTGCGGAAGGCGAACACGGTCTCAAAGGCCTCGGCCGCCGTCATCCTCTGCGGATCCTCAACCAGGACGTCGACGTGGCCGCCCGCGATATCCGCGTGGCGCAGTTCGGCGAGGCCTTCCTCAAGCCAGCGCTTATCCGGCCGACAGTCGCTGTCGATGAAAGCGAGCGCTGTGCCCCGTGAAGCCCTTACCCCCGCGTTGCGGGCAGGCCCGGGGCCCCGCTCTGCGGCTTCAATGACCTGGGCGCGCGATCCGACGATGCGGCAGACCGCCTCGAAGCCGCGGTAGCTGCCGTTGTCGACGACAATGATCTCCGTCCGGTCGCCTGGGAAGCTCTGCGCTTCCAGCATTTTCAAGCAGATGTCCAAATTGTCGTAATCGTCGAGGTGCGGCACGATCACCGAGACGAGACCGATGGCGGGCCGGCCGCCTGTCGCCTCGAGCGGCACGGCTTGTTCGGTCTCACTGACCGTCATAGCCTGCCTTTGAGCCTCATTTTGCGTATTTGGTCATGATTGATACGGTTTTTTCAAAATTGCTCATTTCTAAAATGTCGTCTGTCTCCAGCATCGTATCGAATTCCAATTCAAGCGCGGCAACCAGGATCATATGGCCGATTGATGTCCAGGCTGGGTAGTCCTGATAGACCAGCTTTGACGTATCGGTGTCATCGTCAAGGTCAAAGCTCTCTTTAAACGCGCTAAATACCCGCTCCCTTACCGTCATTGACGTCCCCTCCACAATCGTAAGGTTCAAGCCCGGACCGCAGGGCATCTGTTTCCGGGCCGATTCCGACCCAGCGCCATTCACTCGACTCGTGTGCAAAGGAATATCCGTTCCCCGCGCTTTAGCCCGTGTTTGAGGACGTAAGGCTCTTTCGACACCCACTCGCGGAGCGAGAACCCCGCCTCGCGCAGCCGATCGCGAAGGTCGCGACCATAATAGCGAGCGTGATCCTCCTGCCCGAAATGGATCAATCGGTCGGCAGCGGACACGACCGACGGGTTTTCGTAGGTCTCGTCGAGTCCTTCTTCCAACGGAACCATGATGATCGCCATGCCGGACGGGCGCAAAATCCGCCTCAGCTCCGACATCGCCTTGCGATCGTCCGGGACGTGCTCCAAAACGTGAAGGCATAAGACGAGATCGAATGACTGATCCGGAAGAGCGATATTGCAGATGTCGATGCGAAGGTCGACATCCGTCTTGAACAGGTCGCAGGTCTTATAGCTCTTGACCCCTTTACTGCGGATGAACGCGGTCAGGCTCGGCTCGGGGGCGAAATGGAGAAGCTCCTTGCCCTCGAACAGCGGCTCTTGACCAGCGCAGATGGCGAGCGCCCGATGACGTTCAAGAGAAAGACACCCGGGGCAGATCGTATCAGCGGCCAGCGGGTATCCGTAAGAAAAGAAACGGCCGGTGTGACCACAAATCGTGCAATGTCTCGGATATTGAGCACCGAACAACCTCAGGGCGGACTTGCGAGCATATTTAAGCGCCCGTGCAGTAGCCCGTATTGGCTTCGGTACGTTTGTATACTGCATTAAATCTTAGTCCTAAAACGAAGGAAGCGGCGCTCACGAGAAAACCAAATGGTCTTTTCTTGGCGCCGCTCTTATGTAGCGACATTCTATATCGTTCGAGCGCGGCGATGGCAATCCCCGAATCGGTTAGATCCAGACGCTGACGCGCTTGCGCCGCCGGGCGCAGATCGATCGCTATTCGCCTCTCGGCAGCACGGTATCAGCCGTAACTGATGTCAGCCTCGCGCCAATTCGGCGCCGCCTGTGTTGCTATTGCTTTTCGACTTGCCCGAATTCTAGGTCGACCGGGGTGGCGCGGCCGAAGATCGACACAGCGACTTTGACACGCGATCGGGATTCATCGACTTCCTCGACCACGCCGTTGAAAGAGGCAAAGGGCCCATCCGCCACCCGCACGTTTTCACCAATCTCAAACCGGATCGCTGCTTTCGGCCGCTCGACGCCGTCGGCCACCTGGCCCTTGATCCGCTCGGCTTCGATATCGGGAATCGGCATCGGTTTCTTGTCCGCGCCCAGGAAGCCGGTCACCTTGGGCGTGTTCTTGATCAAGTGGTAGGCCTCGTCGGTGAGGTCGCATTTGACTAGGACATAGCCCGGAAAGAATTTTCGCTCGGAATTGATCTTGCGCCCGCGGCGCATCTCGACGACCTGCTCGGTCGGTACGAGGATTTCCTCAAATTTGTCGGAGAGGCCGCGCTGACTCGCCTGCTCGCGAATGGATTCAGCGACCTTCTTCTCAAAGTTGGAATAAGCGTGAACGATGTACCAGCGCATAGTCATATTTGGGCGATCCGGATCATAGCCGAGGTTAGCCGCCGCGCCCGAAGCCAAGGGCGAGAGAAACGATCGTTCGCAGCACCTCGTCGACGACGAGGAAGAACAGGCTCGTGAACACGACCAGCATCAGCACCAGTCCTGTGGTGATGAGGGTCTCGCGCCGCGTCGGCCAGACGACCTTGGCGGCCTCGGCGCGCACCTGCTGAACGAACTCGAACGGATTAGCCATTGCCTCGACGTGGGTTTGAAATTCGACGTGGCGGGCGGACGGCGCCCAGCCAAAAAACTCGCGGCGCGGAGCCTCCCGGCGCCGCGCCACCCCGACCTCATATAGGAAAAGGCGCCGTCTCGCCAAGCGAAATGTGACGCTCTGAGATAAAACGGTCATACTGGCCTATGTGCGCGCCCCTCCCGGGCCACTAGCCACGGAAATGCTTCGACAGCTTGAGGCCCTGGTGCTGATAATTTGAGGTCTCGTCGGCACCGTAGAGCGCATCCGCGTGGCCGGCAAGTTTTTCGTACACGAGCCTGCCGACCGGTTGGCCGTCTTCCAGCAGGAACGGCACGTCGCGGCTGCGCACTTCCAGCACTGCACGGGCGGAAGGGCGCCCATCACCCCCCTGTCCGAAGCCGGGGTCGAAGAAGCCAGCGTAGTGGACGCGAAATTCGCCAATAGCCGGATCGATCGGGGCCATTTCCGCCGCAAGGTCCGAGGGGATTTGCACGCGCTCCCGCGAAGCCAGAATATAGAACTGGTCGGGATCGAGGATCAGCCGCCGATCCTCACGCGCCCGTATGGGCTCCCAAAAATCCTCGATCGCATAGCCGCGCAAGCGGTTGACGTCGATGACGTCGCTGTTCTTGATGGCTTGGTAGCCGACGACGGACTCGCCCAGACCTCCAAGATCGACCCGCAACACCACGCCCTCGCGCAAGTCGAGTGACCCATCGACCAGCGGGCTGGCGAGATGCCGCTTGCGGATCTCGGCATCGTCGAGAGTGAACGTGTGCCTGTCCCGTTGCTGGGGATGACGGCTGCGAAACCGAACTTGGCTCAACTTCACTCCCGCTTTGACGCGGACGCTGAAGCTGCGGGGTGAAATCTCCAACCAAAGCTCGCCCTGGTAGTCGAGCGGCACCTCGTCGAACGCCTCTCCCCCATCGACGATGAGGCGGGTGAAAATGTCGATGCGGCCGGTCGAGCTCTTTGGGTTTGCGGCGCCGGACAGGTTGGGTCTCAGCTCCAGCCGCTCCATCAGCCTGGCGATATAGACAATTCCTTTCTCCAGCACGGCGCCTTTGCCAGCCAATGAGACGGGCTCCGCGTTCAGGCTCTTGAGCCGGTCGCGAACGGTGTGATCGCGCCCGGGCAGGAAGCTCGACCGAACGCGATAGGCTTCCTTGCTGAGCCTCAGGTCGAGACTGGCAGGCTGAAGCTGCGATGACTCCAGCGGAGTCTCGGCCTTGATCAATTTCCGGCCGATCATGGCCCGGATCTTTTGCCGCCCGAACAGGCCGAACGGAGCGGAGAACAGGGCGTCCGCCACGCCGGGTTCATCACTATCGAGGATGTGGGGAAGCAGCGTCCGGCGCGGGGTCAAGCTCAGGCCTCAAAGGGCGGTTTTGCGTTGTTAGCGCCCCCTAACCTTTAAGCCAAGACTTGTAAGGGAAGACTTGTAAGAGAAGGCTTGGCCTTGACGCCAGGGCTTGGCTGGCGCTATCCAAGCTCTCTCGTGGTCATTTGAGCCGATCGGCTTGCCGCCACGTTAAACAACGGGCTAAAAGATCGGGGCGCATTCAAACCGTCGCCTCGTCTCAAGCCCATCAGGCGCCGTCGGCGCAGAGGACTTGAACGATGACGAGCCCGCGCAAATCCCGCGATCCCAAGACGCTGAGGCCCGCGACGCAATTGATCCATGGCGGATCGTTGCGTTCGGCCTTCGAGGAGACGTCCGAGGCCCTTTTCCTCACCCAAGGCTATCTTTACGACACGATGGAGCTCTCGGAGGCGCGCTTCAAGGGTGACGATCCGGGGTTCATCTATTCACGTTTCGCCAATCCGACGGTTTCGATGTTCGAACAGCGGATGGCGCTGCTCGAGGGCGCCGAGGCGGCGCGTGCGACCGCGAGCGGGATGGCCGCCGTCACCGCCTCGCTCATGGGCCAGCTCAAGGCTGGCGACCACATCGTCGCCGCGCGGGCTTTGTTCGGCTCGTGTCTCTATGTTGTCGAGGAACTGTTGCCGCGCTTCGGCGTCGCCTCGACCCTGGTCGACGGCGCCGATCTTGACGCCTGGCGCGCGGCCCTGCGTCCGAACACCAAGACGGCGTTCCTCGAATCGCCGACCAATCCGACGCTCGAACTTGTCGACATCGCCGCCGTCGCCGAGATCATGCATGGGGCGGGCGCGACCTTGGTGGTCGACAACGTGTTCGCCACGCCGTTGCTGCAGCATCCGATGAAGCTCGGGGCCGATTGCGTCGTCTATTCGGCCACCAAGCACATCGACGGCCAGGGCCGCGTGCTCGGCGGCGTCATCCTGGCGAGCGAGAAGTTCATCGCTGACCACATCCACAATTTTCTCCGCCAGACCGGGCCCTTGTCTCTCGCCGTTCAACGCCTGGACGCTGCTCAAATCGCTGGAGACTCTGACCGTGCGCGTCACGGCGCAAACGCGCAGCGCGGGCAGAATTGCGGACTTCCTCAGCCAGCATCCCGCGGTTCGGCGTACCCTCTATCCGGGCCGCGCTGATCATCCGCAGGCCGCTCTCGCCCAACGGCAGATGGAAGGGGGCGGCACGATGGTGGCTTTCGAGGTCGCTGGCGGCAAGGCCGCGGCTTTCCGGGTCGCCAACGCGTTCTCGATCATCGGCATTTCCAACAATCTCGGCGACGCCAAGAGCCTCGTCACCCATCCGGAGACGACGACCCATCAGCGGCTCAAGCCCGAACAGCGGGCGGCGCTCGGCATTGCGCCTGGTCTGCTCAGATTGTCGGTCGGGCTCGAGGACGTAGACGATCTGATCGAAGATCTCGTTCAAGCGCTCGATAAGGCGTCCCTGCCGCGCCAAGCCGCCGAATAGGCGCGCGGCTCGGCTTGGACGAGAGACGGGAGCTAACCAGCTGCTCCCTGGCGCGCGCACAAGTTTACGCGGGCGAACGATTCCAAGACCTTAAGTGCGCTTTCGCGCAACTTTGAAGCGGAGCTTCTCTCCCTCCAAAAGGCAAATGATCTCATTGTCTAGGTGATGACACGCGTCCCAGTTGTTTCGTTTTGTATGCGGATGTGAGCCAAAGCCGCCAAAAACAAAATCAACATTTCGCCAAGCGAAACGAAATGCTTCGCACCGTCGGCGCTAAATGATTGAAATCATTGCGAGGGCTGAATCTAGTGATTTCGCCGGATCGTTTGTTTTCAATCACTTAACCGCCTTTTCGTTTCGCCGCTTTCTCCAACCGCCTTTTCGAGGCCCCAAATCGCGCCGCGAACGGATGCAGCGCCTTCGATTTCCTCTGGGCCACGAGCCCAGCAATCCAAGAGTTGAAAGCGTAGCTGAAATTTCTGTAAATGTCAATATTTGGATGAGATTTTCTGCTAGACAAGATCTTCGTCATGCGCCACGTCCGGACACGTCGGCCGCGCGCCAGTCGCGGTTAAGGGCTTGCCTTGTACTCTTTAACTTTGTCTATAAACATCATAGACTATTGTGAGCACATCGCATGAAGCTTGGCGTCAGCGCATTCATTTCCGCACTTTGGCTCTTCTCGGCGTCGGCCGCCAGCGCCGAGACCGTCAAGGTCGGCGTGTTGCCAAATGTCTATGCGCAATCCATCGAGGCTTTGATCCCGGAAGCCAAGGCGCAGGGGCTGGACATCCAAATCGTCGAGTTCACCGATTGGACCACTCCAAACCTCGCGCTCCAGTCCGGCGACATCGACGTCAATTACTTTCAACATAAGCCGTTCCTCGACAACGCCTCAAAGCAGGGGGGATACGACTTTGGCGTCGCTGGTCTCGGCATACTCAGCAACATCGGGCTTTATTCGCTGAAACATAAGGACTTTCAGAGCGTTCCTGGCGGCGGAACGGTGGCGGTCGCCAATGATCCGGTCAACCAGGGACGCGGCCTTCTCCTGCTCCAGAAGGCGGGTCTCATCAAACTCAAGGACGGCGTTGGCTTCAAGGCAACGTTGGACGACGTCGTCGAGAACCCGAAGAACTTGAAATTCTCGGAAGTCGAAGGTCCTCAGCTCGTGCGCGTCACGCCGGATGTGGACCTCGCAATGGGATATCCGAACTTCATCGCGGTCTCGAAGGCCTTTGATCCAGGCTCGGGCCTTCTCTATTCGGGCGTCGAAGACAAGCAATTCGCAATCGCCTTCGTCGTCCAAAAGAAGAAGATTGACGATCCGGCAATCAAGAAACTGGTCGCCCTTTACCAGAACTCGGACGCCGTCAAAGCCGCGATCGCCAAAGGATTTGGCGACAATCCAAAGCTCTACGCGCTGTCCTGGATCAATGACGCTCATTAGCCGCACCGAACTCGCGTCTGCGAGCCCAGTTCGGGGGTTTCGCCGCCCATTGCCCGAGGCACCGTCCGCATTGCCGGCGGCGGACGCTTCCCTATCGATCGCCTTCGACCATGTCGGGAAGGTCTATCCGGTCGTCCTCTGGGCCGGTTCACGCCCTAGCATGACATTGATCTTTCAATACAGCGCGGGTCGATATTCGGGATCATCGGCCGAAGCGGCGCCGGCAAGTCGAGCCTTCTGCGGACGATCAATCGCCTGGAAGCGCCGACCAGCGGCAGAGTGCTCGTCGAGGGACAGGACGTCGCCGCGCTCGACGACGCCGGGCTGATTGCGCTCCGACGCCGCGTCGGAATGGTGTTCCAGCATTTCAATCTGCTGTCGGCCAAGACGGTCGTGGGAGCAACATTGCGCTCCCTCTCGTCGTATCAGGCGCGCCAAAAGCCAGAGATTGATGAGCGCGTCGCGGAAGTCGTCGCGTTAACCGGCCTCAAAGGCAAGGAACGCGCGTATCCTTCGCGGCTCTCGGGCGGACAAAAACAGCGCGTCGGCATCGCCCGGGCGCTCGTGCATCGCCCCGACATTCTGCTCTGCGACGAGGCGACGTCGGCGCTCGACCCGGAAACGACGCTTTCGATTCTGCGTCTGCTCAAGGACATCAACCGGCGGTTCAAGATCACAATCGTCCTCATCACCCACGAGATGAGCGTCATTCGTGAAATCTGCGATCAGGTTCTCGTGCTGGACGGTGGACGGATCGCGGAGATCGGGCCAGTGTGGCGCGTCTTCGGCGATCCTGAGCATCCCGCGACGCGCGCTCTCCTCGAGCCTCTGAATCGCGACATTCCGGCCGACATCGCGGAACGGCTCAAGCCGCAGCCGGGATTGGACGCGAGCTCGCGCCGTGGTCGAGCTGACCTACATGGGCAAGAGCGGTCTTGAGCCCGACCCTTTGGCGATCGCCAAGGCGTTCGGCGGACCGTTTCGGCTGTTGCAGAGCTCATTGGATCGCATTCAGGGCCATGTTTACGGCCGGCTGTTGACGATTGGTCCGGCGGGGCTCCTGCGGGACGGGGGGCAATTCGCTCGCGTCGCGGATCGGGCAAGGATACTCGGTTATGTCCCCTCAGATGGTTGAGCGGCTCTGGGCCGCCTTCCTCGATACGCTCGCTATGGTCGGCGCATCGGTCGCGATCGCGATGGCGCTCGGGGTTCCTCTTGCAGTGTTCCTTGTTCTTGCCGCGCCGGGCGGGCTGATCCGGGCACCGCGCCTGCATCGGGCGCTTTCCGCGGTCGTGAACGGATTCCGCGCCACGCCCTTCATTATTCTCCTCGTGGCGCTGCTACCGCTCACGCGCCTTCTCGTCGGAACGACGATCGGGGTCTGGGCGGCCGTCGTTCCGCTCGCCGCCAGCGCGACGCCATTCCTTGCCCGCATCGCCGAAGTGAGCCTCAGAGAGGTCGATGCGGGCCTCATCGAAGCCGCCCAGGCGATGGGGTGCAATCGGCGGGATATTGTGAGGCACGTCCTGCTTCCCGAGGCCCTGCCCGGCATTATCGGCGCCACCATCACCATCGTAAGCGTCATCGGTGCTTCGGCGATGGCGGGGGCGGTCGGTTCAGGCGGGCTCGGCGACATGGCGATCCGCTACGGGTATCAGCGTTTCGACACCCAGGTCATGGCGATCGTCATTGTGATCCTTGTCGCTCTCGTATGCCTGATCCAGTTCGGGGGTGATTGTCTCGTCCGGCGCCTGCGCGAGCGCTGAATAGGCGCCCTTCAAGAGAGGTTCCTGGGCCCGAGCGCGGAACTCAAGCCGCGACGTCGGCCACCACCGTGTCGAGCAGCGGCGCGCCCATCGCGGTCACGCGAATGCGCCCGCGCTCGTCGAGCTCCAGGAACCCGTCTTCGACGAGGCTCCGAATCCGCTCGGGATCGATCAGCCGGCCGCTGACCTTCTCAAACGCCCGCGGGTCGACGCCCTCGCTTAAGCGCAAGCCCATGAGGAGGAACTCGTCGCCCTGCTCCTCACGGCTGAGCGGCACGTTTTCGACCAGGCCGTGGCCCTCGGTCTCGACCAGGGTGAGCCACATTTCCGGATGCCGCTCGGTTTCCTGCGCCAATCGCCCCTTCGCCGTGACGAGGCGCCCATGCGCGCCAGGACCAACGCCCGCATATTCGCCGTAGCGCCAATAGATGAGGTTGTGGCGGCTCTCGCCGCCGGGGCGCGCGTGGTTCGAAACCTCATAGGCCGGCAGACCGCGCGCATAGGTCAGTTCCCGCGTCACCTGGAACAAGGCGAGGCTCAGCTCTTCGTCGGGCAGCTCGAGCTTGCCCGCGTCACGCAGGCGCTCGAACATGGTGTCCGGTTCGATGGTCAGTTGATAGAGCGAGATGTGGTCGCCGACATAGTTGAGCGCCTCGGCGAGCTCGCGCCGCCAAGCGGCCTCGCTCTGTCCGGGCCGGCCATAAATGAGGTCGAAGGTGAAGCGCGGGAACAGGGAGGCCGCGAGCCTCACGGCGGCCAGCGCTTCGACGACCGTATGCTTGCGGCCGAGAGCCTTGAGGTCAAAGTCGTTCAGCGCTTGCACGCCGATCGACAGCCGGTTGACGCCGGCTGACCGATAGCCGCGAAATCGCTCGGCTTCGACGCTGGTCGGGTTCGCTTCGAGCGTGATCTCGGCGTCTTTGTCGAGGCGCCAGGCGGATGCGATGGCGTCGATGACGCCTTGCACCGTCTCAGGGCGCATGAGCGAGGGCGTTCCGCCGCCAAAGAACACCGAGCGCACCGTCCGGCGCGGGGCGAGTTGCGCCCGATGGGCGATCTCCGCCTTAAAGGCGGCGAGATAGCGAGCCTCGTCGATCGCCGCGCCGCGCACATGGCTGTTGAAGTCGCAATAAGGACATTTCGACAGGCAGAAGGGCCAATGCACATAGACCCCAAATCCCGGATCGGCGGGAGGGGTCCGGTCGGCGCTCGCGGCGGCCGCGATCACGCTGCGAATCATCGTTCCGTTATGCCAGCGAACCGCGGCCCGCGCCAGCGCGGCGCGGACGCATGCTTTGTCGTCACAACGCCTCGTCGCCGGTCTCGGCGGTGCGGATGCGCATCGCCCGCTCGATCGGAAGGACAAAAATCTTGCCGTCGCCGATCTGGCCGGTGCGCGCCGTTGCCCGGATCGCCTCGATCGTCGAGTTCGACCTCATTGTCGCTGACCGCAATCTCGAGGCGCACTTTCGGCATGAAGGCGACGTTGTATTCGGAGCCGCGATAGATCTCGGTGTGCCCCTTCTGCCGGCCGTAGCCATTGGCCTCGCTGACCGTCATTCCCTTGACGCCCAGCCGATCGAGCGTCGTTCGCACCTCGTCCAGTTTGAACGGCTTGATGACCGCCACGATGAGCTTCATGATCGCACGCCCCCGAAAGGCAAAAAGTCCTGGATCCCTCGCTATGCTGGCGAAGTCGCCCACGCAAGCGCGCATTTACACCCGGGCTAATGTTTTGCAGTTGCGCGAAGACCACGTATCGCCAAACGCCAGCGGCCGCTTCACTCGCCTTCCGTCTTCAAGCGCGCCCTGGGGAAATAGAGTCCCGCCAATCGCCGGTTCCACCATTGGCCGGCCGCCTGGTCGTTTCCGGCATAGGTGTACTCGTAAAACTCGGCGCGCACATAGGTCGGCGGCTTGTCGGGAAAAGGATTCCTTTCCAAGAGTCCGGTCACCGACGGCTCGTTTTCCAAGAGGCGCTCGAGAAAGCGCGAAAACCACGGCACTCGTTGCGCGTCGTCGAGCGCGGCGAACCACATCTGCCAGTCGAGCCGAGGCTGATGAGGGATGTTCCATGGCGGACGGCGCATGAGGTCGCCGGGCTTGTAGCGGAATTCGTATTCGCGCCATTGCACGCCGTCATCGGACCCCTCGACGATGATCTCGTTGCGGGTCGTGGTCATGACCGAGAACAAGCCGTACGGGCTCACGATATGGAACGGTTCGAAGAGGTCATCGATCGCCAGCGCCGACCCAGGCGGGCTGCCGCCGAACCGTTCGTCCATCTGGACGAGGCTTAAGAACGCCATCACCAGCGCGACTGTGTTGACGAAGATCGTCACCGTGCGTCGCGGCTTCTGCGCGCGCGCTTGTGTGCGTTGAGCAAGGCGAGACGGCAAGATCCGTCGCAGCGCCGCGTCGTCGAACAGCGGCAGGCAGAGCAACATGGTTTGAAGATTGAACCAATTGTAGTTTCCGGTCAGGAGAATGCAGCCTTGCAGCAGAAGAATGCCGAACCCGGCGGCAAATCGTAATCGCCGCGGGAAGAAGATCAGGAACGGCAGAACGAGCTCGACGACAAACATGGCTCCGGTTGCGGCCTTCAATAAGCTCGCCGGCAGCTGTGCCGCGTACCACGCGAGCGGCGTCGGCAGCGGCTGCGTCAGAAAATGGTAGCTGAGCGCCGAGAGATTCCACCAATTGGGATCGCCGCTGATCAGCTTGACGACGCCCGACATGAACATGAAGCGGAACAAGAGCCAGCGCGCGAGCCAAACGCCGGTGGTCGGCCTGAAGCTCATCAGGAGCGCGACGACAGCCGTCTCCAGCAGGAACGTATCCCACTGGAAGTTCATGAATGTCTGCCCGGCATAGAGTAGTGAGAGATAAAGCGCGTAGATCAGAACAAGACTGAGCCGCGGGAGCAGATTGAAAACCAGCATGAGCGACAAGCCAGCTCCAGCCCAGCACACCGCCCGAATGGCGAGATCGCCGTCGTTCAGCCAGAACACCATCGGCATGAGAACGAAGCGCTCCGGTCCGAGGCGGGGGGCCAGCGCGTCGACCAGTTCGGACAGCGGCAGGATGCCGTGGCTGCCGATGAGTCCTTGCGCCTGCACAGCGAAGGAGACGAAGGCGAAAAGGGTTATGAGCCCGAACAGGCGAAGGAACAGGAACGAGACCAGCTCGTAGCGCGGCGGCTCGTGGCCCCTTCCCCACAGCATGAGGCTGGCCCGGTAGAAGGCCGGGCGGCGCTTGGCGATAAAGGCATAAGCGCGTTCTGAGACCGGCGCGAAACCGGGCAGGGTGCGGTAGAGAGCGAGCCAGAGTCCCTTGCCGCGCGCATGAGCGAGCGTAAGGAAACTGGCCTCTGCGCCGCTGGCGCGCTCGCCGTCCGGCGCAATGAATTGCACCGCGCGCTGGAATTCTGCTTCAGGAATTGCCGGGTATTGCGCCAGGACCTGCTGATAAGGTCGGTATTCGACGCTGTCGCCGGTCAGCTTCTGCCAATAGCGCGCCCAATAGCCGCAGAACCCGCAATCGCCGTCATAGATGAGCTGGGGCCGCACGCTGGCTGGCCTTTCAGCGGGGTCGACGGACTGCTCTCCGAATACCTCTTGCACGACATCACGACGGCTAGCGCAAGCTCACTTCATCGCCCGCTGGTCTGACATCTCCGATAGGCGGTCGATATCACGCATCGACCGCCTGCTTGTGCGCTCTGCCGGCGGAAATTGGGCTGAGCCTTTCGTCGGGCGCCGCTTACTTCTCGAGATCAGCCAGCGTCGGCATGCGGCCGTTTGGCGTCATATGGTTGATGATCTGCGGCAACACAGTCGAGAGCTGGCTCAGCAGTTCCTGCTGGCTCATGCCGGTGCGCTGCGCCAATTCGGCAAGCACATTCTGACCAAGCGCCGATCCGAGCTGTCCGGGCGGCACCGGCTCATTCGGCCCGTGGCCGACCCAGGAATTGACCTGCGGCGACACGCCCCCTGCGCTGAGCTTGCCAATGAGATCCGAAAGGCCGCCGAGAATGCTGCCGGCTGGCGCGTTTGTTGGCACAGGTTGCCCAGGCGGCGGAATAGGCACGGCCGGCGCGGACGCGGGCGCTGAGCTGCCGCTAAACAGCTTGCCGAGAATCAGGGCGCCCACGGCGACCGCGATCGGCGTCGCCAGATTGCCGCCCGGAACCGCATTTTTCATCGCGTCGTCAAAGGAAGCCATCGTTGTCTCCTCCACCTGAATCCAAATCGCAAGAAGCCTGTGCTTCGACTACAGCCTAGCGCCGCAATTCGAAGATATGACGACCAAGACTATCGGCTTGCGTTTTCCCCGTCCATACCGCACATTCCCCCGGCGACGGACGGCGCACGGGAGGCTTCGACATGGGCATATTGAGCTGGATCATTCTGGGCCTGATCGCCGGTTTCATCGCCAGCAAGATTGTCAACAAGACCGGCTCTGGCATGACGATGGACATTGCGCTTGGC
Source organism: uncultured Alphaproteobacteria bacterium (assembly GCA_963702825.1). GTDB lineage: Bacteria > Pseudomonadota > Alphaproteobacteria > Rhizobiales > Beijerinckiaceae > Roseiarcus. The sequence goes on from CAVPEE010000049.1 coordinate 58,720, forward strand.
GTCGTCGGCGCCATCGTCGGCGGATTCCTGGCGAGCTTCCTGGGTATCGGCGGCATCACGGGAGTGAACATCGGAAGCATCATCATCGCCGTGATCGGCGCGGTGGTTGTGCTCCTCGTCTACCGCGCGGTCGCCTCCCGCGCCTGAGTGAACCGTCAGTCGGCGGCGGCGCTCCAGCGGGCCGCCGAACGGTCGTCTTCCTGTTTGGATTCGATCCAACCTTCGATAGCGCCGTCACTGCGTATCGCACGCTTCCAGAATGGCGCGCGGGTCTTGAGGTAATCCATCAGCATCTCGGCCGCCGCGAACGCCGCGCCGCGATGCGCGGCGGCGACCGCGACGAAAACGATCTGCTCGCCCGGCGCGATGCGGCCATAGCGATGGATGACGGTCGCGCCCAGAAGCGGCCAGCGCGCCTCGGCCTCACTCGCCGCGCGTGCGACCTCTTCCTCGGCCATGCCAGGATAATGCTCGAGCTCGAGCGCGGCGAGCGATCCGCCCTCGTCGCGGCAGTAGCCGATAAAGCTCACGACCGCGCCGACGTCAGTTCGCCCGTGCGCGAGCGCCCCGGCCTCCGCGCCGGGGTCGAAATCCTCTCGCTGGACGCGGACGCTCGCCATCGCTTTCAGCCGCCGGTCATCGGCGGAAAGAACGCCACTTCCTTCACCCCCGCGATGGACGCGCCGCTGCGGGCGTGAACCCGATCGAGCGCGGCGCGAACGGCCGCTGGCTTGTCGAAGGCGAGCGCGTAGCCCTCTCCGCGCTCACGGAGCCAAGCTATAAGGTCGCCGACTGTCTTCACCGTCGGGGGCGGATCGAGCTCTTCCTCCGCCGTGCCGACGCGTTCACGCACCCAGGCGAAATAAAGCGCCTTCATTCTCGTCTCAGTCGCTCCCGGCGTGATCGTAGCTCGCCTTCATATAGTCCCAGCCAGTGTAGAGCGTTACTATGGCGGCGATCCACAACAGCACAATCCCGGTTGTTATCGATCCCCGAAGGACGGATTCCCCGGCCGGCCCAGCGATGAGAAAAGCCAGCGCGATGAATTGCACAGTGGTCTTCCACTTGGCGAGCGCGGTGACCGGCAGCGGAACCCTGAGCTCCGCCAGATACTCACGCAAGCCCGACACCAAGATTTCCCGGCAAAGGATGACGATCGCCGCCCATAGCGTGAGGCCCGAAATGGTCCGGTTGGCGGCGAGCACCAGGATCACCGCGGAGACGAGAAGCTTGTCGGCGATCGGGTCCAGCATTCTTCCAAGCGAAGACTGTTGCGACCACGCGCGCGCCAGATAGCCGTCGAAAAAGTCGCTAATCCCGGCGGCGATGAAGATCGCGAGCGCCGTCCATCGCGCCCACGGCTCATCCGGCCAGAACAAAAGCCCGGCGACAAGCGGCACCGCCGCGACCCGCGCGTAGGTCAGTATATTGGGCAGAGACCAATTGCGGCTGATCGGACGGGCGGTCGAAGAAACCATTTGCGACGCAGCAGACATCGTGCCTCATCGCCCGTCAATAGCGCTGGCGCCGCGCGGCCGTCGGTCACGCGGCGCGGACAAAGCTGGGGACGATGGCGCGCACGCCAGTCTCCGCCGGCACAAGTTCGTTTAGTGTCAAGGTCTTCAAAGTCTTTTCCCGTGGCTAGGACCTCGCCCAATGCCGAATGTTCATGTCGTCGCCCATCCGCTGGTGCAGCACAAGTTGACGCTGATGCGGGACAAGACCGTCTCGACCAAGGGCTTCCGCCAACTCATGAACGAGATCGGCATGCTGCTAGCCTACGAGGTGACGCGCGACCTGCCGCTCGAGGTGATCGAGGTGGAAACGCCCCTCACGAAAACCATGGCGCCGACCATCTCCGGCAAGAAGCTGGTGTTCGCACCGATTTTGCGCGCCGGCGTTGGATTTCTTGACGGGATGCTCAATCTGGTGCCGAGCGCGCGGGTCGCCCACATAGGGCTCTATCGCGACCCCCATACGCTTGAGGCGGTAGAGTACTATTTCAAGGCCCCGGCGGACGTGGCCGACCGGTTGGTCATCGTGATGGACCCGATGCTGGCGACCGCAAATTCAGCGGTCGCCGCGATCGACCGCCTCAAGCGGCGTGGAGTGAAGGACATCCGCTTCGTCTGCCTTCTCGCCGCGCCCGAGGGGATCGAACGGCTGACAAAAGCGCATCCGGAGGTTCAGATCTGGACCGCGGCGATTGATGAACGGCTCGACGACCACGGCTATATCGTTCCTGGCCTCGGCGACGCTGGCGATCGCATGTTCGGCACCAAATAGAAGCGCGGCGTTCGACCGCCCAGCTTCCGATAGGCTCGGCCTTGGCGAGCGAGGAGTCCAAGGCCGGGACTAACAATCTGTCTTACTTGCGACGCCGGCGCTGCTGGCCAAGGCCCATCTGCTTCGCCAGAGCCGAGCGCGCCTTGGCATAGGCGGGAGCGACCATGGGATAATCAGACGGAAGGCCCCACTTCTCCCGATATTCTTCCGGAGACAGGTTGTATTGGGTCCGCAAATGCCGCTTCAACGACTTGAATTTACGACCATCCTCCAAGCAGATGATGTAATCGCTGGTAATCGACTTCTTCGGCGGGACGGCGGGTTTGGCTGCTTCGACTACGACTGGTTGTGCGCCAGTCGCGACACGCACGAGTGCTGCGTGAACGTCGCTGAGAAGCGACGGCAACTCGCTCGATGGCACGGAATTGTTCGACACATAGGCCGATACAATCTCCGCGGCGAGTTCAATGTGGTTCGTGGAATCGCTCATTGTTGACGTTACTCCAATAAGTGGCCTGCAGAGAGAGCGCCTCGTTAACGATCATCTTCACGCCATTCTTTGCTCATCGGACTATGACGAGCATGCTCATTCTTTGTCGCCTGTTGCGACTTGGGACGAGAGCCACATAGCGCAAAAGAAAGCATACCACAATACAAGATATGAAGACTTCAACTACCGCGCTCGATGGAGATCGGGTGAATACTCACAATGAGCTGTCTGAAAGACGCTGAATTTATATAAAAAAAGAACTCTCTTCACTTGACAGGCGGCGATTGTCGTGCCGCGAACGCTTTGGTCGAATCATCCCGGCCCGTTTTCAGGATCGTGGTACGTCCACGCGAAAGCTTACGCTGCTGCATAATTGCCCGCCAGAAACAATCGCGAACTTGATTCGTCGCGGCAGGTGGCCGCGTTCATCTGCGCCGCTGCTTCGCGAACAATGATCGAGGCAAAGAATATGACTGCCCGAGGATGTCATCGGCGCTCAAAGCGACTATATGCGGCTTGCCGATCCAATTGATCGGCGCCGCGTGAGTTCCAATGCAGCATCAAAAGACGTCAACGTTCGTCGCCGCGCGCAGGAACGCGACGCGGCAGGCTACGCTGACGGGAACCGTCCAGCTCCTGTGGCCTTACATCTGGCCGGCCGACCGCGCTGATCTGAAGCTGCGCGTATTTCTCGCCGTGGCGCTGATGCTGCTCTCGAAGTTGTTCACGATCGCAATTCCCTATTCCTACAAATGGGCGACCGATGCGGTCGCGGGCAAGCTGGCGCTGGATGCGGTCCCGCTGCCGCGCGTTCTGATCGGAGCGGCGGCGCTGACCGCTCTTTACGGGGTCTTGCGCATCCTGATGGCGTTCACCCAGCAGGGCCGTGACGGCCTGTTCGCGGCAGTCGCCATGAACGCGGTGCGCCGACTGGCGATCGAGGTGTTCGAGCATTTGCACCGCCTGTCGTTGCGCTTTCATCTGGAGCGCAAGACTGGCGGACTCACTCGCGTTCTTGAGCGCGGGCGCAACGCGATCGAGACCCTCATCCGCACCTCGATGCTGACTGCGATCCCGACGGTGGTCGAGTTCGCAATGATCGTCGCCGCCATGCTGATCACGTTCGACTGGCGCTATGTCGCCGCGATCAGCGTCACGGTGGTCGCGTATTTGGTCTTTACGACTTTGGCCACCAATTGGCGCATTGGCATCCGGCGCTCGATGAATGAAAGCGACACGGATGCCAACACCAAGGCGATCGACAGCCTGCTCAATTTCGAGACAGTGAAATATTTCGGCGCCGAGGGACGGGAAGCCGCGCGATACGATAAAGCGATGGCTCGGTACGAGCGGATGAGCGTTCGCACCTACGTGTCGCTCGCGGTTCTAAACGCGGGTCAGGCCTTCATCTTCACGCTCGGCCTGATTGTCGTCCTCCTGATGTGCGTCGCCGAAGTCAGAAATGGAACCAAGACCGTTGGCGCCTTCGTGCTCGTCAACCTCATCATGCTGCAGCTCTATCAGCCGCTCAATTTCATGGGGATGGTTTACCGGGATATCAGGCAGGCGATCATCGACGTCGAGGCGATGTTCGTCATCCTGGCGCAGAATCCCGAAGTCGAGGACATTCCCGGCGCTCAGCCTTTGAAGGTGAGCGCGGGCGCAGTCCGGTTCGAGAATGTCGACTTCGCCTACGATCCGGAAAGGCCCATTTTGCGTGGCGTCTCGTTCGAGGCGCCGGCGGGGCACACGATCGCCATCGTCGGGCCGTCCGGCGCCGGCAAGTCCACGATATCGCGCCTCCTGTTCCGGTTCTATGAGCCGAACGCCGGGCGCATATTGATCGATGGACAGAATATCGCCGCTGTCACGCAGAGTTCGCTGCGCGCGGCAATCGGCATGGTGCCGCAGGACACGGTGCTGTTCAACGATACGATCCTTTACAACATCCACTATGGGCGCGACGGCGCCAGCGAGGGCGAGGTGATCGCCGCCGCCGAGAATGCGCAGATCGACCGGTTCATTCGCTCGCTGCCGCAGGGCTACGATGCGCCGGTCGGCGAGCGTGGCCTCAAGCTCTCGGGCGGTGAGAAGCAGCGGGTGGCCATTGCGCGCACGATGCTCAAGGCGCCGCCGATTCTGGTGCTCGACGAAGCGACATCGGCGCTCGACAGTTTCACCGAGCGCGAGATTCAGTCGGCGCTGGAGCGCGTCTCCCGCGGGCGCACGACAATTGTGATCGCCCATCGCCTGTCGACCGTGGTCAACGCCGACGAGATTCTGGTGCTCGACAAGGGCGTCATCGCCGAGCGCGGGTCCCATCAGGAGCTGCTCGAGCGGGGCGGAATCTATGCCGCGCTGTGGAGCCGCCAGAGGCAGGTCGATGCGGCGCAGGAATTGCTCCGGCAGGCCGGCCGCGAAGACGACCTCGCGCCAGACGGGCTTATGCCTCAGCCCGCGCCGTGACATTGGGGACGTTTGGCGCCATGAGTGCGCGCGGTTTGTCTTCGAGCGCTGGTCAATGAGCATCGTCAAATCGCTGCGCGGCCAGCTCGCGCCGATCCATCCTGAAGGCTATAAGTTCGTCTTGGGCTTCGCCGTTGCGGCGCTCATCCTGTGGTGGCTATGGGCGCCGCTCGGCTGGCTCGGCCTCATCGCCACGCTTTGGTGCGCTTATTTCTTTCGCGATCCCGCGCGCGTCACGCCGGTTCGCAGCGACCTGGTCATTGCGCCCGCCGATGGCGTAGTCAGCTTCGCCGGCTTCGCCGCGCCTCCACCCGAGCTTGGCCTCGGCATGGCGCCGTTGCAACGGGTCTCGATCTTCATGTCGGTTTTCGATTGCCACGTGAATCGCGCGCCCGTCCAGGGCCGCGTCGCTCAGATCGTCTATCACCCCGGCCTCTTTCTCAGCGCCGACCTCGACAAGGCGAGCGAGGACAACGAGCGCAACAGCCTCGTCATCGATGCCCCATCCGGCCGATTTGGCGTGGTGCAGATCGCAGGCCTGGTCGCCCGCCGGATCGTGTGCTTCACGCACGAGGGCGCGCTAGTCGGCGCCGGCGAACGCATTGGACTGATCCGTTTCGGCTCGCGCGTGGATGTCTACCTGCCGTCGGGCGCGCATATCGTGGTCGGCGTCGATTCGCGCGCGATTGCTGGCGAGACCGTGATCGCGCAGGTTGCGGCCGAGGTCGAGCCGCCGCCCTTTCAGCGGAGCTGAAGCATGAACGAAATCGGCCCCCCGCCTCGGGCGCCGATCGCTGATTCCGCATCGCCGCGTCGCGGCCTCCGGGCCGTGCCTCTCAGGCTCTTGATCCCCAATCTCATCACGCTGTTCGCGCTCGGCCTAGGCTTGACGGCGATCCGCCTGGCGATGGAGGGATCGATCGACTGGGCGGTGAGCGCGGTCGCCGGCGCGGCGGTGCTTGATGGCCTCGACGGGCGAATCGCGCGCGCTTTGAAGGGAACCTCGAGGTTCGGGGCCGAACTCGATTCGCTTGCCGACTTCGTCGACTTCGGCGTCGCGCCGGCGCTGGTGCTGTACGTCGCCAACCTGCACGCGGCCAAAAACTTCGGCTGGGTCGCGGCGCTCTTGTTCGCTATGGCTTGCGCTTTGCGTCTCGCGCGTTTCAACGTCATGATCGACGAAGATCAGCCTTCATGGCGAAAAAACTTCTTCGTTGGGATGCCGGCGCCCGCGGGCGCCATTGTCGGCCTCCTGCCGATCTACCTTCACTACGCGTTCGATCTCGGCCAATCGACCTCGCGATCCGCCGTGATCGAAAGCCTCTATGTCCTGGCGGTGGCTCTGTTGATGGCGAGCCGCGTGCCGCACTTCTCCGGCAAAACGATCGGCCGCGTGCCGCGCGAATATGTCTCGGTGGTGCTGGTCGGCGTCGCCGCTGCGCTCCTCATCCTGTTCAACTTTCCGATGCAGGCGCTGGTCGCCGTCACGCTCGTCTATCTCGCCTCGATCCCGGTCGCGGTCAGGCGTTATCGCGCGCTTGAGCGCGCGGCCCAGTAGCGGCAAGGTCGCGCTCGTCATTCGAGCCTCTTGCGCTCAATCGCCGGTCAGGCATCATAGGGGCGCCATGGCCATCGGGCTCGCCAACGGATATTGTTCGCTCGCTTCCAGGATCCGCGTCTTCATGTCGACCCGACCGCCTCGTTTCTCACTCGGCCGCGCCGCTCGGGCGGCGGTCTTTGCAATTGCGGCGATCACGCTCGCGGCCTGCAACAGCAAGAACGCCTACGTTCCGCCGCCGCCGCCCAAGGTGCAAGTCGCGCAGCCGCTGCAGCGGCCGGTGACCGAATACCTCGAACTCACGGGGAACACCCAGGCGTTCGCCTCGGTCGATCTCGTGGCGCGCGTGCAGGGCTTTCTCACCTCGATCGACTACGTCGACGGAGCGACCGTCAAGAAAGGCGCGCAGCTCTTCGGCATCGAGCGGGACATCTACCAGGCGCAGGTTAACCAGCAGGAGGCGACGCTCGCCTCCGACCAGGCGACGGAGGAGTACAACAAGGCCGAATATGGGCGGCAGGCGACGCTCGCCCGGCAGGATTTCGCCAGCCAGGCGACGGCGCAGGAGTGGAAGTCCAAGTGGGACCAGTCAGCGGCCGACATCCTCAACGCCCAGGCGGCCATCTGGCTCGCCAAGATCAACCTCGGCTACACTCAGGTGCTTGCTCCGTTTGACGGCGTCGTCACGAACCACCTCGTGGATCTCGGCGCGCTGGTCGGCGTCTCCGGGCCAACCAAGCTTTCCACGATCATCCAGACCGATCCGCTCTATGTCTATTTCACCTTGAGCGAGCCGCAAATCCTGTCGATCCAGAGAAACCTCGCCAAGCACGGCATCGCATTGCGCACCTCGAAACTGTCGGACGTCCCGGTGGAGATCGGGCTGCAGGGCGAGGAGGGCTATCCTCACAGGGGGCATCTCGATTATGCTTCGCCGCAGGTCGATTTTGCCACCGGCACGCTGACCGCGCGCGCCTTGTTCGACAACAAAGACGGCGCCATCCTGCCGGGCCTGTTCGTGCGGGTGCGCACGCCGATTGGCCAGCAGGACAAGGCGTTGCTCACGCGAAACGACGCGATCGGTACGAGCCAGGAAGGAAGCTACGTGCTGGTCGTCGGCGACGACAACGTCGTTCAAAGGAAGGTCGTCACGACGGGGGTGCGCGACGGACAGCTGCGCGTGATCGAATCGGGGTTAAGCCCAGGCGACTGGGTCGTGACCGAGGGCGTTCAGCGTGCCTTTCCCGGCGCGAAGGTCGATCCGCAGCGGGGCCAGCTGGCTTCAGCCGAGCCGGCGCCGGTATCGAGCCCTGAGAAAGCCGCCACGGATCAGCAATGAGCTCGGAAGGCCGGGCGGGAGCCATCTCGCGCTTTTTCATCGACAGGCCGGTGCTCGCCAATGTGCTGGCGCTCGTCATCGTAGTCATCGGTCTGGTCGCCCTCGTTAACCTGCCAAGCTCGCAATATCCCAACGTCGTTCCACCCACCGTCCAGGTGACGACGAGCTATCCCGGCGCGAGCGCGATGACTCTCGTCAACACCGTGGCGCTCCCGATCGAGCAGAACGTCAACGGCGTCGAGAACATGATCTACATGCAGTCGACGAATGCGAGCGACGGCACGTACACCCTGACCGTCACCTTCGCGATCGGCACGGATCCGGACGAGGACGAGATCCTGGTGCAGAACCGGGTGTCCGCGGCGCTTTCGTCGCTGCCGCAGGAAGTGCAGCTCCAGGGCGTGACGACGAAGAAGAAGTCGACGTCGATTCTCGAGTTCGTCGTCCTGACCTCCCCCGACAGTCGCTTCGATTTCCTGTTCCTGTCGAACTACGCGGTCATCAATGTGCAAGACGAGCTGCGCCGCCTTCCCGGCGTCGGCGACGTGACCGTGCTCGGCACCGGGCAATACGCCATGCGCATCTGGCTGGACCCGAACCTTCTGCAGGCGCGGGGACTGACGCCGCAGGACGTCATCAACGTCATTCAGCAGCAGAGCCAGGAAGTGGCGGCCGGACAGATCGGCGCGCCGCCCGCGCCGAAAGGCCAGGACTTTCAATATACGCTCGACCTCAAGGGCCGGCTCGACGATCCGAGGGAGTTCGAGAATATCATCGTCAAGGTCGATTCGGCGAATGGCGGCCGCATCACCAGGATACGGGACGTCGGGCGCGCCGAGCTTGGCGCGCAGACTTATAGCCAATCGTTCAATCTGGACGGCCGGCCCGGCGCCGGCATCGCGGTCTCGCTGCTGCCCAACGCGAACGCGATTGCGGTCTCGAACGAAGTCCAGGCGAAAATGGACGAGCTCGCCAAGGCCTTCCCGCAAGGGCTTGCCTATGTCGTGCCCTACAACACGACGAAATTTGTGAAGGCGGCGATCGCCGAAGTCTACAAGACCCTGATCCAGGCGGCGATCCTGGTGCTTATCGTCATCCTCGTCTTCCTTCAGGACTGGCGGGCGATGCTCGTGCCAGCGACGACCGTGCCGGTGACGCTCATCGGCGCGTTCGCGGCGATGGCGGCGCTTGGCTTCTCGATCAATCTTCCCACTCTGTTCGCCATCGTGCTCGCAATCGGCATCGTGGTCGACGACGCAATCGTCATCGTCGAGGGCGTCGCGCGCTATGTTGAGCAGGGAATCCCCGGCCGCGAGGCGGCGGCCCGGGCAATGGACGAACTGACTGGGCCTGTCCTCGGCATCACGCTGGTGCTGATGTCGGTGTTCATTCCGGCCGCCTTCTTGCCAGGGCTGACCGGGCAGCTGTACCGGCAGTTCGCGCTCGTCATCGCGTCCACGGCCTTCATCAGCGCCGTCAATGCGCTCACGCTCAAGCCCACACAATCGGCGCTGTGGCTCAGGCCGCCGAAGCCGCCTGAGCAGCGCAACTTTTTTTCCCGCGGCTTCAACGCCGTCTATGGCGCTCTCGAACGCGCCTACACTGGACTGATCGGCGTCATGGTCCACCGCAGCGGCTTGATGGTCGCCCTCGCGCTTATTCTGGTTGGCGTCGCGGTCTGGGGACTAACGCGCGTGCCGACCGCGTTCCTGCCGACTGAGGATCAGGGCTACGTGATCGTCGCTGCGCAATTGCCAGACGGCGCGTCTAAGGAGCGGACAGATCGGGTGCTGCAGCAGATCCAGGGGATGGCTAGCAAGGTTCCCGGGGTCGAGCACGTGGTCACCGTCAGCGGCGTATCCATTCTCGACAATCTGGCGAGCCTCGCCAACGCTGGCGTCGCCTTCGTCGTCCTGAAGGATTGGGACGCGCGTCTCAAAGAGCCAGGGCAGGACGTCCGTACGATCCTCGAGCGCCTCAACGGCGGGCTGCAGGGGGTGCCGCAAGCTTTCGCCTTCGCGCTCCCCCCGCCGCCGATCCAGGGCATCGGCAACGTCGGCGGCTTCACGATGCAGGTCGAACTCAGGAACGGGAATTTCGACTACGCCCTGCTTCAGACTCTGACCAACGCCGTGGTCGCCAACGCCAACGCGCAATCTTCGCTTCAGCGGGTCGCCACGACATTCCGCGCGGGCGCGCCGCAAATCTTTGTCAATGTAAACCGCATCAAGGCGGAGACGCTTGGCATCACCGTTGGACAGCTGTTCGCCGCCCTCTCCGACTATGTCGGTTCGAACTATGTCGGCCAAATCACCAAGTTCGGCCACGTCTTCCAAATCTATGCGCAAGCGGAGGCCAAGTATCGCGCCAACGTGGACGACATTCGCAATCTCAAGGTCAAGGCGGGCGACGGAACCATGACGCCGATCGGAACGGTGGTCGACATCAACGAGGTTCAAGGCCCATCGCTCATCAGCCTCTACAACCTCTATGCGTCGTCGACCATCGTGGGCAGCCCGGCGCCCGGTTTCAGCTCGGGGCAGTCCCTCGATATCATGGAGCAGATCGCCAACAACACTCTGCCGACGGGAACGGGCTTCGAATGGACCGCCATGTCTTTCCAGGAGAAGCAGCTCGGCAACCAGACCTATTACGTGTTCGGCTTCGCGCTCCTGCTCGTCTATTTCGTTCTCGCGGGCCAGTATGAAAGTTGGATTCTACCCCTGGCGGTGATCCTGTGCGTGCCGATGGCTCTGCTCGGGACGGTCGCCGCGCTGACCACGCTCGGCGCCATCAGCGTCGCCGCCAGCCAAAGCGGCGTCGCCGCCAACAACCTCTACACGCAGATTGGCCTCATCCTCCTGATCGCGCTCGGCGCTAAGAACGCGATCCTGATCGTCGAATACGCCCGCCAGCAGCGCGCCGAAGGAAAAGCGATTGTCGACGCGGCGGTGGAAGGGGCGCGGCTGAGATTCCGGCCCATTCTCATGACCTCGTTCGCCTTCATTCTGGGCGTTCTTCCGCTTGTGCTGGCGACGGGCGCGGGCGCTTCCGCGCGCAAATCAATCGGTATGGCGGTTTTTTTCGGCATGATCGCTTCGACCTGTCTCGTGGTGGTTTTCGTTCCGTCGTTTTATGTGGTCATGCAGTGGCTGGAGGAACGCAGAATGGGAAAGCGCGCGCCTGACGCGGCGCCCCCGCTCGCCGAGTCGAAGGACGCGGCGCGCTCGTCAGTCGCCTGACGAATCGCCGGGTCTGGCCTTCGCGCGCCGCGCGCCTTATACAAGGCGCGGCGTTTCGAGCCGCGCCGCTAGAGAATTCGCCGTTGGAGGGACCGTCATGAGGCTTCGAGTCGTCTCTTTGGCGATGGGTTTAGTGCTGTCCGCCCCCGCTTTCGCACAAGCGCCGCTCACGACCGTTGAAGCCATGATCCCGTCGTCCGATCCGAACCTCAAACTCTATGTCCGCAACAAGCACGCGGAGGGCATGACGTCCTTTTCGCCGGACAAGACGCTGCTCTTCATTCACGGCGCCACGTACCCTGCGGAAACGAGCTTCGACCTGCCGATCGACGGCGTGTCGATGATGGACCTGTTCGCTCAGAGCGGTTTCGACGTCTATCTGGTCGACGTGCGGTCTTACGGACGATCGACCCGTCCGCCGGAAATGGATCAGGCGCCTGAGGCGAACAAGCCGATTGCCACTTCGGAAGAGGCGGGCGCGGATCTGGGCGCCGCGGTCGACTACATTCTGGCTCAGCGCGGCATCCCGAAGCTGGATCTCATGGGCTGGTCGTGGGGCACGTCGATCGCGGGCGCCTACACGGCGCAGCATAATGACAAGATCAATCGGCTTGTGCTCTACGCGCCGGCGTGGGTGGCCCAGCCCCCGGTCGAGCCGTCGACGAATACAATCCCGGCCTACCGGCTGGTAGCGAAGGACTCCGCGAAAGCGCGGTGGCTGCGAGGGGTTCCTGAAGACAAAAAGGCGGCGCTGATTCCACCCGGCGTCTTCGACCACTGGTGGGACGCGACGCTCGCCACCGATCCGGTCGGCAGCAAAATGGATCCGCCGCGGCTTAGGGCCGCCAGCGGCGTCACATACGAATTCACCAATTATTGGGGCGCCGGAAAGCCCTTCTATGATCCGGGCCAAATCACCGTCCCGACCCTCCTCATTCACGCGGAATGGGACGCCGATCTTCCGACCTATATGGCCGACGCCTATTTCGCCAAGCTGACCGGCGCGCCCTACAAGCGCTTTGTTCAGCTCGGCGAGGGCACGCATACGGTCATGCTGGAGAAGAACCGTATGCAGTTCTTCCACGAGATCCTCGGATTTCTGGATGAATCAGACGCCACGGCGCTGAAGTAGCTTGGTTTGACGCGCGCGCCCCGATAAACCGAGTTTCCAAGAAAGCACGAGCCGTGGACGTCGCTGGGGGTATTCGATCTTACAGCCTCGCGGTGGTATGACAGTCTGCCGCTGACGTGCTAGGGGCCGTCAGGGGCCGCCGTCTCCGCTCGCCTTTGGCGGCGCGCCGCAACAAGGAGCCTTATGTCGAAAGAAGAATTGCTTGAGTTCCCCGGATTCGTCGTCGAATTGCTGCCCAACGCAACCTTTCGCGTCAAACTTGAGAACGACCACGAAATCATCGCTCACACCGCGGGCAAGATGCGCAAGAACCGTATTCGCGTGCTGGCCGGCGATAAGGTGCTTGTGGAGATGACGCCCTACGATCTCACCAAAGGGCGCATTACCTACCGTTTCAAATGACCTTGACCCTCGGGCGGCGCGACGATCGCTCCGCTCCGCACTCGGGCCTCCGCTTCGTGCTGGGGTCCGCTTCGCCGCGCCGGCTTGCGCTCCTGGCGCAGATCGGCGTGCGGCCCGACGCAATCCTGCCCGCTGAGATCGACGAAACGCCACGCCCGCGCGAGGAGCCGCGGGCGCTCGCCGAACGGCTGGCCAGTGAAAAGGCGCTCGCCTCGGCGGCGATCGCAGCTGGCCGGGCGGATCTCGCCCCCTGCCTGACGCTCGGGGCTGACACGGTGGTCGGCGTCGGCCGACGCATCCTGCCGAAGTGCGAGACGCGCGAGGACGCCAAGCTGTGCCTCGATCTCCTGTCCGGCCGCGGCCATCGCGTATTTACCGGCCTTGCGCTGGTCACCGGCGGCGGCGCGGTTCGGCGTCGGCTGGTCGAGACCCGTCTCCGGTTCAAGCACCTGTCACCCAACGAGGTCGAGGCCTATCTGGCGAGCGCCGAATGGCGCGGCAAGGCCGGCGGCTATGCGATTCAGGGTCTCGCCGGCGCCTTCGTCGAGCGGCTGGTCGGCTCTTACTCCAACGTCGTCGGCCTGCCGCTGGCCGAAACAGTCGCGCTGCTCGTCGGCCAAGGCTACGATGTCCATCGTCGCTGGAGCATGAGCCTCGTTCAATGACCGCGAACGACAACAAACCGACCGCCAAGCCGCCTGATCGGAACAAGAGCAACCGGCCCTGCCCGATCTGCGGCAAGCCGCGCAGCGAAGCGTTATGACCCGTTCTGCTCGAAGCGCTGCGCCGACGTCGACCTGCATCGCTGGCTGAAGGGGAGTTACGTCATCCCCGGCGCCAACGCCAAGCCTGAGCCCGGCGACGAGGAGGAGTAGCGCTTCACGAGGGCTCGCTGCATCCAGCTGCGCAGCGCGTCGGGGCGCCCCTGCCTCTGGATGGAGCCGCTTTGGCTCCTTCTCGACAGCGGTCCGAACTTCGTTTGGATTTTCTTGGCCCTGGCCGTTTCGCTGCGAAAACCCCCATTTATGGCTATTGGATTTTCTTGGATTTCCTTGGATTCTCTCGTCCGAATCGAGACTTATCAATGGGTTACACGGCATAAATGCACAAAAATTTTTCTAGAGCGAGCTGCCTCTAATTTGAATCGCCTTGGGATTCCCGAATCGGGGGTGTTCTGATTCAGACCTGCTGGCTGGGCGGAGGCCAGCAGGGATGGCTTCAGCATATTCGCAGGATTTGCGCGATCGGGTGATCGACGCGGTTATTCGGGGAGGGATCCCAACCCTCAAGCCCAACGACATCGTCATCCTCGACAATCTTGGCTCCCATAAAGGAAAAGCCGTGCGGAAAGCCGTTAAGGCTGCCGGCGCTCGCCTCCTGTTTCTTCCCAAATACTCGCCCGACCTCAATCCGATCGAACAGGTCTTCGCCAAGATCAAAGGCTTCGTTCGAAAGGCTGCCCCCCGAACGCTCGACGCCATTTCTCACGCCATCGCCCAAGCCCTCGCGGCGATTAAGCCAGCCGAATGCAAAAACTATCTCGCCGGCGCCGGCTATGCGTCAGCCTAGATGCAGAACGCTCTAGGCGCTTCCTCCGTGGCGTTGAGAGGCGTCGGAACCGGAGCCACACTCGAGATTTTACGCAAGAGATTCTCATCCGAACCGCGGTCTAAAGCCAGCTAAATTTTGGTAGAATCGATGGCGTTCGCCACCCGCCCGCGCCGATCTGAGCCGAGCCGTACGCGCCCAACAGCCCGACGAAACTTATATGGCTAGCTCTCCCGGTATTTTTTGCCCTTTGTTCCTCTGGGCCCGCAGGTGTCTGCGTATGTTACCATATAATCCAGGAGCCTGTTGGCGAATTTAATGTTTGCACTAAAGCGCCTGGTTCTGTGAATACCCAAGTCGCCTGCGTGTCATATTGCAGCCAGAACGGCCTACTTACCTCCTATGGCGACTCAAACAACGAGGCGACTGCAGTTTGTGGCTTCCAGCTTAATTCAAGGAAGAGAATTCCAGCCCGCAAGCCGTGAAGAGGCGGCCCGCGTCAGCGTTGTGATACAGCGGACTTTATGGCGGCTACCGTTTGAGAGACGATTGTATCGACGCCCAAGCTTCCGAGTTTTGCGCTTGCCTTCGTCGGATCTCCATAAACGCCGTCGGCGCTCCCAAATTTGGAGAAGTTGGCAAGCCGATCCTCGCGGACAAGGCTCGGGTCAAGCGCGAGCATCAGCGACGTATCGCTGAGACCCGCATGGGTTCCAATCTCCGAGAGCGTGAACCCTTGACCCTTCAGAATCCGGACGAAATCGATCTGCGCCGCGTCGTAATATTGCGTAACCGCGTGCGCGCGCACATTCGATGAGGCCCATTCACGGTTGAGTTTGTTCGCCACGTTCTTCTCGTTGGCCTGGTAACCGCCGTGATCGCCCAGAAAGACGATATCTTTGAATCCGTGCTGTTTGAAGCTTCGGGCCGCGGATTCGAGAATCGCTTCAAACGCGGCTTCTGGCACGCTTATCGTTCCAGGGAAACGCATATGGCCAGAGGGCGGACTGATAGCGCCTTCAGGGACGTAGGCGATCACGGGAGCGACAAGCGCATTGCCTAACGCGACGGCAATCCGCTCGCTCAACAACTTGACGCGCCGATTGTGTTTTCCGAGCGCCACAGCCGGGCCATTCTGTTCGGTCCCGCCGATCGGGATGATGATGGTGGTTTTGCCCGTGCCGATCTCGTCTCGTAACTCGGTCCACGTGAGATCCTCGAGGACAATCGAGGGGCGCTCCTCGGAATACGCGAAGGGCGCGAAGTTAAGAATCAGCAACGGCAGAAGCAAGAGATGCGCTGCCCACCTCATGGAGTTCATTCGCTCGCTCCTGCACCAATCTCGAATACGGAGTTGCCCTTATTTGCGCCAGGCGGACCTTGAGTGAGAACGCGCTGTTTGTCCGCTGTGGGTCGAACCGCTCCAGCTGATTGACCTTCGACCCTAAAGCCCGCCCTTCACACTGGCGATCGCGAAAGCGTATTGGCGCGCGACGTCGTCAAGCCGGTCGTAGCGTCCCGATGCGCCCGCGTGTCCCGCGTCCATTGCGGTCCGCAACAGAATTGGCCCCCCGTCGGTCATTGTCGCCCGCAGGCGCGCGACCCATTTGGCAGGCTCCCAGTAGGTCACGCGCGGGTCGGTCAGGCCGGCAAGGGCCAGGATCGCGGGATAATGCTGAGCCCGGACGTTATCGATCGGACTATAGGCGCGGATGGTCTCGAACGCCGCCTTGTCGTGGATCGGATCGCCCCATTCCAGCCATTCGGGCGGAGTGAGCGGCAGGCTGGCGTCAAGCATCGTCGCCAGCACATCGACGAAAGGCACGTCGGCGATAATTCCGGCGAACAGGTCCGGCGCGAGATTGGCGATAGCGCCCATCAGCAAGCCGCCGGCGCTGCCCCCCTGAGCCACGACCTGCCCTCGGCTCGTAAAGCCTTCAGCGATGAGGAACCGGACGGCGGCGAGAAAATCGCCAAACGTGTTCGACTTTTTGCCAAGCTTGCCGTCCTCGTACCAACGCCAGCCTTTGTCGGTGCCGCCGCGCACATGGGCGATCGCGAACACGAAGCCGCGGTCGACCAGCGAGAAGCGGTTGGTCGCGAAACTCGCCTCAGCCGCATAGCCGTAGGCGCCGTAACCGGTGATGAACAGCGGCGCCGACCCGTCGACCTTCGCGCCACGCTTGTAAAGCAGCGACACCGGCACGCTCTCGCCATCCTCGGCAGGGGCGAAGACCAGCCGCGCGACATAGGCCTGCGGATCGAAGCCGCGCGGCATCGTCTGCCGCTTAACGAGAGTTCGGCGCCGGCTCACGACATCGTAGTCGTAGGTCTCCTGCGGCGTCGTCGGCGACGCGTAGCTGAAGCGGATGAGCGAGGTGTCGAATTCATACACTGGCTCAAGCCTGAGAAAGTAGGTCTCCTCGTCAAACGCGATCTCGTGCGATTCTCCACTTTTCAAGTCGAAGACAACGAGATGTGGCCGGCTCATCTCGCGCATGAGCAGCAGAAGTTGGTCCCTGAACAGCGTTGCGTCGGCGACGAAGCGTCCATCACGGGCGGCGACGAAATCGCGCCAGTTTGCCTCCTGGGGCGCATCGCGCGGCGCGACGACGATCTTGAAGTCGGGCGCGTCCGCGTTGGTGCGGATAAAGAAACGATCGCCGTGATCCATCACGTCGTAGTGCAATCCCGAGCGGCGCGGCGCGATGAGCCGGGGCGGAGCGGTCGGATGATCGAGATCCACAACCAAGGCTTCCGAAGCGTCGTGGCCATGCACCGAGATAATGGCCGCGCGGCCGAGACGAGTCGGCTCAATGCCGATGAACCAGGTCGGGTCGGCTTCCACGAAGACCTCGACGTCGTCAGTCTGCGCGATCCCCATGCGATGCAGCATCACCCGGCACGGGCGGTGGCTCTCGTCCTGCTCGACGTAAACAAAGGCCTGGGAATCCCACGTCCAGACGATGTCCCCGGTCGCTCCGACGACACGGTCGGCAAGATCCGTTTCGTGCTCAAGGTCGCGGACCGAGATTGTCAGCATCTCGGAGCCGAGGTCGTCAGAGTTCCAAGCGAGCTTTGAATGATCGGGCGAATGACGCGCGCCCGCGAGATGA
Organism: uncultured Alphaproteobacteria bacterium; assembly: GCA_963702825.1. GTDB lineage: Bacteria > Pseudomonadota > Alphaproteobacteria > Rhizobiales > Beijerinckiaceae > Roseiarcus. The sequence continues at coordinate 76,299 of CAVPEE010000049.1, forward strand.
AAAAACGCTTTGCCATCGGCGCGTGCATCGCCGTCGATCAGCACCGTCTCCGCGCCGCCTTCACGAGGCTTGCGGCAATAGATGCGGCGTTGGCCGCCGGGACGAAAGCGCGAGTAATAGGCCCACGGCCCATCGACCTGCGGCGGCTCGCTGTCATCCTCTTTGAGGCGCGCGCGCATTTCGCGCTTGAGCTCTTTCTGCAAGCCAAGCGTCGGCGCCAACACCGCGTCAGCATAGGCGTTCTCAGCCTCCAGGAGAGCGCGGATGTCGGCCGGCAGCCGGCTTGGATCGCGCAGCACCTCGCGCCAATTGTCGGCCCGCATCCAGGCGTAGTCGTCCACCCACGAAAGGCCGTGTGCGGACAACGTTACGGGTCGGGCCTCGGCTCGGGGCGGCGCTGGGATCGGGGCTTGCGCGCCCGATCCGTGCGCCGATCGCTTGCCGGTCATGACGCGCGGGTTCTCTCAGAGCGTGGAAGCGCGCGAAAGGCTGCAGGAACATGCGACGGCGATTCGCATAAGGCCGCCGCGCCCGCGGCGCGAAGCTCATCGGCTCCGCCGTAGCCCCAAAGCGCGCCGATGGTCGGGATTCCGTGTCGGCTCGCGGCCAGGACGTCATGCTTGCGATCGCCCCACATGCAGCAATCGTCGGCCTTGAGCCCCTCACGCTCGAGGATGTGACCAACAAGGTCGGCCTTGTCCTGAAAGCGGCCACCAAGCTCGTCGCCATAGGCCGCCTCGAAGTGCTGCTCAAGGTCGAAGTGGCCGAGGATCCGCTCGGCGTAGACCAGGGGTTTCGCCGTGCAAAGGAAGAGGCGCGTTCCCGTGGCGCGCAATTCAGCAAGCGCCTCCCTCACCCCGTCATAGACGGTAGCTTCGAAAAGACCTTCGACCGAATACCGGCCGCGATAGATCTTGAGCGCCTCCTCGGGATCACCTTCACCCTTTAGCGCCTCGGCGAAACATCCGCGCAGCGGCGGTCCGATGATCCAGTGCAGTTCCGCGGCAGGCGGCGCGATTCGTCCCAACGTTTCGAGCGCAAGCCGGAAGCAGCCGACGATGCCCTCAGCCGGGTCGGTCAGCGTTCCGTCCAAATCGACCAGGAGCGCGCTTCGCCGATTGGGCTCCGCCGTCAGCGTTCCACCATTCCGCGCCGCTTCGGGCGTTTTCTGCTGCGCAGATGCAGCCCCACGGTCGTCGGCGGCGGTCTGGGGAGGTAATCTTGGCGGCAAGCGCGCGACCGGCTAGCCGCGAATCGGCTCGTGCGCGACCGCCGCGCGCAGAAAATAGAAGAGTCCGGTCAGCGCGGTCAGAATAAGCACGCCTTCCAGCGAGCGGGTGAGGGGCTCGCCAAGCTGAAACAGGCCGCCGATCGCCCAGCCTGCAGCGGCGCCCGCGCCCACGAGCTCGGTGCCCACCAGGATGGCGACGCTGAGCAGCGTCATTGTATTCGTCCAGTTGATCGGCGCGGCCTCCGCCAAGCGCTTTCTCCTTCAAGTGTTCGCGAAACGGTCGCGGATATACCAACGCGGCCCGCAGCGCAAGCGTCACGAGTTGCCGACGATCTCGCTGCGCTTGCGCCCCGCCTCATAGGCCTTCACGTGAAGTGTGGCGATACGCAGCAGCGAAGGGTCGTCCGGCTTCGCAGCGCGGCGCAGCAGATCGCCGAGAATCTGGTCGCCTTCCACCGGCTTGCCGCCTTCAATATCGCGCAGCATCGAGGCCTTCAGCGGCGAACCCTCGGTGGTCATTGCCGCCCGGGCCCGCTCAAGGGCTGGTTCGCGGAGCGGAAAGCCCTGAGCAGCCGCGATCGACGCGCAGTCGTTGAGAAGCCCAAGCGCGAGATCCGCGGCGCCGGCGGCGACGTAATCGCCAACCGCCGCCCGCATGAGGCAGGTTATGCCAGCGGCCGTGGCGATGAACACCCACTTTTCCCACATTTCCTGCTGAATCTCGTCGCTCAGCCGCGCAGCGAAGCCCGCGTTGAG
>CAVPEE010000050.1:0-21626 GCA_963702825.1 uncultured Alphaproteobacteria bacterium
GTAGGCGGCAGGGCTGTGTTGGCGGGCTTGATCGGCGCCGCGATTGTTCTCATGCTTTCCCATGGGCCCGCCCGCGCGGCGGACAGCGAAGTCCCGCGCTTCGTCGTCGATCCCTATTGGCCGAAGCCATTGCCCAATCGATGGGTGACGGGAGCGGTCGGCGGCGTCTGCGTCGACCGCGAGGATCACGTCTTCGGCGTCAACCGGTCCGATCTCACGACGATGGAGCAGACCGTCGGCAAGGAGCCCGCGCCGATCGTCATCGAATATGATTCCGACGGGAACATCGTGAACGCATGGGGCGATCCGAAGCAGATGCCCAAGTCGGTCCATGGCTGTTTCGTCGACGACCAAGACAACATCTGGATCGGCGGCAACGCCGATGGGATCGTGCAGAAATGGTCGCATGACGGCAAGCAGCTGCTCCTGCAGATCGGGCGCAAAGGCGTCTGCGACAATGCGGACGAAAAGTGCGGCGAGCCCGGCGCCAACAAGAGCCCGCTGCTTCTCAACGAGCCGGCCGACATCGCGATCGATCCTGACAACGGCGATATCTATGTCGCCGATGGCTATGGCAACCATCGCGTCGTCGTCTTCGACGCCCAAGGCAAGTTCCTGCGTCAATGGGGCGACTTCGGGACGGATCGCGGTCTCTTTGCAGTCATCGGCGGAGGCCATCCCCATTGCGCCAAGTTCGACCGCGAGGGGCTGCTCTATGTCTGCGACCGGGGCAACGACCGGATCGAAGTCTTCGACAAGACCGGCGCTGTGAAACGCGTCATCGACGTCAAACCGGGAACCGCCTATTCGCCGGCGCCGAACGGCGCGCCCGGACGCAAAGCGATCGGGTCGGCGCTGGACGTCGCCTTCTCGTCCGACCCCGAGCAGAAATACATGTATGTCGTCGACACCGGCAACGAGGTCTTATGGATTCTCGACCACCGGAGCGGACGCATCCTGGGCGGCTTCGGAAGCGCCGGCCACAACGCCGGCGAATTCACGCTCCTCCACATGATCGCGGTCGATTCAAAGGGGACGCTTTATACGAGCGAAACTGTTGACGGCCGCCGCCTGCAGAAGTTCACGCCTCAAGGCTTCGTGCCTGAGGAACAGATGAAGGCTTACGTGGGCAGCCCGCGCTATGACGCGCTGCCATGAAGGATCGTCGGGCGCGTTCGGTCGCGTGAGTGCGGGACGGCTATTCGGCGGGCAACACCGCGTCGACGCCCTTCTTCTTCACCATGACCACGACGAACCTTGCTGGCTTCGTCGCGCTCGCGTTGCGCCCGACCGTGTGCACATCGTTAGGGCCTTCGTAGAAAGTCTGCCCTGGCGTGAGGGTGACCTCCTTGCCGCCCCTGACCTGCTCGACGATCGTCCCGTCCAGCACGTAGACGAAGGCGGTCGCGTCGTGCCGATGGATGTGCTCCACGGCTCCGGGCGGATATTCGACGGTCAGCATCAACATCTCCTTCCCCGGCATATCAGCGAGATCCTTCTGCATGACGGGGACCACAATTGGCTGCGGCGCGGTCTCAGCGAGCGCATCGCCGAAAGGCAGGGCGACGAGGAGCAGCGAACAGAGGATGCGTTTCATGGAGCGCTCCGTCGGTTGGCGGATCCGGAATCAGGCTGCTGCTTGTGAACGGCGGACCCATTCGTCGAGACCGATGCGGCCGAGGCGCGCCTCTCCCAGCGGCACGAGCGAGCGCTCCTCGACCCGGCCGCCCCAATATCGGGCCTCGGGGTCGCGCACGACCTGTCGCGGGTCGCCGACCGCCTTCAGATAGCTTGGCGACAATTTCGTTGAACGGGGCTCGTTCCGGACCGGCGATCTCGACGATGCCGTTTCTCGGCGCCGCAAGCGCAACCTCGGCGACGTTGGCGGCGACGTCGTCCGCCGCGATCGGCTGGAACAGGACGGGCGGAAGCCTGACTGTCTTTCCATCCGCAGCTGAATCGGCGATGCCGCGGAGGAATTCCATGAACTGGGTCGCGCGGATGATGGTGTACGGTACGCCGGAAGCTTCAATCAGTTTCTCCTGGGCGACCTTGGCGCGGAAATAGCCATTGTCGGTCCGGTCGATTGCGACGATGGACAGCGCGACGTGATGCCGGACGCCCGCTGAGGCCTCCGCCGGGAGAAGGTGGCGCTCGGAAGTCTCGAAGAATTCGAGCACCGCCTTGTCTTCAAATGACGGCGAATTGGCGAGGTCGATCACCACCTGCGCCCCGGCCAAGACCTCTTTGAGCCCCTCGCCGGTGAGGGTGTTGACGCCGCTTTGGGGCGAGGCGGCGACGACGTCGTGGCCGTGCTGACGCAGAATGGCGACGGTCTTCGAGCCGATCAGGCCGGTTCCTCCGATGACGACGATCTTCATGGGTTTGACCTCCGTTCTCGATGACGAGCGACACCGAATGGATTCGGATGCACCTCGACGCGGATGTCGCGAAGCGAGCTCCGTTAATCCGTCTCGATCGCCAATTGTATGGCCGACCTCCGAAGGGAGCTGCGTTCCGACGTTCGAACCGTCGTCGGCGTGCGGGTGCGCCAGTAGAGCCGAGTGGCTCGTCTGCGGACCGGCGAGGGACGTTACGCCATGACTTGCGCTACATCTGAGACGACGCAGGCGGCGGGTCTCAATGTTAATCCGCACTGCTGCGTATTATGATTTCTATCGCCTCCTTGCGTCAGGTCAAATTGTAGAATTACCTACATTCAACCAGGTTGTATCGCGGTTTCCGTGGCGGCTCGGCAACGCAACGCAACGCTTTCGCGCTCCGCCAGAACCGCCTCACGCCTCAAATGTCGCAAATCTGGAGAAAGTCTTGCGCGATGAGACGGAGGGCGGGCAGAGTGGCGGCAGAGAGTCGGGCTCCTTCGGGACGGGCCCGTTGGTTCTCGAGGCGTGGGGCGAGAATGCGGTTTGTCTTCCTGATCGGGACGCTGGCGGCGCTGAGCGGCTGCGCGAGCTATCGCGATGTTTCGTTCATCTACTATCCGAACGCGCCGCACCGCGAGACGTTTCCGTCGCCGGTCTGAGTTTTACGCCGTGGCGCAACAGGAATGCGCTAAATACGGGATGAGGGCGACCTATAACTGGAGCAACTACTTCCCCGATTTTGAGCGCGTCCGGGTGAATTACCTCTGCGTTCAGTGACCGCCAGCCGTGGGGGCTCGGCCGAAGTTATAGTTCAGGGAGACAGGACTCCAGTTCGGCGGCGCGGGATAGGGCGCGGCCGCGGTGATCGCGTTCATGACGGCCAAATCGAGGTCCGAAGAGCCGCTTGAAGCGACGAGCTTGCGGCCGACAAGATTGCCGCCTTCGTCGAGATAGAAATCCACAATGCCGTGCCTGTTGGCGAGGTCGAGGCGGAGCGCCGGGCTCTCGTGCAAGTGCTCTTTGATCATCCCATAGATGATGGTCAGATACCGGGATTCAGAGTTCCCGCCCGCGACAGGCGATTTTTCGACTGAGCGCGCGAACTTGTATTGCGGCAGATCCTCGATGGTCGGCAGCGGCTCGCCGACCGGGGCCTTCTGTGGCGGCGCCGGCGGCGCTGCCGGAGCGGCGGCTTGAGTCGGATTGTCCTCCGGCTTCGGGTTCTGGTCCGCCGGGAGTTCGCCTTCAGGCTCGGGCTTCAGATCGTGCGCAGGCGGCGCGGCCTCGCCTTTCTGCTCTTCAGCCGGATGGGGCGCGGGCGCCGGCGCGTCCGCCTTGGGCGAAGCGCCCGGATTTGGCGGGGGAGGGGTCTCGGGGGTCGCCTTGGCCTCGGTCTTCTTGTCGGGAGACTCGCGGTTGACCTTCTCTTCGGTCGGCGCCGCGGGCGCGTCATAGGCCGGCTTTTCGGACAAGGGCTGTGGCGGGGGCTTTGGTTTCTCCTCCGGCGGCTTCGGCTTGGGCGGGGGCGGAGGCGGCTGCTCGACCACCACCTCGACCGGAATCTCCTGCACGGCGGTCGGAACCGGGTGCGGCCAGAGCCAGTAGTAGAGGAAGAACGACAGCGGAATCAGGATATGCAGCACCGCCGCAGCGATGAGCGCGAGCACGTGGAACTTGCGCTCGGCGCGCGTCGGCGGCTCGGGCGCATCAAGGCGCTCGACCGGCTCGGCGACGAAATCGGCCTCGGACAATAACGTGGCGGTCAGCGCCAACTCCTCTCGCGAAAGCGCGATGTGTTTCCTTGGCTGAATCGTTCCCGGCCGGTCAATGCCCAATTGGTCACTTTGCCGCGTGGGCCGGATTCGCGTATGTCCTGGCCCATGAACCGCCGGGGTGGGGGCGGAGACGCGCCCCTGAGTCTGATCGCCGAACTCGACGCCCGCCCAGCGGCGCCGCCGCGCGCCCCACGGGCGCTCGTGTTCGATTCCGGGCTGGGCGGCCTTTCGGTGCTGGCCGAAATCAGGCGCCTCAGGCCGGACGTCGAAATCGTCTACGCCGCCGACGACGCGGCCTTCCCGTACGGCAGACTGAGTGAAGCCGGCGCTCGTCGCCCGGGTCGAGACGGTGATGGCGCGACTGATCGGCGAAATCGAGCCCGATATTGTCGTCATCGCCTGCAGCACCGCCTCCACGCTGGCTTTGCCCCCCTTGAGGGCCGCCTATCCGCGCCTGCCGTTCGTTGGCACCGTGCCGGCGATCAAGCCCGCGGCGGCGGCGTCGCGATCGGGACTGATCAGCGTGCTGGCGACGCGCGGGACCGTGGCGCGCGACTATACCCATGCGCTGGTGCGCGACTATGCCGCAAATTGCGAGGTGACTTTGGTCGGCGCGCCGCTGCTTGCCGTCATCGCCGAGCGCGTCATGCGCGGCGAAGCGGTCGACGAGGCGGAGATCAAGCGCGAGATCGCGCCGTGCTTCGTTGAACGCGACGGCCGGCGCACGGATCAGATCGTGCTCGCCTGCACCCATTTTCCGCTTATCGCGGACAAGATCGAGCGCCTTTCCCCCTGGCCGGTCGGCTTCGTCGATCCCAGCGCCGGCGATCGCGCGCCGCCTCGATGCGCTGATCGCCGCCGCCCGCCCAGGCGCGTCGACCGGCCACGAGCGGAACCGCGATCTTTACCAGCGGCGACGAGCCGCCGGAGGCGTTACAAAAGACCTTGCGTCTCTTCGGGCTCACGTTTACGCCCGCGATTATGATCGGCGTGGCTTCGGCCTGATCGCCTCCGCCTCGACCAAAACGATCCTGCTCAAGACGATGTTTTGGTTAAGCCATGTCGCGGAGGATGGTGGCCATTTTTTCGACTTGGGAGGCCGTTTCTGGCCGTACCAAAGGAGAACCGACGAAATGACTGAATTGCCCGAAAACGTAACCCTGGATTGGCTGGGCCGCCAGTTTCTGGCCCACCGCGACGATATGCGCGCCCTGCGCACGGATATGGACATGCTGATCCGGCTCGTCACCCGAGTCGACCATACGCTCGATGCGGTGCGCGAGGACATCCGTTCGCTATGGTCACAGAATGGCGATCTGCGCCGCCGCATTGAGGCTTTCGAAGGGCGCCAATCGTGATCCGTATTGTCCTAACGGACAGCGCCTACGAAACGCTCGCGCCGTCGATGACCCGAACAGCCTTCTGGCGTCCGGAGGACGGCTCCTTCATTTTGGCTGAAAAATGGGGCTAAAACGTCCCCCTGGCCGCTCGGCCCGGCGAGGACCGTAGCGACACGCGTATCTGGCCCCTATGACGGGCGCCAATCTCACCAATTCCAGAACTTCGAAAGGCCTCCCATGCGTCCGTCGGACGGACAACCTGTTCGCCTCAGCGAGTATCGCGCGCCGGACTATTTCATCGACCACGTCGAGCTTGACGTGTCGCTCGACATCCATGCGACGCGCGTGGTCTCGACTCTTTCGATGCGCCCCAATCCGGCTGGCCGGGGAGGCGCGGCGCTTGCGCTCGATGGCGATGAGCTCGTGTTCGTCTCCGCCCGACTGGATGGCGAGCCGATCGACACGGCCGATTTCGAGGCGAAGCCGTCGGGCTTTCTGCTGCGCCGACCTCCCCGAGGCGCATTCACGCTCACGATCGAGACGCGCCTCGATCCGGCGGCCAACACCAAGCTCATGGGCCTCTATCGCACGGGCTCCGCCTATTGCACGCAATGCGAGGCGGAGGGATTTCGCCGCATCACTTATTTTCTCGATCGCCCCGACGTGCTCTCGACCTATCGCGTGCGGGTCGAGGCGGATCGGGCCGAGGCGCCGGTGCTTTTGTCGAACGGCAATCTCGAAACCGCGGGCGAAGCGGACGACGCCCGGCCGCCACTTCGCCATCTGGCGCGATCCCCACAAGAAGCCGTCCTACCTGTTTGCGCTGGTCGCCGGCGATCTTGGCCATATCGCGGATTCGTTCGTCACGGCGTCGGGCAAGACCGTCGCGCTTGCGATCTATGTCGAGCATGGCCGCGAAGAACGCGCGCATTACGCAATGGACGCGCTCAAGCGCTCGATGGCCTGGGACGAACAGGCTTACGGGCGCGAATACGATCTCGACATTTTCAACATCGTCGCCGTCTCCGATTTCAATATGGGCGCGATGGAGAACAAGGGCCTCAACGTCTTCAACGATAAATACGTCCTCGCCTCGCCTGAGACGGCGACCGACGACGATTACGCCAATATCGAAGGCGTGATCGCGCACGAATATTTTCATAACTGGACCGGCGATCGCGTGACCTGCCGCGATTGGTTCCAGCTTTGCCTCAAAGAGGGGCTGACCGTCTTCCGCGACCAGGATTTTTCCGCCGACATGCGCTCGGCGCCGGTCGAACGCATTGGCGACGTGCGCACGCTCCGCGCCGCGCAATTCCCCGAGGACGCGGGGCCGCTTGCGCACAATGTGCGCCCCGAGGTCTATCACGAGATCAACAACTTCTACACTGCGACCGTCTATCAGAAGGGCGCCGAGGTCGTGCGCATGCTGAAGCGCCTGATCGGCGCCGAAGCGTTTCGCGCCGGCATGGATCTCTATTTCGAGCGCTATGACGGCCATGCTGCGACGGTCGAGGACTTCATCGGCTGTTTCGAGACGGTTTCGGGACGCGATCTCTCGCAGTTCATGCGCTGGTACGAGCAGGCCGGCACGCCAAAGATCACCGTTCGCGGCGCTTACGACCCGGCCGGCAAGACCTACCGGCTCGACATCGCCCAATCGCTTGCGCCGACGCCGGGCCAAAACGTCAAGCTGCCGATGACGATGCCTCTGGCGCTCGGGTTCGTCGGCGCCAATGGCGGCGACATGGCGCTCACGTCATCGGACGCGAGCGCCGACGAGCTCGCAAGCGGCGTGTTCGAACTCAAGGATGCCGAGCGCTCGATCGTCTTTCGCGATGTGCCACAGCGGCCCACGCTGTCGTTCCTGCGGGGTTTCTCCGCGCCGGTGCGGGTCGACGACGACCTGACCGAAGAGGATCTCATCGTCCTCTCCCGGCACGACAGCGACAATTTCAATCGCTGGCAGGCGGCGCAAAGTCTGGCGACGCGGGTTCTCTTGCGCGGCGTCAAGGCCATTCGGGCCGGCCGCGCGCCCGAGCGCAACGGCGGACTTGTGGCTGCCTTCGGCGCCTTGATCGAAGACGTCCGCGCGGGGCGCATCGATCACGCCTTCGCGGCGCTCACGATGGGTCTGCCGACCGAAAGCGACATCGCGCGCGAGATCGGCGAGGACGTCGATCCGGATGCGATCCACGCCGCGCGCAAGTCGATGCGCGGCGCGCTCGGACGCACATATGCTGGCGCACTCGCCGCGCTGCACGCGGAGCTTGCCAATTCCTCGACCTTCAGCTCCGACGCCGCGGCGGCGGGTCGCCGCGCGCTACGCAATGTGGCGCTTGGTCTCTTTGTCGACGGCGACGTGATCCAGGGACTGGAGCTCGCCCATCGCCAGCTTGCGGAGGCCGACAACATGACCGAACGCCTCGGCGCGCTGTCGGCGATCGCCTTCAAGCCGGACGATAAGCGTGAACATGCGCTCGAGGCGTTTGGCAGACGCTATGCGGCGGAGCCGCTTGTCCTCGACAAATGGTTCGCGCTGCAGGCGCAGATCCCGGAGCGCGAGACGCTCGAGCGGGTGCGGACGCTCATGAACCACCACGGCTTCTCGCTCGCCAATCCGAACCGCGTGCGCGCGCTGATCGGCGGGTTCACGGCCAACCAGAGAGAGTTCAACCGCGCCGATGGCGCTGGCTTTGCGCTGCTCGAGGAGGTGGTGGTGGCTCTCGATCCGGCCAATCCGCAGATCGCGGCGCGCCTCCTGACCGCCATGCGATCCTGGCGCTCGCTGGAGGACGTCCGCCTGGGTCATGCCGAGGCAATGCTGCGGCGTATCGCCGGGAAGCCGTCGCTGTCGCCTGACGTCCGCGACATCGTGACCCGAAGCCTGGGCTGAATCTCCCCCTCCCATAGCTCGTCGAGAGACGGGCGTACTAAGAACGCCCTATGGGAGAGGGGTCGGGGTGAGGGCTCGCGCGAAATGCGGCCGACGCTTGGGGGACGCCCTCATCCAGCGCCATAGCCCGTCCGCGACGGGCGTCCTTCTGGACGCCCTAGGGCCACCTTCTCCCGAGGGAGAAGGGAGCGCCTCTCTCATCGCGCTCTGACCCGCGCCGATTCTACCGGCGCCCTCGGCCACATTTTTTTGCGTCTGACGCATTGTCAAGGACTAGACAAAGATTCGCACAAGGATTCTTATCGTAGTGATTCGGGCGTTAAGGCGGCAGTCCGAGTGTAATTTGTGGCGAAGTCTGGGAATGAGCGATGACGCGCGTAAGCGCGGCAAACGGGGACGCTTATCCAATGGGACCAGTTCAAGCACTGGGCGGGGAAGGGGCGTTTCGCTTCGCCGCGGCGTGGGCTCGCCGGCCGAGCGAGGCGCTCAAACGCGCGCATCCTCGTCCCGCTAGCGCTGCCGTTCGCCGGCGAGGGATTCCATCGGCTTTTGTCATCGGTGTCGCCCTGGCGATCTTCGCCGTCCTCGCGCTCACCGTTCAACATTTGCGGCTCGAGCGCGAGATGGCGCTGAACGCCGGCGCGCGCGAAGTCGACATGCGCGCGACGCTGCTCGCCGAGCGGCTCAACGATGCGCTGAGCGCCAATCCGCGAGCGCCCGAGGCCGAAGTCTTTCGCAGCGTTCTTAAGGCTCATCCCGATGAGCGGCTCACGCAATCGATGCTCATCGATCGCGACGGCCGCGTGGTCGAATACGACGGGACTGAGGACGCTTCCGATTTGGCCCTGGCGGCCCTCGCGGGCCCGCGCAAAACCGCCCGCAGCGAGCGACATTCAGGGCGGGGTGATCCGCATCCAGACCGAACGTGACGGCGATCGGTTCGCCGCTGTGCGGGTGCTGCCAGGCACTTTCGCGAGGGTGGCGTTTGCTTCGCCCGTCGATGGTCATCTCCTTGGCTGGCGTGACACGGTGGTGATCACGGCGTTCCTGCTTGCCTCGACCATCGGGCTGATGGTCGGGGCGGCGGGCCTCTGTGGGCTTAAAGGCAGAGACGGTGATGAACAGCGGCTCCTCGACTCCGAGGGGGAGCTTTTGGCCACCGTTGCGGAACTCAAACAGTCGCGCCGGGCGCTCGAAGAGCAGGCCCAGCAGCTTGCCGACCTCGCCGAACGCTATCATGAGCAGAAATCCTGCGCCGAGGCCGCCAACCGCGCCAAGGTGGAATTCCTCGCCAACATGAGCCATGAGCTGCGCACGCCGCTCAACGCCATCATCGGCTTCTCGCAACTGATGGGAAGCCAGACCTTCGGACCCCTGGGTTCGAAAAAGTACGGCGACTATTGCGCCCACATTCTCTCGAGCGGCGAATATCTCCTGCGCGTGGTCAACGACGTCCTCGACATGGCGCGGCTCGAGGCGGGCCGGGAGAGCCTGACTTACGAGCGCTTCGGCGCCGAGCAGGCGGTCAGCCGGGCGGTGCTCGATATCGCGCCGACCGCGCGCCAGAAGGGTGTTGCGGTCAGGGTCGATGTCGGCGCCGAGGTGACTGTCGAGGCCGATCCCCTGGCGGTCGAACGCATCCTCACGACCCTCATGCGCAATGCGGTGAAATTCGCGCCGGAGGGCGGCGAAGTCTCAATCGGCGCGGCTATGGGCGCCGAGCTTATCCATTTCACCGTCGAGGATAATGGCCCCGGAATCGCGGCGGAAAACCTTGTGCGGCTGGGTCGGCCATTCGAACAGGCCGGGGCGGTCATGATCAATGGCATGAAGGGGTCGGGCCTCGGTCTCGCCATCGCCAACTCGTTGGTCGAATTGCACGGCGGGACGCTGCGCCTCCAATCCAGGCCCGATAGGGGCGCGGCGGCGATGGTCACCCTGCCAAGGGTCCAGCGCGGATCGCGGCCGGTCGCATTGGCGCGGGTGGCCTAAGCGACACCGAGCGACCCGTATCGGCCGACCGGGCTGACTGAGACATCAAAAAAAGCGTGACTTCGAAAGCTATGCCCCCCGGGTTGGCGGCGGGCACATGCGCTTCTACGCGCAGTCGCTGTGGTCTGACTTGAGAAGGCGCCCAAGCACAAAAAAATAGTCGCCGCGCGCGCCCAAACTGTGACCTGGATCACTGTCGCGCCGGAAGCGCCGCTATATCCCTCAAGAATGGACGCCCCTGGGCGGTGGCCTTTTGGAAGCGGAACGCTGGCCGTCTGGCGTGAGGCGGGGGGGTCAATGATTGCGGTTCACGTCCGTGTTTTCGATCTGAATACGTCTGGTTACGGAGGGTTGGAGCTATGGTGGGTCATGTTCAAGAGTTGGAAATTGGCAGGCGCGCGTTCGAGCACGCAGAGCAGATTGGGCAATCTGGCGCGGCCACCAGATTCGACGAGGTTTTGCCGAGTTCCGATCCGCTAGCTGACGGGGTCACGGTCGAGGCGGCGGTGAAATGGTTTAACGCCACAAAGGGCTATGGTTTCGTTGAGCTCTCGGATGGCCGCGGCGACGCGTTCTTGCATCTGAAGACCCTGCGCGAGACGGGGCGCCAAACTCTGCCTTCGGGCGCGAAAATTCGCGTCGTCGCTCGCGCCGGCTCCCGAGGGGCGGAGGTGGTGCGGGTTGTTGAGGTCGACACCAGGAGCGCCGTCGAACGGTCGTCGCGGCGTTCGACTGTTGACGCGTCCGCCGCCTTCGATTTGACCGGCAAGGTCAAGTGGTTCGACGAGGCCCGCGGGTTTGGATTCATCGCCAGCGACGATTTTGGCCGGGACGTGTTCATCCACAGCACCACGCTCGGCGCCGCCGGCGTCCGAGGCCTCGTTCGAGGGCCAGGCGGTGTCAATGCGCGTCGTCGAGACGCCGAAGGGCCGCGAGGCGATTGAGATCGTCATTTAGCGCCGGCGGCGCTCGCGACGTGAAAGAACACGCCGATCACGAGCCTGAAACCGCCGGCGCTGGGAAAGGAACGCGCCGCTCAGACCAATTTGTTCTGGCGGCGCAATCGGCGCGCGAGGACGCGCATGACGCTCAGCGCGAAAAACGGGGTGTTCTGGACCAGGAAGAGAAACTGATTTTCCTTGATCGGCGCCAACGTCACGTCGGTTAAAGCGACGGCCGTGGCGCTGCGCGGGCTGTCGTCGATCAGCGCCATCTCGCCGAAAATGCCGTCTGCCTCGAGGGTCTCGAAATGACGGTCGCCGCTTCTGATCTCCACCTGTCCACGCACGACAACGAAGAACTCGTCGCCATGATCGCCCTCCTGGAAGATCGTCTTGCCTTTGGAGAGATTGCGCGTCGGAAACCCAGGGCCCAGGAGATGATGGAAACTGATTTTCGTTTCTGGCATTTCGCCATTCCTATGCGTCGCCCCCGACGCCCATTGTTTTCCCCAATCTCGATATAAACCACTAAACCTGACAAATGTTCGGCGCGCGCCTTGAGGAGGCCGCGACGGCGCGCGCTGGGCCGTCCGTCGAGTGGGGTGGGCCGGTCAGTGCGCTGAGTCTGCAAGTTCGCCAGTGATGACCGCCTCGACCTCCGCGACCGTCGTGTGCTTCGGGTCGATGTCGTCGGCGACAATTCTGCCGTGTCTCATGACCGCGATGCGGTCGACCACCTGGAAGACATGGTGAATGTTGTGCGCGATCAAGATGCAGGAGTGACCGGAATCGCGCGCATTGCGCACAAAGCGCAGCACGCCCTGCGTCTCCGCGACGCCAAGGTTGTTGGTCGGTTCGTCCAGGATGATGAGGTCGCTGTCGAAATGCATCGCGCGGGCGATCGCCACCGCCTGACGCTCGCCGCCCGACAGCGACGAGATCGGCGTCGAGGCCGGGATCGACTTGCCGATTCCGACCCTTCGCAGGAGTTCGCCGGCGACCTGCTCCATCAGCTTTGCGTCCATGCGGTTGAGGAAGCGCGGACCTTTGAGCGGCTCGCGACCGAGGAACAGATTGCGCGCGATCGAGAGCTGCGTGACGAGCGCCGAATCCTGATAGATCGTCTCGATGCCGAGCGCGATCGCGTCCGTCGTGCTGCGGATGTCGGCGCGTTTGCCGCGCACGATGATGTCGCCGCTGGTCGCGCGCACGGCGCCGGAAAGCACCTTGATCAGCGTCGACTTGCCGGCGCCATTGTCGCCCAGCAATCCAACGATCTCCTGGCGCGTGACGTTGAAGTTGACGTCGTCGAGCGCCTGCACGCGACCGTAGAACTTGTCGATGTGCTCCATGCGGATGAGATCATCGCTCATCGGTCAGGTCCCTGCCTGATGTCGGCGCTCGAGCCAGGAATGGAGCGCCATCATGCCAAGAATGATGGCGCCGATGAAGATGTTATAGGCAAGGCCGGGCACGCCGATCAGCACGATGCCGTTGCGCATCACGCGCAGGATGAGGATGCCGAGCACGGTGCCGATGATGGTGCCTCGCCCGCCGGTGAGCGCCGTGCCGCCGATGACGACCATCGCGATCACCTCGAGCTCATAGCCGCTTCCGCTGTTCGGATTGGCGGCGGAGGTGCGGATCGAGCTGATGATGCCGGCGAAGGCCGACATGACGGCGCTTAATACAAATAGCCAGACCTTGACTGCGTTCACGTTCACGCCGCGCGCCCGCGCCGCCACCGCATTGCCGCCGGTCGCCTGGATCCAGTTGCCGAATTTCGACTGCGTCAGGACATAGCCGAGGATGATCGCAGCGGCGATGAACCAAAATAGCGACGCATAGACGCGAAACGGCCCGACGTGGAAATCGCCAACCAGAAGATCGGCGAGCCATTGGCCGCCCGCGCTCCAGGTGCGTTGGGGAAAGCCGTCGGTGACGAAGAGCGCGACGCCCCGCACCACCAGCAGCATGCCGAGTGTCACCAGAAACGACGGAATCCTGAGCCTTGTGACAAACAGGCCGTTGAACAGTCCGATCCCGGCTGAAATGAGCAGCGCGACAACGAAGCCGACGAACAGCGAGGTCAGCCCCGCATTGTAGAGCGTCCACATCGCGACCGGCGCGAAGCCGAACACGGAGCCGACGGAGAGATCGAATTCGCCCGCCGTCATGAGAAGCGTCATGGCGAGCGCGATGAGGCCAAGCTCGACGGTGAAGGTTAGCGTGTTCGAGACGTTGAGCGGCGACAGGAATGCGGGATTGATCGCCGCGAAGACCGCAATCTCCAGGATCAAGAGCACGAAGGGGCCGAACTCCGGCGCCGATATGATGCGGCGGAGGGTAGACGTTTGTGTCAAGTCCGGTCACCGGAGGAAGGGCGGCGAAGGCGAGGCCGACAGCCTGAAGGTCGTTGAGGAAGCGGTTCCCGTCCCGGCGAGTCTCGGCGCGGGACGGGAAACGCGTTCGGCGCTTACTTGCCCGACATCATTTTGTCGTAGGTGTCGACGGTCGACTTGTCATAGAGCGAGCCGACCGTGATGTTGAAACCCGGGGGCACGCCACCCGCCGCCATTACGCCGAGCGACAGAGCGAGATAGCTCGTCGCCTGCGGGTCCTGCCACATGGCGGCGTTGACATAGCCGTCTTTGACTTCCGCCGTCGTGTCCTGCGAATTGCCCCAGCCAACAACCGGAATCTCACCGGCCTTCACGCCGACCTGGTCGAACACGCGCTTGACCGAGCCCGTCACCATGTCGCCAAGGCCGATGATCGCGTTGATCTTGGCTTTGTTGGCGGTGAGATAGTCGCTCATGCGCGAGATGACGTTCGCCTGATCGAGCGTCGCGTCGGTGACTTCCGTCTTGATGTTGAGCGGCCCGAAGACGGCGTCGATGCCCTTCTTCTCTTCGACGCCGTAGCTCGCGCCCGGGACCTCGACCGGCATCCAGACAAAATCGCCGGACTTCACCAACTTGTGATCGACGAGATATTGCGCCCACGCCTTGCCGACGACGAGAAGGTCGCCGCCGACATAAGCGGTGAAGTTCACTTTCGGGTCGGGCGTGTTGAAATTGATGACCGGGATGCCGGCCGCGCGCGCTTCCTTGACGACGTCGACGAGGCTGCCGGGATCGGGGCTGGTCGTGACGATGGCGTCGGCCTTCGCGGCGATGGCGGTTCGGATCGCCTCCTGCTGCGAGGGCACGTCGCCATTGTGGAACGACGTCTTGACCGTCTGGCCGGTATCCTTCGCCCACATATTCGCGCCGGCGAGAAAGTAGGTCCAAACTGGATCGGCGGGCGATCCGTGCGAGATCCAGTACAGCGTCTTGGCTTGAACCGCTAACGGCAGCGACAGCGCAAACAATGCGACGGCGATCAGCCTCGCGACCATTCTGACCATGGGCATCCCTCCCTCATTCGAAATCGGCGCCGAATATTCTTCGGTCTTATCGGCAGGTCCAAGCCTCGCATGGCGGCGCGGTCGAAACAAGTCGGCCATTTGCTCGCGGGCTAACGCGGCTTCCGCGGTTACGCTCCGCTGTCGCTGAGCGCCTTGGCCAACGCAACATAATTGGTCTTGCCGGAGCCCAGAATCGGGATCGTCTCGAGGACGACGACCGACGAGGGGTGCATAAACTCGGCCGCCCCCTGGCGTCGGCCGCGCAGCGATTGGCGGCGGTCCCTTATTGTATGGTGTAGCGGAGGCCGACCCGGATTTGTTGCGACCAGTTGTTTTGCTTGACCGTCATGCCCGTCTGCGGGTTGATGAGGTTATTGATCGCGCCGCTGTTCAGATATCGATAGCCGATGTCGAGTGTCGC
Organism: uncultured Alphaproteobacteria bacterium; assembly: GCA_963702825.1. Lineage (GTDB taxonomy): Bacteria > Pseudomonadota > Alphaproteobacteria > Rhizobiales > Beijerinckiaceae > Roseiarcus. Next base: position 15,159 of record CAVPEE010000050.1, read on the forward strand.
GCTGGGTGTGAGCTGGAATCCGAGACCTGCCGAGAGCGCCCAAGCGACAGCTAGTAGGTCGTCGAGCTGAAGGATCGGTTCCAGTTTTGCTGCGTGAACGCGATATTCGGCTGCGGATTGATCGCAGTCCCGAACTGATTGATCCAAAGCTGCGGAAAGGCGCCAGTCGGGCTGAGATCGGCGGCATAGGGCTGACCGTTGGCGGTCTCGTTGAAGTTGAGGCTTCCCGACATGGTGTTGATGTTGAAACCGAGACCGCCGCCGACATAGGGGGTGAAGCCGTAGTAGGTCCCGAGATCGACATACGCGTTGCCGAGGAAACGTGTTGTTGTGCTGGTTGATGTTCGCCGAGCCAATGCAGGTGTTCGTGGTGTTGTAGAGATAGCCCACGAGTGGATTAGGCGGAACCTGGCTCGTCAGTCCGCTGAGCGCATAAGGGCAGACGACGGTCGTACTGCTCGATCCGCCCGGCCCGGTGCGGTAGTCCCAGGTGCCGTCAAAGCGCAGATAGTTGTTGAAGCGGTAGCCGGCGCCGACTCCGCCGGAGAAGTCGGTCGCATGGATGTTCTGTCCAGAGTAGACCGGCAGAGGCGAGCCGGCGAAGCCGGGCGGCGGCGCGGAGATCGCCGCCATCGAGACGGTCGGCGCGACGTCGAAACTGATCCCGAGATCGCCGCGCACGTACCAGTTCGAGCCGGCCTCGTAGGCCAGTGGGCCTTGGGTCGCTGGCAGGGTGAGCGGCGCTGCCGTCCCGAACAGATCGGCGGCTGAGGCCGGCGCCGCCACGATCGCTGCGGCGCAAGCGAGAGATAACAGAACCTTCATTGGCCACCCCGGAATTGCCGCGTCGACGCGAGATGGGCGACGCTTCAAGTGGCATTCTGGCGGGGAATACTTAAATATCGTTTAACCGTAACAAACTGTTACCTATAATATACCTAAGGACACAAGTAACGTAAGGTAAAGCGTGTCGCATGGTCTAACAAAGGCCGATTCGCTGCTAAGTCTGTCGGCGGCCGCTTGCGCGGGGCTGGAACGCGAACCCGGTCGGCGGCCTCAGGAGCGGGCGAGCACCAGCCCGACACCGGCGAGCAACACGCCGACCAGCTGTCGCGCTTCGAGCGGCCTTGCTTCCGTCCCCAGAAGGCCGAAACCGTCGATGAGCGCCGACGTAACCGCGATGACGGAGAAATAGAGAATGAACGTCTGGGTCGGTCCGAGCCTAGGGGCGACGAAGGCGAGGCCCGTGACGATAAACGCCCCCATCATGCCGCCAAAGACGACCTTCAATCCTTGAGCCGTGATCAGGCTCGTGTCGGGAAGCGGAAGGCGGTAGATCACAACAGCAACCAAAACGAGCGATAGCGCGGAGATGGTGGCGGACATCGCGCCAACCCAAAGCGCGCCGACGCCCGATCGAACCGCTGATCCGTTGGACATGGCTTGCAAGGCCTGGAAGAAGCCGCACGCCATCGCAATCAGCCAGAAGTTCGCTTTCAATATCCCTCTCCAGATTCAAGGCTGAGCTTTAGACAGTCAGCGTCCCATCTATAAAGCGCCTCTCAGCGAGGAACGTCGACAAGCGCTTTGCGAACTCCCGTCTCAGAGGCGTGAGCGGCGGCCGGGTTCGTCGCCATTGCGGCGCGGCGGGTGATTGCGCCAGGTCCGGCCATGGCGACGCGGCGAACCAGGCGCGATAGTTGTCAGCGAACCTCGCTTCGCCCCGCCATGAGCCAAGCTCCCAGGGCTTCGGCGCGTTGACGAAATGCAAAACGATCGGCTCGAGACGGCGTTCGAGGTCGAGCAGGAAAAAGTCGCCCATGAAATTGAAGCGCGGCGAGAGCGGCGCAAAATTTCCTCTGAGCGCCGCGTTGAGCGCGTCCTGCTCCATGAACGGGTAGCGCTCCGGCTCGTCGCGCAGCGCCTTCACCACGCGCTCGGTCAGCTTCTCGGCCCGCCACGCGGCCCGGTCGATCGTCATGAGCCCGGCGTTGAAATACGGCGTATCGAGCGGAAAGCCCGAGCGCGCGGCGCGAACGCTGGAACTGCCGCGCCAGCGCATCGCCCTTGAAGTCCATGAGAAAGATCATGTCATAAGCGGCGGCGAGCGGCTTGTCCCCGAGGTCGAAACTCTCGAGCCGCTTGAGGCCGGGGCGGACGATCAGCATGTCGGAATCGACGGTGACGATCCGTTCGAAATGAGCGGGCAGGATGTCGTCGAGAAACAGGCGTCGGAACACCGCGCGGGAAAAGCGCCCTTTGCCGGCAAGCTTGGCGTCGAAGCGCGAGAAGTCGAAGGTCAGGAGCTCGATGCGCTCGCGCAAGGGCGCCGGCAGCTTGTCGAAGCCCGGCGCCACGTCGTCAGGCTCGCATATCAAGAAAATGTCGCGCTCTACGTCCGGTTCGGCCTCGACCATGGACGCGATCGCGCGCACAGCCGGCGCGAAGAAGGCGCGGTCCGGCGTGAAGCAATAGGCGGTTCGCATGGCCCCCCGTTTCAACGTCCGCCGCCCGTGGCGAGCGGGCGACTCATGCCCAGAATTGCTTGATCTTATCCGCTTCGGTCTTGGCGCGGTCATAGCCCGTGTGGAGCGCCGGGGCGATCTGTTTCGGGTCGACGAGGCTGATGTCGGTCGGAGGATTGGCGGTGATCCAAAGCACCTTCGTGCCCGTCGCTTCGACCTGCTTGATGTTGTCCGCGATGGGATGGGGCACGCCGGTAAGAAACGGCGGCGTCAGTCCGTCGGTGATCGTGATGACGAGAGCGCGCTTCGAACCTGCGACCACATCCACTTGCGCGGGGTTCGAACAGATGCCCCCATCCATGGCGTAGCGCTGGCCGAGCAGAGTGGGACCGATCGTTCCGGGCAGCGACGAACTTGCCGCGGCTCCATGCGCAAGCGGAATCCCGTTCTTGCGCGCGCTCTTCTGACCGACGATCAGCCGTTCGCCCGTGTAGCAGTCAACCGCCGACGTCCACATCTTCGCCACCGGCCAATCCGTCCGGCTGTCGCCGGTGAGCAGCGCCGCGAGTCGCGAAACTGCGTCACCATTGACCCGGTTGTCGGCGGCGAGCGCCGCATGGCCGATGGTTCGCAAGGTCGCCGTCTCGCCGTCTTTCGCCGCCGCGCTGAGTTTCAGCGCCCTCTGCTGGCTGGCGTTCGGGGACGAGAGCGGCGCGAGCCGAGCGAAGATTTGCGGAAAATGGCCGAAGAACTCGAACTGCGTCCGAAGCCGCAGGAAATGGCCCGACGTCACGGACGAGCCGATATACGAGCCTGCGGACGTCCCCACCACCATCTCGGGCAATGCGGCCATGTCGAGCCCATGATCGTAAAGACCATGGAAGAACCCGCAGTACCAGGCGACATAATATTCGCCGCCGCCGCCAAGCGCGAGTGTCCGGTCGAGGCCCTTGGCGAGGTCGGAGACGGTCGGCTGCGTGGGAATTGGCCGCGCCAGACCGTCGTCGCCGAAGAGCTGATGATCGAGTTCGTCCGAAAGCGCGTCGAGAGGCGCGGCGCTTGTGGCGGCAAGAGCCGTCTCTGGTCGCATGATGCGTCCAGTCGCGATTGCCGCGGTCCCTAGAAGAGCGGATTTCAGCACGTCGCGTCGGAACATAGCCGGCTCTCTCATGCTCGTTTGAAGTCGTCGGGGGGAGCCAGTGGCGCGGACTCCGCTATGGCCCCATCTATCGCGGCGCGGACGCGGCGTCGAGAAACGTCGGGGCGATAGCGCCTCAGATGTGTTGAGGCGGAGCCGTTTGGGCGCTCGGGGATGCGTTGACTGCGGTTCTCAACGCCGCCTCAAGAAGGCGGTCAAGAACAGACACGCATAGGCGCCGATGGCGGCGGCAAGAAATCCGTCGATGTAGGAGAGAACCGCGGCCTGCTTTGCGACAGCAGACCCAAGCAGGCTCGTCCCTTGCGCGACAGCGAGCGCCGCATCGCTCGAGTGCGTGGCGACAGCGTTGCGATAGGCCGCCAGCCGATCGGCCGTCTGCCCGCCGAGGCTATCGACATGCAGGCCGATGAGATTGGAGTGGACCTGCTCGCGCACGCGCACGAAGGTCTGCATGAAGGCGGTTCCGATCTCGCCGCCGAACAGGCGACTGGTCTGGAGCAGCGTCCCGATCGTCAACACATCGGCGGGACTCATCGATTGAACCGCGAGAACGACGACCGCCGTCAACGCGAACGACTGCCCGACGGCCTGTAAGACCTGAGAGGGAAGAAAGTCGTCGGTGGCCCAATCCTGCGTGAGACCGGTTCCCATGAGCGAGGCGATTCCGATCAAGATCGCGCCAAACGCAAGCACCCATCGCGCGTCGACGCGTGAGAGAAGCCAGCCGAGGGGAAGGACAATGAGAAACTGCGGCAGCGCGATCCATATGAGTACGGCGCCGACCTGCAGCTCGCGATAGTTCTGCACGACCTGAAGGTAGGTCGGGATGATGTAGGCGGTCGAGAGAATGATGAAGCGGAAGCCGGCGAGCAAGGAGCAGGATCGGCACAAGCCCCTCCTTGGCGAGCAGCCGAAGATTGAGGAACGGCTTTTCGATCCACAGCTCCCGCACGCACGAAGGCGAGCGTGAGCAATCCGCCCGAAAGCAACAGGCCATTGACAAGGCCGTTGTTGTTCCAGTCGAGCCGGTTGCCCTGGTCGAGGCCGGCGTAAAGAAGGGCGAAACCAACGCCGGCATAGACGAGCCCGGGCCAGTCGAGGTGGCGCAGCAATGCGGTGTTGATCTTCTCGCGCGGCACTCCGTACCAGATGCAGGCGAACATGAGCGGCAGCGCGATGCAGTTCTGCCATTCGATCCAACGCCATGACCAGTTTTCCGTGTACCAGCCCTCGAGCGAGGCCGAGACGTTCTGCGACAGCTCGGAGTTCATCGCGTAGACGGCGAGACCGTAGACGATCAGGCGCTGCGGCAGACTGCGGACGATGAAGCCGATGGTGAGCGGGATGAACGTCCCCGAGCCCACGCCGGCGAGAAATTGCGCCGTGAGGAAGGCGGTGAGATTAGGCGACAGCGGTCCGAGCAGGCTGGCGACGAATAGCAGCGCCATCCCGTGTAGAAGAATTCGCCTGACGCTGAAAATGGCGCCGAGGTAGGGGCAGGCGACGCCGACCATCATCTGGCCGACGCCGAAGCTCGTCGTCATCCATGCGCCCTCGTCGAACCCGAAGTGCAACCCGCCGCGCAGGTCGGCGAGCCCAAAGGTCGTGATGCGGCTGCCGACGAAGGACAGGATCGCGCCGATCAGAACGCCGAGGATGCCAACGTAGGGCCTGAGCGAATTGGCGCTGAGCCGCGGCGGAATCCACCCCGCTGCATGGGTGGCGACGCCGGCGGAGGTGATCGGCGCCGGGGCGCGGACGTCCGCGCCGGCTGAGGCCAGCGGGGCGGGGACTGCGGTCATGGCTTGGACGCCGCGTCGCTCGTCGCCGTTCCGCCGCTCTGCACAGGGCCCGCGCCGGTATCGATCGTGGCTTCGACCGACATGCCCGGCCTCACCAGCGCTCCAAGCGAAGGGTTGTTGTCGAGCACGATCTTCACCGGGACGCGCTGGACCACTTTGGTGAAGTTCCCGGTCGCGTTGTCGGGCGGAAGCAGCGCGAAGGTGCTGCCTGTCCCGGGCGACCAGCTGTCCACGTGGCCAGTGAGCTTGAGGTCGGGAAAGGCGTCGACAGTCACGCGGGCCGGCTGACCAACCCGGATGTTGGTCATCTGGGTTTCCTTGAAGTTCGCGAGCGTCCAGATGTTCGGCAGCGGAAGGACGGCGATCACTTGCGTGCCGACATTGACGAATTGGCCGAGGCGCACTTGCCGCTGCCCCACGAGGCCATCGGCGGGCGACAGAATTCGCGTATAGCGCAGATTGTCCGAGGCGAGCGCGACCTGCGCTTCCGCCGCGTGGATCTGGGCGCGAAGCTGCTTTTCCTGAATGTCGATCGCCGCCAGCGCCGCCTTCTGCTGGTCGAGCTGCGCTTCGTTCAGGCGCCGTTGCGCGATGGCTTTCTTGGCATTGTCGTCGGCCTGTTCGACCAGCTGTTGGGTGCCGGCGATTCCGGTCTTGAACAGGTCGCGCTGGCGCTTGTCCTCGAGCTGGAAGCGCAGCACGTCGGCCTCGGTCGCGTCGATCGTCGCCTCGGCCTCTCGGACAAGCGCCTCTTGGATGCTGCGCTGGTTCTCGAGGTTGGCGAGCGTGGCCTCAGCCGCGGCGAGGTTGGCTTGAGCCAAGTCAAGTTGGGCCTGGTAGTCGGACGGATCAATGACGGCGATCAAATCGCCCTTGCGGATGGTCTGGAAGTCATTGACCGGCATTTCGGTGATGTATCCGGACACGCGCGCGGAGAGCGGCGTCACGTCGCCGGCGACGAAAGCGTCGTCCGTCGATTCGAAACGCGCGGCGCCCGTCCAGCGGTCCCAGTGTCCGGCCGTGTACCAGATCAGCCAGGCGA
>CAVPEE010000051.1:0-38792 GCA_963702825.1 uncultured Alphaproteobacteria bacterium
CAACGGGGATCTTTAGGCGGGGCGTTCGTCAACCGATCGCTTGCACGTTTCGGGTTGCGCTGATTCGCCCGTCGGCGCATGATTCAATTCGTGTCGCAACCCTCAGAAAGATCCGAACCGGCGGTCGTCACGCCGTCGTCGCGTGAGGTGGCTCGCCCAGCGCCGCTCGTCCGTCGTCCGCTCGACGCTGATCCCCCCTACCTCGAAGGGTTGAACGAAGAGCAGCGCCGGGCGGTCGAGTCTCTGGACGGGCCGGTTCTCATTCTCGCCGGCGCCGGCGTGGGCAAGACCCGCGTCCTCACCACCCGGATTGCGCACATCGTTTCGACCGGCCGCGCCCGCGCCCATGAAATCCTGGCGGTGACCTTCACCAACAAGGCCGCGCGGGAGATGCGCCAGCGGGTTGCTGTCTTCTCCGGTTCGGAGCAGGCGATGCCGTGGCTCGGCACCTTCCACTCGGTCGGCGCCAAGATTCTGCGCATGCATGCCGAGCTTGTGGGCTTAAGGCCTAATTTCACCATCCTCGATACCGACGACCAGCTGCGCCTGCTCAAGCAACTCCTGCAGGCGCAAAATCTGGACGACAAGCGCTGGCCGGCCCGAGCGCTCGCTAATCTCATCGATGGTTGGAAGAATCGGGGCATCGATCCGAAGAGCGTGCCGGCGAGCGAGGCTGCAGGATTCGCCGGCGGCAAGAGCGCGGCCTTGTACGAAAGCTATCAGGCCCGCCTGAAAGCGCTGAATGCAGTGGACTTCGGCGATCTCCTGCTCGAGCCGTTGCGGCTGTTGCGCGAACACAGCGATGTTCTCAACACCTTCCGCCGGCGCTTCCGTTACATCCTGGTCGACGAGTACCAGGACACGAACGTTGTCCAGTATCTTCTTCTCCGGCTGCTTGCCCAGGCCAACGGCAATCTGTGCTGTGTCGGCGATGACGACCAGTCGATCTACGCCTGGCGCGGCGCCGATGTCGAAAACATCCTACGCTTCGAGAAGGACTTTCCCGGCGCCAAGGTCATTCGACTCGAGCGTAATTATCGATCGACGGGGCACATCCTTGCTGTTGCGGCGGGATTGATCGCCCACAATCGCGGTCGCCTGGGGAAGACGCTGTTCACCGACAAGCCGCTCGGAGATCGGCCGCGAGTCGCTGAAGGGTCGGACAGTCAGGAGGAAGCGAGACTCATCGGCGAGGAGATTGAAGCGGCCCAGCACAAAGGCGTTTCTCTTGACGATATCGCGATCCTCGTGCGCGCCTCGTTTCAGATGCGCGAATTCGAGGAGCGGTTCATCGCCTTGGGGCTGCCCTACAAGGTCATCGGCGGCCCGCGATTCTACGAGCGGGCGGAAATACGCGACGCGCTGGCCTATCTTCGCTGCATCGCCCAACCCGACGACGACCTCGCCTTCGAGCGTATCTATAACCAGCCCAAACGAGGCCTCGGCGAAGCGACGCTTGCGATCCTGCACGACTATGGCCGGCGAGCCGGTCTCTCCCTGACGCGCGCGGCGCGCGCGCTCGTCGAAACCGAGGAACTGAAACCGCGTCCCCGTCAAATTCTGCGGGGCGTCCTCGACGACTTCGATCGGTGGCGGAGACAGTCGGATCAGATCCCTCATGAAGAGCTGGCGCAGCTCGTTCTTGAGGAGAGCGGCTATATCGACATGTGGAAGGCGGAGCGCACGCCCGATGCGGCCGGACGGCTCGACAACCTGAAGGAACTCGTCCGTTCGATGGGCGAGTTTCCTGACCTTGCGGCCTTTCTAGAGCACGTCTCGCTGGTCATGGACGTCGACAGCGGCGACGAGGGCGCGCGCGTTTCGATCATGACCCTTCATGCCGCGAAGGGACTGGAGTTTGATCTCGTCTTTCTGCCGGGCTGGGAGGAGGGCCTGTTTCCAAATCAACGCTCGCTCGATGACAGCGGCCTTGCCGGGCTCGAGGAGGAGCGGAGGCTGGCCTATGTCGGCCTGACCCGAGCCCGCCGGCAGGCAAGGATCTACTACGCCCTCAACCGACGCGTGCGCGGGCTATGGCAGACCTCGATTCCGTCGCGGTTCATCCAGGAATTGCCCGCCGACCATGTCGAGTTCGACGAATTCATCGCATCGTCGGACCGTAACTATGGTTCGTGGCCGCGAGCGGGTCTGGAAACCGGTTTTGCCTCCCGCTACGACACACCCGGCTGGCGCCGCGCGGAGGCAAAACAGCGCGAGTGGGGCGAGTCGGGCTCGCGCGGGCCTCGGCGTCCGAGCGCAATTTTCGAAGGCTCAGTCCACAGACAGAGCGCCTCGACTTCGGTCTTCCACGCGGGATCGCGGGTGTTTCACAACAAGTTCGGTCCCGGCGCCGTCGTAGCTGTAGACGGCCCGAAGTTGACAGTCGATTTCGACAAAGCGGGCCGAAAGCTGGTGATGGACAGCTTTGTCGCCGCGGAGGGATAGGCGACCCGAGCGTCAGGCAGCCTTGGTTCTCGGATTCACTTCCTCGGTGTAGGCGTCGATGAGCGCAGCGGTGACCGCCGCGGGTTTGTAATGATGCGGACCGATCTCGCCGACCGGCGTCACCTCGGCGGCGGTTCCGGTAATGAAGCATTCGTCGAATTCGCCGAGCTCGGCAGGCAAAATTCGCCGCTCGATGACTTCGAACCCGCGCTTGCGAGCAAGATCGATCACAGTCGCTCGCGTGATGCCGGCGAGGAAGCAATCGGCAATCGGGGTGTGAATCGTTCCGTTCTTGACGAAAAAGATGTTGGCGCCGGTGCATTCCGCCACGCGACCCTGCCAGTCGAACATCAAAGCGTCCGCATATCCGCGACGCTCGGCCCGGTGCTTGGAGATGGTGCAAATCATATAGAGACCCGCCGCCTTGGCCATGGCGGGAGCGGTCGCGGGGTCAGGGCGCCGATAGTCGGCGATATCGAGCCGAATGCCTTTCATCCGCTGGGCGGGATCGAAATAGCTCGGCCACTCCCACACGGCGATGCCCAGGTGGATCGTGTTACGCTGCGCCGCGACCCCCATCATTTCAGAGCCGCGCCAGGCGATCGCCCGGACATAGGCGTCGGAGAGATGGTTCTTTTTCAACACTTCGGCTTTGGCGGCGTCGATCTCCGCGACGCTCCAGGGGACTTCAAAGTCGAGAACTTGGGCGGAATCTCTTAGCCGCCGGGAATGGGCCGTCGATTTGAAGATGCGCCCGCCATAGGCGCGCTCGCCTTCGAAAACGGCGCTCGCATAGTGCAGCGCGTGGGTCAGAACATGCACCTTGGCGTCACGCCAGTGGACCAAATGGCCATCCATCCAGATCCAGCCATCACGGTTGTCAAAAGTCTCGGCGGCCATGGCGGTTCCTCTATTGTAGCGAGCCGGTTTGGATTCTTGGCGATTAGAGCTACATGGACTGCGTCGCTAATGGTCTCTACGATACCAAGAGGGCTGAATTATGTCAATAGTGCTGACCTAATAGGCTCATCGATGGCGTCCGACGTCTCCAAGTCTGATCCGCCGCGGCAACCGCGCCGTGGCGAAGAGCCAATGTATGAATTGATCGAACAGTTCTTTTTCGCCTACCGCGATTTCGTCGGAGACGCCGATCGACTGCTCGAAGCTTATGGGTTCGGGCGCGCTCATCACCGAGTCCTCTATTTTGTCAGCCGACGGCCGGGGCTCACGATCGCCGAGCTCCTGGAGATATTGCGGATCACAAAACAGAGCCTCAATCGCGTGTTGCGAGAACTCGTCGACAAGAACTTCGTCGAGATCCAAGCTGGCGCCCTGGATCGTCGCCGTCGGCAGCTCTATGCGACGCCGGACGGCGAGCGGCTGGCGCTGAAGCTCGCCCTCGTTCAGACACGGCGGTTCGCGTTGGCGCTGGAACAACTGGGCGACTGGGGTCTCCCATCGGCGCAAGCGTTTCTTAAAGCGATGATCGATCCTCAGAAGGCGCCAAGCGACCTTGCTGGCCGCTCGGAGCCTGCGAAATGGGCGGGTCAGGCGCGGTGAGCTCGACGCCGACTTCACTCCCGGACGACGCCGCCCATATTCTCGTCGTCGACGACGATCGACGCCTTCGCGCTTTGTTGTCGAGCTATCTGGTCAAGCACGGTCATCGCGTCACAGTCGCCCCAACGGCGGCCAAGGCTCGCGCTTTTCTCGACGGGCTGGCCTTCGACATCATCGTGCTTGACGTCATGATGCCTGGCGAGAGCGGGTTCGATTTCGCCGCCGACTTGCGGGTGCGATCGCAAGTGCCGATTCTCATGTTGACGGCTCGTGGCGACCCGGAGGATCGCGTGCGCGGCCTCGAAATTGGCGTGGACGATTATCTCGCAAAACCGTTCGAGCCGCGGGAACTGCTGTTGCGGATCGGCTCAGTGCTGCGGCGAACTCGAGCCCCTCCGGCCGGCAGCGTCGAGACCAGCGTCGTTCGCTTCGGACGCTTCGCGTTCTCGCTAGAGCGCGGAGAGCTTCGAGCTGGAGACGATCCGGTTCGCATCACGGAGCGCGAGCGCGAGATGCTGCGCCTACTCAGCGCAAACCCCGGCGCGATCGTTTCTCGCGAAACGCTGTCGGGATCGGGCGGCGCCGCTCAGGAGCGAACGGTCGACGTCCTCGTCAACCGGCTGCGGCGCAAGATCGAACAAGACCCTACCAATCCGATATACCTCCAGACGGCGCGAGGAGCGGGGTATCGGCTAATCGCTGACCGATGAGCGAGCAACTCTCATTCAACAAGCTGCGGCAGCTGGCGCAGATCCGCATTCTTTGGCGGCGCGCGGCGCGCGGGCTGGCGGATGTGCTGCCGAAGGGCCTCTACAAACGCTCGCTCCTCATCGTGATCGTCCCCATGGTGCTGCTCCAAAGCGCGGTAACGCTCGCATTCATGCAACATCACTGGGATTTGGTGACCCGCAGGCTCTCCGAGGCGGTCGCGCGCGACGTTGGAGCGCTGACGGACCTCTATCAAAGGCTCCCACCCGGGCAGGACGATGCTTCTCTTGCGAATCTGGCGTCCGAAAGGTTCCGCATGGACGCGTCATTGCTGCCGGCGGGTCCGCTGCCGCCGGTCATGCCTCGCTCCTTCTACGGTGCATTGGACCCGCTCACGCGGACGCTGCCGAAGGAAATCAGAAAGGAGGTCGCACAGCCTTTCTGGATCGACACCGTTGGCCGGTCGGGCCTAATGGAGATACGCGTCGATCTTGGGGGCCGGGTGCTCCGCTTGGTGACGCGCCGCGCTCTCGCCTATGAGGCGAACGCCCATATTTTCGTGCTCTGGATGCTGGGGGCGATGATCGTCCTTCTGACGGTCGCGATCATTTTTCTGCGGAATCAGATTCGACCGATCTTGCGCCTGGCGAGGGCGGCGGAGGATTTTGGCAAGGGCCGAGACCTCGATTTTAGTCCGCACGGAGCGCGCGAAGTCCGGCAAGCGGGCCATGCTTTTATTGAGATGAAGCGACGAGTTGAGCGCGCAACGGAACAGCGCACTGCAATGCTGAACGGCGTGAGCCATGATCTGCGCACGATGCTGACCCGATTCAAATTGTCATTGGCGCTGCTCGACAATTCAGCCGATAGCGAATTTTTGCAAAAAGACGTCGATGAGATGGGGCAGATGCTCGAGGGCTATCTTGCTTTCGCGCGTGGCGACACGGGCGAAGCAACCGCCCAAGTCAACATCGCATCGATGCTTGAAGACCTCCGGGAGGCCTCCGAGCGGCATGGCGCGAGCCTTGGAGTGGAGACGCGCGGAAATCTCGATATCCGTATTCGGCCAATGGCGATGAAACGCTGCGTCGGCAATCTCGTCGCCAACGCGCAACGTCACGCGGACAACGTCCGTGTTTCGGCGACCCTAGAGGCTCAATTCCTATCCATTGTTGTCGACGACGATGGAGCCGGAATAGCCCCCGCTTTTCGCGAGGACGTATTCCGGCCGTTCTATCGCCTGGACGAAGCGCGCAACCAGGATGAAGGCGGCTCCGGTTTGGGGCTAGCAATCGCACGCGACATCGCCCGCTCTCATGGCGGCGACATCACTCTTACCGAAAGCCCTATGGGAGGGCTCAGAGCGGCCGTGCGTATTCCAGTTTAGCTCTGCCGCTCGAGGCGCAAGAGCTTAAACCGAAGCGCTAATCCAGCGAGACAGCTCGCTCTTGGGACCCGCTCCGGTCTTGGTGGCCACCTGCTTGCCGCCTTTGAACACCATCAGCGTCGGGATCGATCGGATGCCATATTTGCTGGCGACGCCCGGATTCTCATCGACATTGAGCTTCGCGATTTTCACCTTGCCGTTCATTTCGGTGGCGATTTCTTCAAGCGCCGGCCCAATCATGCGGCATGGCCCGCACCATTCCGCCCAGAAGTCGACGACGACGGGCTCCTCGGATTTGATGACATCGGTGTCGAAACTCGCGTCTGTGACTTTGGCCGTTACTGACATGGCGTCCTCAAAGACGGCGTGCTTGCCGCGCTCAATAGCTAGGAACCAACCCAACCGCCGTCAAGCAGGCGGTTCAACGCGAAGCGCTTCCGTGGGGACGACCCATGCCTTGACAGGCGTGAAGGCGTCGCCTAGCCGAGCCAGCGATGGGGCAGGAACAGGCGCAGATCATCAGGCAAATCGCCGGTCTCAGCGAGATCTCGGACCGCTATGACGCGATTCTGTGCGACATCTGGGGCGTATTGCACAACGGCGTGGCCTCCTTTGCGCAAGCCTCGGATGCGCTTGTGTCGTTCCGAAGGCGGGGCGGCGCCGTCATTCTCATCAGCAACGCGCCGCGTCCCTCTCCACCGATCGCACGGCAAGTCCTGAAGCTTGGGGTTTCGCCAGACGCATTCGACGCTGTCGTCACGTCCGGCGACGTGACGATTGGATTGATGGAACAGCAGGCGGGCGACCGGGTCCTCCACATCGGGCCGGAGCGTGACCTGACCCTCCTCGACGCCGTGGCGGACGCGAGCGGCGCGCGGCCGAAACTCGTTTCCCTGGAAGACGCCCAATATGCGCTATGCACCGGCCTCAGAAACGACGAGGCTGAAACGCTGGATGATTATGAGCCTGAACTGCGAGCGATGGCGATCCGCGACATGGCGATGATTTGCGCCAATCCGGACATCGTGATCCACCGCGGCGATACTCTCATCTATTGCGCGGGAGCGCTTGCGCGTCGATACGAGGAGATTGGCGGGTCGGTCGTTTACGCGGGCAAACCCTACACTCCAATCTACGACCGGGCGTTGACGCTCGCTGAACAAATTCGAGGTGAGCCGATCGAGAAGCCTCGCATGCTCGCAATCGGGGACGGCATGCGGACAGACGTCACGGGGGCCGCGCGAGCTGGGCTGGACGTGCTTTTCGTCACCGGAGGCATTCACCGGTCCTTGCACAAGGACACGCTGGACTCGCCGGCTGATCCGATCGAGCTGCAGCAATTGTACGACGAAAACGCGGTTTGGCCGGTCGCCGCCATTCCCGTGCTTCGGCCCTAGGCGGCTCGGGGGCTCCTTACCGGTTCTCGGGAGCTCATCGTTGGCGGCGTCGGGCGCGCTCCGGTTTTCGCGGGTTCAGGTCGCGCATGCAAAATTCGCTGTTTCAGACGCTTTATTTCGAAGATCTCGCGGTCGGCATGCGTGCGACCATTCGCAAGACGGTCGAAAATGAGGACGTCATCGGCTTCGCCGAGCTTTCGGGCGATCACAATCCAATCCATTTGTCAGAGCATTTCGCGCGCAAGACTCGCTTTGGCGGCCGAATTGTTCATGGGCTCTACACCGCGAGCCTTATTTCAGGCGTCATCGGCATGCGGCTGCCGGGCCCGGGCGCTGTCTACATCTCGCAGACCTTGAACTTCCGCGGTCCGGTCAAGATAGGCGACCTTGTCGACGTCAGCGTGGAGGTGATCGAGCTGACCGAAAAGAACCGCCGCGTCCGGCTGCATTGCGAGTGTCGCGTCGGCGACCAGGTTGTCCTCGATGGCGAAGGCGTTCTCAGCGTGCCGCCGACGCCCAAGCTTAAGTCTCCCGCCGGTTGACCCTATCCCGCGCGAAGGGCTGTTGCGTGAGCGGAGAAACGCAGGTACGGGACGGCGGAACCCCAGGCGCCGGCAGGACCCAATGACCAACGGCTTCGTGCTCGCCACGGACCCGATGCTGCCGCCGCACGGGCTGGAAGGCGCGGTCTACGCAATCGGAAATTTCGACGGCTTGCATCGGGGGCATCAGGCCGTCATCGGACGCACTGTCGCAATGGCGAAAGAGAGCGCGGCCCCCAGCGCGTTGCTGACCTTCGAACCGCATCCCGTCGACTTCTTTGCTGGACGCCCGGTCGTGTTTCGATTGACGCCGCCCCGGGACAAAGCTGTCATATGCGCCCGACTCGGGCTGACAGGCCTCGTTCTTATTCACTTTGACGCCCCGCTGGCTTCGATGAGCGCGGACGAGTTCGTGACGAAGATTCTGGTTGAGCGGCTTGGAGCAGCCGCGGTCGTCGTCGGGTGGGACTTTCATTTTGGCAAGGGCCGTTCCGGTTCCCCGGCCACCCTGGCCGAGGCCGGTAAAAGGCACGGCTTTGGAGTCGAGATTGTCACGAAAGTGGAAAACGAGGCCGGCGTTTTCTCCTCGAGCGCCATTCGCCAGGCTCTCGAACGCGGCGATCTTGCCGCGGCGGCGCAAGGTCTCGGCCGCAACTATTCGGTTTCAGGCCAAGTGATTTCAGGCCAGCGTCTGGGCCGCACCCTTGGCGTGCCCACAGCGAATATCGCGCTTGAGCCGACCAACCGGCTTGCTCACGGAATTTATGCCGTCGTCGCGCGGGTCAATGGGCGCGCCTTTCCGGCCGTCGCCAGCTTTGGCACCCGCCCGACGGTCGATGACGGTCCGCCCTTGCTCGAAGTTCATCTCCTCGATTTCGACGGGGACCTTTACGGCCGCGAGATGGAAGTCGAGTTCATCGAGCGCATCCGGGATGAGCTGAAGTTTGATTCCATTCCCGCGCTTGTCGCCGAAATGAACCAGGACAAGGAGCGAGCTCGCGCCATTCTGACGGAGCGGCGCTAAGACACGAATTTGGCGAATTGCGGCAAATCCTCTAATCCGGCGCGTGCGTTCTAACAAAACTTGAATTTGGCCCCTGCTCTCATGTCCGACGCGTCCGTTTCAGGCCTCGATTATTCGCGCACTCTGTACCTGCCTAAGACGGATTTTCCCATGCGCGGGGGTCTGCCGCAGAAGGAGCCGGAAATTCTTGCGCGCTGGGCGCGCGAGAATTTGTATGCGGAGCTGCGCCAGAGCGGGAAGGGTCGCCCCAAATTCGTTCTTCACGACGGGCCTCCTTACGCCAACGGCAATGTCCACATCGGCACGGCGCTCAACAAGACGCTGAAGGACATTGTCGTCCGTTCGCATCAGATGACGGGCCGAGAATCCAACTACGTGCCTGGTTGGGACTGTCACGGGCTTCCGATCGAATGGAAGGTCGAGGAAGAATTCTACCGAAGCAAGGGCAAGGTGAAGCCCGACTTCTCGGATTCGCAAGCCATCATCGCCTTCCGCAAGGAGTGCCGCGCCTACGCCGAACATTGGCTCGGGGTGCAGCGGGAAGAATTCAAGCGGCTGGGCGTCGTCGGCGATTGGGACCATCCCTACACGACGATGAGCTATCCCGCCGAAGCGCAGATCGCTCGCGAAATCTTCAAATTTGTCGCGAGCGGTCTGCTCTATCGCGGCTCGAAGCCTGTGATGTGGAGCGTGGTCGAAAAGACGGCGCTTGCGGAGGCCGAGGTCGAATATGAAGACCATGTCAGCGACACGATGTATGTGGCGTTCCCAGTCGAGTCCGAGGACGCCTCCATCGTCATCTGGACCACGACCCCTGGACCATCCCGGGCAATCGCGCGATCGCCTTTTCTCGCCGCATCCCTTATGGGCGCTATCGGGTAACGGATGCCGCAGCCGACAATTGGGCGAAGGTCGGAGCGACTTACATCTTCGCGCAGTCGCTCGCCCAAAGCGTTTTCGACGCGGCCAGGGTCAGCGCGTTTGAATTTCTTGGCGAAGTCAAAGGGGATGCGCTCGCCTCGATGGTTTGCGCCCATCCGCTCCATGCGCGCGGCTACGGGTTTGTCGTTCCTTTGCTCGACGGCGACCATGTGACTGAAGACGCGGGCACGGGCTTCGTCCACACCGCGCCGGGCCACGGGCGCGAGGACTTCGAGCTTTGGACCGCGAGCACCCGGCTACTCCAGGAGCGCGGGGTCGACACCCGGATTCCCTACACCGTCGACGAGAACGGCGCGCTCACCGACGAGGCGCCCGGCTTCGAAGGCAAGCGCGTCATCACCGACAAGGGTAAAGTCGGCGACGCCAATAAAGCAGTCATTGACGCCCTGATCGAAGCGGGCGGGCTGGTGGCGCGCGGAAAACTCAAGCACCAATACCCGCACAGCTGGCGATCGAAGACGCCGGTGATCTTTCGCAACACTCCACAATGGTTCCTGGCGATGGATCGGCCATTCGCCAATGCGCAAGGCGGCAAGACGCTGCGGGTCCTTGCGGTCGACGCGATTGAACGCACGCGATGGGCGCCGCCGTCGGGCGAGAACCGGATCAAGGGCATGGTCGCGAACAAGCCCGATTGGGTGTTGTCTCGCCAGCGCGCCTGGGGCGTGCCGCTATCGATTTTCGTCCGCAAGGATGGTCACGAAATCCTGTTCGACGACGCCGTGAACGCGAGGATCGCCGACGCCTATGAACGGGAAGGCGCCGACGCCTGGTTCGCCGAGGGCGCAAAGGAGCGCTTCCTTGGCGCGAAGCACAATGCCGAGGCCTATGACAAGGTCGACGACCTCGTCGAAGTCTGGTTCGACTCCGGCTCGACGCACGCCTTCGTCCTCGAGGACCCCGAGCACTTTCCGGGATTGGCGGGCATCCGGCGGACGGTCGACGGCGGCGAAGACACGGTGATGTATCTCGAGGGCTCGGACCAGCATCGCGGCTGGTTTCAGTCGTCGCTTTTGGAAAGCTGTGGCACGCGCGGTCGCGCGCCATTTGACGTTGTGCTGACACACGGCTTCACGCTCGACGAGAGCGGCCGCAAAATGTCGAAGTCGCTGGGCAACCAGACCTTTCCCCAGGACGTCATCCGCGTTTCGGGCGCCGATATCCTGCGTCTATGGGTCGCCAGCGTCGACTACACCGACGATCAACGCATCGGCCCCGAAATCCTGAAAGCCGTGAGCGACAATTATCGCAAGTTGCGCAACACAATTCGCTGGATGCTCGGAACCCTCGCTCATCGGGAAGCCGGCGAATTCGGTCGGCCACTCGGCAATGACCGGGCTCGAGCGCCTGATGCTGCACAAGCTTGCCGAACTCGATCTGAAGGTTCGCGAGGCTTACGAGAACTTCGACTTCGCCCGCGTCATCGCGACGCTCACTGCGTTCATGAACGCGGACCTCTCCGCCTTCTATTTCGACATTCGCAAGGACGCGCTCTACTGCGATCCGCCGTCAAGCGTCAGGCGACGCGGGGCGTTGGAGGCAATCGAGCACATCTTCCGCGCCGTGACGGTCTGGCTCGCGCCGGTCCTGGTTTTCACCACGGAGGAAACCTGGTCAGCGCGTGACGCCGCCCATGGCTCGATCCATCTCGAACAATTTCCAGCCATCCCCGCCGCGTGGCGGGATGACCAACTGGCCAAGACCTGGGAGACGATCCGCATGCTGCGTCTCGCCGTCACCGGCGCGATCGAAATCGCTCGGGCGGAGAAGCTGATCGGCTCCTCCCTCGAAGCTGCGCCACGGGTCTATCTCAGCAATCCTGAGCATTTGAAGGCGCTCGAAGAGGTCGACTTTGCCGAGGTCTGCATCACCTCGGACATTGCGATCGAATTCGGGACGCCGATGCCCGGAACGGCGTTTCGTTTGCCCGAAGCGCCCGATGTCGGCGTCGTCGTGGAGCGGGCCCATGGCGTTAAATGCGCGCGCTCATGGCGCTACTTTGATCCAGCTACGGCCTCGCCCGATTTTCCCGACGTAACCCCTCGCGACGCTGAGGCGCTTCGCGAGCTTAAGAAGCTCGGTCGCCTGCCATGAAGCCGCCGGCGCTGGGCGGCGTGGTCGCGCTCGCGGTGGTGCTGGTCGACCAAATCGTGAAAGCGGGCGTCCTGTCCTATTCCGCCCAATCCGACGTTGACCCGAGGCCACTCACGCCGTTCCTCGATCTCGCGCTGCGCTGGAACCGGGGCATTTCGTTCAGCTTGTTCGCCCGCGATTCCGCCTTGGGGCAGATCGCGCTGGTGGCGCTGACTTTGGCGGTGACAGGTCTCCTGACTGTGTGGCTGTTTCGATCCGGATCGGCGCTTCCCGCCGTCGGCCTTGGATTGATTATCGGCGGCGCTCTCGGCAATGCAATTGATCGGGTTGCGCACGGCGCCGTTGTCGACTATCTCGATCTGCACGCATTTGGACGGCACTTTTTCGTCTTCAATGTCGCCGACGCCGCCATTAACATCGGGGTCGCGCTCTTGATTCTCGACTTATTGCTGGCTCCCCGCGCGCCGAAGAGCCAAAATCAAGGGAGCGCGCCATAGTGCGAACCAGAGATTGGCTTGGGCCGAGATTAACGGAGTTGCAACCGTCATCGAATAGCCGGAATTCATGGCGAGATACGCCAGCGTTGGACCGTTGTCGCAACGCTTCCGGAGGAAAAGAGGCGCCTACGATGGGCTTTGGTTTGCGGTCAGCGGCGGTCGCCTTGGCGTTGACGTCCGCCAGTTTGGTCAGTTCGCCCAGTTGGGCGGGCGACGACGGCGCTGCCCCTCTATGGCAAGGAATTGGGTCGATCTTCGGTCCGGTTGTTGGGTTTACCGGCCTTGGTGGTGGGGAAAAGCCCCCGCCGATCGAGTATCGCGAACACGGCAAGCTCGTCCTGCCGCCGAATACTGAGTTGCCGCCGCCTGGCGCCTCCGCGACCGCGGATCCCTCTTGGCCCGTGAACCAAGAGATCCTGCGCAAGAAAGCGCTCAAGGAAGAGGGAAAGAAATCAATCGCCGGGGTGGGCGATGCGCGTCTGCGCTACACGCACGGGTTTCCGGCCAACGAACCCGTGACCATTCGTGCGGTGGATCCAGACGGACAAACGGTAAAGTGCCAAGGCAGTTGCGGAACGAGCTCATCGGTGCTAAGCAACCTCAACCCACTGAAATGGGTCGGAATGGGCGGCAAGTCGGCTACGGCGCTTGGTCCTGAGCCGGACCGAGAATGGCTAACCGATCCTCCAAAGGGTTTCCGAGCCCCGGTCGAACCGGTACAAGGGTCAGCCAAAAACTGATCATCCACTGCTTGGGCTTCGTTGCCGCTTTTATGATTCGGACCCAGAATTCGAGCCTGGATTGAATAGTGGCTTGGCTATCCAAGCAAAAACCGCTACTCTGGTTGCAAAGGATTCGCCGGCAGCACAAATTTTCCCGCCTTGGCCTTTCGCCCCGAGCCAACGCGAACTACTTGATCGCGGGAAGGGTTGCCGAGGCAGGGAACGGGGTTAGGCGAGGCGGCCTGCAAAAAGGCCTTCCGGACATAGGACGATGGTCCGAGCGCGGCCCGGGGCGCCGCTGGTAAAGGGAAATTCGCACGGGATCGAGATCAATGCGATTGGTCATGTCCGTGCGTCGGGTGTGACGAGATCAGCCCATTCGAATGCGCGAAGGCGTGAATCGTCTCTCACACGAAAAATCGAGAAAGCTTGGACCGAAAACAATCGGAAGCATTGGGCCAATCGGATGGATATTGGGAAGCCAAAATGAGACCAGGTCAGAATAAGAGGATGCGCGGCCGGCCGACAAATAATCGGCGAGGGCCCAATCCTTTGACGCGATCCTACGAATCGAACGGACCAGACGTGAAAATACGCGGCAACGCGCATCACGTGGCGGAAAAATACCTCCAGCTCGCGAGAGACGCTCATACCGGCGGAGATCCGGTCGCGGCGGAAAATTATTTGCAACACGCCGAGCATTACTTCCGGCTTATTGCCGCCGCGCACGCTGCCCAGGCGCTGGCGCAAAGCGGCCAGCAGCGCCCGCCCGGCGAGGATGAGAATGACCTGGACGATGACGGCGATTTCGACGCGCTGTCGGATCGTTTCGCTTCGCCCGCGGAGCGGCAGGTTGCCTTTCAGCAGCCGCAGCAAGGATTTCAACCTCAACCGCCGACCGCGCCGAACGCCCCACAGCCGTTCGCCGACAGGCCGGCTTACGAGCCCGAGCGCCAGGGAAACGACCGCGGGGGCTTTGCGCCCCGGCAGGATCGTCAGCAGGGCAACCGATTTCAGGACCGAGGTCCGCGACCCGATCGCCCTTACCAAGACCGCAACGAGGGTTATCGCGACAATCGACATGGACGCGATGGTCGCCCACGGGATTTCCGACCCTATCGCGATCCTCAGCAGCCGCGTGAGGCCGTCCCAGACGTCGCGGCGGCGCCCGGGCTTCCTTCCTTCATAACGGCGAGCCCGAGGATCAATAATCCGGATCCAGCCATGGGCGCACCGTCGCCCGAGACGGTGGCTTCGCCGCCGCCCGTTGTGACGCCTGAGGTTGCTCCCGCGGGATTTGAATCGCCGTCAGAGGGAAGCGCTTTTCCGGCCCGGGGCCGCCGCCGTCGGCTGCGGTCGCCCTATGGGTTTGGCGGAGCCAATTCAGGTGAGGGCGACCAACCGGACGCGACTCCGGAAATCGCCGACGATACGCCGGTCAGGGAATAGCGACTGGGCGGCGTATCTGATTGCGTGCGACTGGGCGCGACGGCTCGGTCAGGCGGCGGGCGAGTCGTCCGCAGAATAGGCGGCAACCTCGACGTCCCTCATGCGAGGCGTCGGAGCGACCGTCAGCGTAACGGTCTCGGGCGAAGTTGAGACGTTCAGCGTCGAGTGACACTCGCGGGCCAGAAGCGTTGTGAAATAGAGCTGGATTGAATGGCCGTCGACTGGCTCGTTGGGAACGGCGTTGGTCAGGAAATCGGCCGCGCTGTGGGAGAGTCGGGCATTTGCACCCTTGGCCTCGACGCTCATCGTCATAGCGTCATTTTCGCCCGAAAGGTCCACTTTAATGACCCCGCCCCGGGGCACGGCGCTGGCTGCGATCAGACAGAGGTTCAGCAAAAGCTTGACCGAGCTTCTCGACGCCATCCGCCGACCACAGTTCCATTCCAAAACCGTGCGACCGTTGGCAAAAAGATCCCTTGCCACCTTTTCCGCGTCGCCCGTGTCGAGCAACGCGCCGAAGGAACCGGCGGCGCCGAACGCCAGCCGGCAAAATTGAAGCCGCGAGGAGGCTGAAATCGCGCTCTTCTTGATGAGCTCCATGGCCACAGTGCGCATCTCTTCGTCCTCCTCGCCATCAAGCACCTCCAGGCCGTTGATGATCGCTCCGACCGGGCTGATCACGTCGTGGCAGACGCGCGAGCAAAGCAGGGCGGCGAGGTCGAGCGGTGTTAGCGAGGCCATCATCAAGGGTTTGATCCTGGGTTCGATTTCAGGGCCTTTAGCCGAGGCAGAGGCGCGGGTGGCGGCATTTGCCTGATTCGAATCCTATCTATCCGATTCGCACCCGGGTTGCGATGCAGCCTCACTTGCGCCAATGCGCTCGTTTCACCGGACCGTTGACCGAGATGGGGAAAATAAGTTGAGTTCTGTTCTTCGGGATCCAAATCTTTTCTCGCTCGATCGCGCGAGCCGCGACGATATCGCCTTGTTTCTTGCGAAGGCCACACTCGCGGCCGGGCCGGCGGTGATGGAGGAATACGACCGGGGCTGCTCGGTCGCATCGAAAGAGGACGGCAGCCCGGTCACATCCGCGGATCAACGGGCCGAAGCGATCATCTGCGAATGTCTCGCGAGCCTGGCGCCCATGCCGCCAGTGTGCGCTGAGGAGTCGATCGCCGCCGGGGCGCGACGCTCAGGTCGCCGAGCGTTTCTTGCTGGTCGATCCGCTCGATGGAACGCGAGAATTCCTGGCCGGCAACGGCGAGTTTACGATCAATGTCGCGTTGATCGAGAAGGGCGCCCCCGTCGCCGGCGCCGTCTATGCGCCCGCGATCGGCCGGTTGTGGGTCGGGGGCGAAACGGCCTTCACGTGCGAAGCGCTCCCCGGCGCAGAGTTGCCCGGCCAAGGATCGCGGCGGCGCATCAGGACTCGTAGCGCGCCATCGAGCTTGGTCGCTTTCGCAAGCCGCTCACATCTCGACGCGAAGTCGGATTCGTTTCTCAAAAGATTGCCAATCGGAGAGACGCGATTTGCGGGTTCATCGCTCAAGTTTTGCCTCATCGCCGAGGGGCTCGGCGACGTCTATCCTCGGTTCGCGCCAACGATGGAATGGGACACGGCGGCGGGCGACGCAGTTTTGCGCGCGGCCGGCGGCGGAGTGCTCGATCCTTCTGGACTGCCGCTGTCTTACGGCAAAGTCGACAGTGAATTACGCAATGGCCCGTTCATCGCGTGGGGTGACGTAACCGCGGCCAAGCGCTTGGGATATTAAAAATATCGCTCGCGGATTTGCGAGCTGTACACTGAATTTGCAGTGCGGGGCCGCGTAACCCGTTAACGTAAACCGGGGCCTCCGGCCTTTTGACCATTTGTTAACCTTCGCCCTTCGACACTGGGAGCGATCACAACGATCGACCGATTCTCGAGGGGCCGCCATGAATAATGTCATCCCGTTCCGGCCCGCGAAAAGTCCTAGTCGTATGGCTTCGGGCGACCGCGGCGCAGCTCAGATCTTGTTCTTTACCGGCGTGCGGTATCAGCGCTGGAGCGAAGACACGCACGCTCCTCAGCCGCGAGCGCAAAGCTCCCGGCGAAAGCGCGAGCGCGTTCAGATTGGCGAGACCGAAAGGGGACGGAAGAGCCAGCGCTAATGTCAGCGATACGAAAGTCCGTTGCGGCCCAATCCGGTCAGCACACCTTTGAATAATTAGCAATCAATTGCTCTCTGAAGATCGGGCTCGTCCCGATCCGGCCGGCCCGCTCAACGTTTTTTGGCGACAAAGCCGGTTCCAGCCTTTGGCCCAGGCTCTAAACGCCATACGCATCGAGAAACACGGCGACCCCACTTCGACCGAGGCTTCAATGTCCTCGCGACCCCATCGAATCGACCACCCAAGTGCGCCAATGCGCCTGTATTCGCTCCTATTATCGGTTGAAAACGAGACGCTGGGCTGCGATTCCGGCGTTAATTCCGACGCGCGAATCCTCTAGCTTGAGGCCGCTCGCTTCGTCGCCTTCTCGTCCGGACTGGGACCCGCTCCTTTGAGGCGAATGATCGACTGCAAAGCGTCGAACCAGAATGGGGCGCCGAACAGAGTGGCGAAAGCGGTGATCAGCCAGCCGACCAGAGATTGGCCGAAGGTTCGAGAAGTCCAGATGTAGGTCGGGACGCTCTGGCCGTCGCTCACGTCAAATAGGTGACCGGAGGGCCATCCGATCGGCAGGCCAGCGTCCAGCAAAGCCTGGATATTCTCTAACGCTTGTTTTTCGGCGACGCGAAAATCTGGCGACTGCGCGGGTGCGGACTGAGGAACTGAGCCCGACTGAGGCGGCTGCTCGGCAGCGAGAAGCTGGTCGGCGATGGCGGGATGCTCCCACAGCGCGCTCCCGATGCGGATCGAATCGATGTTGAAGAAGCACCGCCGCGCGAGCGCGATGGCGAAGGTAGCGGCCTGCGTCCAGCGTTTGAACTCGCCACTTAGCCGGTCCATGGCGCCGTCGAACCAGGCCGCGACTTCGCTCTCGATCGCATTGATGTCGCCCTGGGTCCGATCGGATACGCCTTTGATGAAATCGCGGATTTGCGGATTGGCAATTGCGGTGATCGCGGCGTCGAGTGAGGCGCGCCCCGGCGGCGCACCGGGCGGCGCAGCCGCGGCATCCGCCGCCCACGCCGCGGAGAGCCGGGTCACGTCGAGCAGAGCGCGCGCAAACTGCGACGGGTCGATGTAGGCCGGGAGAGTTCTGATATCGACATACGGTGGTCCTGCGGGCCGCCAGAACATCGCGACATCTTTGACGCGCGAGACATAGGTGCTGTTGTCCGTGGCGGGTCGAGCCGGGATCGGAGCCTGAGCAGCCGCCCCGGCGGCCGGCGCCTGCTGAACGCCAGGACCCAAGGGGCTCACTAACGGGTGCTCGTAAAGGCCTTTAGCGAGGCCCGCGAACCCCGGATCATTAACGAGCGCCATAATCCCGCTTTTGAGATTGACCGCGCGCAGCTGCAAAAGAGAATTGATCGCCTCAACTGTGGCGCTGGTGAAAAGGCTAATGGCGAGAAAGCTGAAAATCAGACCAATTGCGACGTCGAGAATGGTGCTGCCGAACATAGATTGATCCCCCCGTGAGAGCTTTCTCGAAGGCTTACCCCTGAAGGCCCGAAACAAGAGTGAGGGAGATCACAGTCCGCACATCAACCCCGCCAAATTCTTGCGAGAGACGGCGCGGCGAAAATTAAAATTCTGAGAGCCACGCGTCGCTGTGCGACGCTCCAGCTCGCTAAGCCCCGTCGCCCGAGCCCTGTGGGGCACAAGTGACGACGCCATACGCCTTGAGAAACACGTCGACCCCCGCCTCGACCGAGGCTTCAATGTCCTCACGGCTGATCGAGTCGACCACCCCGAACACGAGGCGCTTGTAAATATAGCTCTGGCAGAGATCGACGAACTGCCAGGCAGCCCGCTCGGGATCCGGCACCTTCAGCGCGCCCGACTTCTGAAGGTCCTCAAGTTCGGCCGCAAGGCGGGTCGCGCCATAAAGCGGCCCCGCTTCGTAGAAGGCGCGACCAATATGGGGGAATTTCTCCGCCGCCGCGATGACCACGCGGGCAAGCGATCGCGTTCCCGGTTCCGACATCCTGCTGATGAGGCGGACGCCAAAGTCCCTCAGCATGTCGCGGGCGTCACCCCCGCGCCGAAACTTGCAAAGGCGCTCCGCGGCTTGCGCGAATTCGCCACGAATGATCGCTTCGAACAGCTCGTCCTTGGAGTTGAAATAGGCATAAAGCGTGCCCTTGGAGACGCCTGCGGCGCGGGCAATGTCGTTCATGCTCGCGCCGTCGAAGCCGGCGCTCAGAAACACCTGGCGGGCGCCTTCCACGATCTGGCGCCGTTTGGCGCTGCCGTCATTGACCGCGCCCGTGTCCCGCTCCAGCGTCTCCGGTTCCATACTAACAATACCTTCTCGACCGCGAATCGCCGCTGACCGAACCGTTCGGTTCGATTTTTGTTGCAATACCTGTCGGGTTCCGCTAAGTCAACGAGAAAATGACCGAACCGTTCGGTCAACAGTTTGTTATCGCGGGCTTTTGAAATGACCGATGACGTCCAGGTAACGCGCCCAGGCGGTGAAACACCGGCCGAAATCCCCTCCACGGAATTGACCGCCGCCTCTCCCGCTGGCCTCCCCTCCCCCGCCGGCGGATCGTCTGGCGCGCTGGCGCATCCACGCGCGGCCGGCCTGCCGGCTAAGCCTGCTCCGGCCAAGCGGGCCGGGCTGCGCCGATTCATCATGCCCGTTCTGATTCTCGCCGGGCTGGGCTACGGCGGAAAGACGGCTTACGATTATTTCGTCACCGGACGGTTCCTGGTCTCGACCGACGACGCCTATGTCGGCGCCGACACCGCGATCATCGCCGCCAAGGCGATGGGCCACCTGACCGCGGTTCCGGTGGTCGACAACCAGGTCGTCCACAAGGGCGACCTGCTCGCTGCGATCGACGATGGTGACTACCAGAACGCCGTCGAGGCGGCCCGTGCGCGCATTGGCACGCAAGATGCGACCATCGCCCGCTTCGCCCGACAGATCGAGGCCCAGGGCGCGATCATCGCGCAGGCTGGGGCTCAGGTCGATTCGGCGGCGGCGCAGGTCAAGAGCGCTGAGGCCGACGTCGAGCGCGCCTCCCTGGAGCATGACCGCTCCTTCAAGCTTGCGCAGACCAACTTCGGCTCGCAGCAGCGTCTCGAGCAGGCCACCGCCGACCGCGACCGCACCGTCGCCGCCCTGGCCGCCTCCAAGGCGAGCCAAGCCTCGGCTGCCGCGGCGCTCGACGGCGCGAAGGCCAATCTCGATGTCCTCAAAGCGCAGAAGGACGAGGCCGCGCGCCAGCGCAACGAGCTCGTGACCACTCAGGCGATGGCGGAGCGCAACCTTTCGTTCACCCGCGTTGTTGCGCCCTTCGACGGAACCATCGGCAACAAGGCGGCTCAGGTCGGAAACCTGGTGCAGCCAGGAACCCGGCTGATGGCGCTTGTGCCGCTCGACGCCTCTTATGTGGACGCCAATTTCAAGGAAACCCAGCTCGCGAACGTCAAGCCGGGACAGAAAGTCGATGTCTCCGTCGACGCGCTCGACGGCAAGGTGGTCGAGGGCGTGGTGTCGTCGATTTCCCCGGCCTCGGGCGCTCAGTTCTCACTGCTTCCGCCGGACAACGCGACCGGAAACTTCACCAAGGTCGTCCAGCGGGTCGCGGTGCGCGTTACTTTTCCCGAAGAAATTCTGAAACAGGTCCCGCTTCGGTCCGGCCTCTCGGTCGTCGCGACGATCCATACCCGCGATCCGGCGACGCCCGAGCCGACGCTGCTTGGGGCGCTGGGTCTCGAAGCCTTCGCGACTCGAAGCTTGAAGCCGTGACCAGCGCGGCCCCCGCGATACGGCCAGGCGGGGCGTCGCCGGCTACCGATCTGATCGTCGCACCAGCGGCGGTCGCGCAGCGCGACTTCTCGCTCAAGCGGGTCGCGGCGTTCATCTTCATGGTGTTCGGGATGTTCATGGCGATCCTGGACATCCAGATCGTCTCAGCTTCCCTTTCGCAGATCCAGGCTGGGCTCTCGGCTTCGTCCGACGAAGTCACCTGGGTGCAGACCAGCTACCTGGTCGCTGAAGTGATCATGATCCCGCTGTCGGGCTTCTTGTCGCGCGTGGTGTCGACCCGGGTCATCTTCACCATTTCCGCTGGCGGCTTCACGCTCATGAGCTTCATGTGCGCCCACGCCAACTCGATCGAGGAGATGATCCTCTGGCGGGCGCTCCAGGGCTTCATCGGCGGCGGCATGATCCCCACCGTTTTCGCCTCCGCGTTCACGATCTTTCCGCGCGACAAGCAGCCGTTCATCGCGCCAATCATCGGTCTTGTGGCGACGCTTGCGCCGACGATCGGGCCCACGGTCGGCGGCTATCTCACCGACTGGTTTTCCTGGCACTGGCTGTTCCTGGTCAATCTCGGTCCGGGAATCATCGTCACCATCGCGGCCTGGCTGCTGATCGACTTCGACGAGCCGGATTATTCGCTTCTCACCCACTTCGATTATGTCGGCCTCCTCACGATGGCCGGCTTCCTCGGGGCGCTGGAATATGCGCTCGAAGAGGGCCCGTCGAAGGACTGGTTCGAGAGCGAGCCGGTGACGATCGCGATCGTCATCTCGGCGGTCAGTTGCGTCGCCTTCTTCTGGCGCATGGCGACCGCGCGCCAGCCGATTGTCGACCTCAGCGCCTTTCGCGACCGCAATTTCTGGACCGGCTCGATGTTCGCCTTCGTGCTCGGCATCGGGCTCTACGGCCTCACCTACATCTACCCGGTCTATCTGGCGGTGGTGCGCGGCTATTCGTCGCTGATGATCGGCAAGACGATGTTCGTGACGGGCTTGTGCATGTTTTTCGACCGCGCCGCTCGCCGGGCGGCTGATGACGCGGGTGGACCCGCGTGTGATGATTGCGGCCGGTTTCGTCATGTTCGCGGTCGGGACCTTTCAGGCCTCTTACGTCACCGTCGACTGGGACTTCTGGGAGCTTTTGTGGCCGCAGGTGTTCCGCGGCGTCGGGCTGATGCTGTCGATGGTGCCGATCAACAATCTGGCGCTCGGCACCATGCCGCCGCAGAAAGATCAAGAACGCCTCCGGCCTTTTCAACTTGATGCGCAACCTGGGCGGCGCGGTCGGCCTTGCGCTGATCAACACGCTGCTCGACAAGCGCATGGATCTGCATCTCGAACGCTTACGCGAATCCGTCACCTGGGGCCGTCAAGTGGCGGTGGACACGCTCGCCAGCATGACCGCGGCGCTTGCCGCGCGAGGGTCGGACGCCGAACTCGCCGCGACGCGCCAACTCGCGCTGGTCGTGCGGCGGCAGGCCGAGGTGATGGCGCTCTCCGACGTATTCCTGACGCTGACCGTCGTTTTCCTGGGCTGCGTCGGTTTGGCCACGGTGATGCGCCGCCCGGTTGCCGCGGGCGGAGGCGGCGGCGGGCATTAGAGCAAATTGCTTTTGGGTCGAACTACGCACGCGCGCGCCTAGGGCAGGCTGCGTATTAAATCGTCATCGCGAGGAGCGGAGCGACGCGGCGATCCAGGAAGGGCGCTCTACGTTCCCCTGGATTGCTTCGCTCCGCTCACAATGACGATCGGGTACCAGAAAAGCCTCGGAATTCGGTTACGAAACGGTAATGCAACCGCCGCCAGTTCCGTAAGGAACGGGCCTTGCGGAGGAACCCCGTACGGCCATATTATGCGGGTCGGGCGCTCAATCGGGAAAATCTTGAGCGAGCGCCGCACTCTTCTTATGAGGTTTCTCTCATGTCCAACTATGACCGTTACGCCAGCCCGCGCCCCGGCGCGGGATACGCACGGTCCGGCGTCGCCGTCGATCAGGGCCTCCGGGCCTATATGATCGGCGTCTACAACTACATGACCCTCGGGCTCGGCGTGACAGGACTGGTGGCGTATGCCGCCTTCGCGCTTGGCACGGTCAATGTGGGCAACGGGCGTCTGGCGCTGACCGACTTCGGCCACGCGATCTACGCCTCGCCGCTCCGCTGGCTGATCGTACTGTCGCCGCTCGCGCTCGTGTTCTGGCTGTCTGCTCGCATCAACTCGATGTCGGTGTCGACGGCGCGCAACGCCTTCATCGCCTTCGCGGCGCTGATCGGCTTGTCGATGTCGGCGCTGCTGGTGGTCTACACCGGCGCTTCGATCGGGCGCGCGTTCTTCGCCGCCGCGGCCGCCTTCGCGAGCCTCAGCCTGTACGGCTACACGACTCAGCGCAGCCTGTCCGCGATGGGGTCGTTTATGATGATGGGCGTTATCGGCCTCATCGTCGCGGGCTTGCTGAATATGTTCCTGCACAGCACCGGCTTGCAGTTCGGCATCTCGCTGCTTGCGGTGGTGATCTTCGCCGGCCTGACCGCTTGGGATACGCAGGCGATCAAGCAGATGTACTTCAGCGGCGACAGCTACGAGATGGTCCACAAGAAGTCGATTCACGGCGCCCTTCGCCTCTACCTCGACTTCATCAACATGTTCCAGGCCATCCTGATGCTGACAGGATCCCAGCGCAACAGCTGACATAGGATCGTCAATCTAACGATCTAGCTCTTCCCCCGGCTCGCCTCGTCGCAAGCCGGGGGATTTTTTTGCTTGGATCGTATTTCTGATTGTGGGGGAGGAAAATGAGCGGGCTTCGCGTTGGCGCCGTGGCGTCGGTTGTCTCGTTCGTACTGGCTGGGGGCGCCGGAGCGGCGCAACTCAAGATTACCGATGTCAAGGCCTATGCGTTTCTGGAACACGCGGGCAAACTCTCCGACGATCTCGTGAGTAGCGGCGAGAGCCTTGTCGACGCTCCCAAAGGGGGCGCGCTCGGCGGCGACACGGCGACGGGCCTCCTCATCGACTTCACCTTCGAGGGCGACAAGAACGCTTCGCCCAAATACGCGACTGCGGTCGTCGATCTCACGCAGACCGGCCGTTCCGGTCAGCCGATCACCACCCACAGAGCGTTCACCAACTTCATCTTTGGCCCCGACGGGATCGAGCACAAAGCGGTCTTCCTGGAAGGCGCGACTTGCATGCCGCTCGCCATTCAGGTTCATGCGGGCAAGACGGAAAAGTCGGCGAAGCTCGATTTCCATTGCACGGAAACCGTCGCCCCGAAGTGATGCGGTCAGCGACGGTAGTCTGATCATATGGGACTCGGTTGCAGAGATGACTCGGCGCTTCCGAGGCGCGGCCAATTCGCGCTGTTGAGGGCCGGGACGCTAGATAAGAAAAACCGACAATTTCTTGCCAGGCCGGCTGGGAGTTGGTATTGTTTTTCAGAAAGCTGACAAGACCGGTTGGCGCTTCCCATAGGCGACACACGACGCGGTTTCGGCGTTAAGAGCAGGACGCGACTCGGGAATGGCGCCGCAAGCCATTGAAATCGCTCAAAACGGACTCGGAAATGGCGATCCGCCGGCTCGCGAAGGAGAATCGATCAGGCGAATTCCATATCAGTCCTCGCTCAGCCCTAATACATCCGCCATCGAATAAAGCCCGGGCTTGCGGTCCTTCGCCCACGTGACGGCCTTGAGCGCGCCGCGGGCGAAGAGCGCGCGATCCTCGGCGTGATGGCTCAACGTCACCCGCTCGCCCTCGCCGGCGAAGATGACGCTATGGTCGCCGACAACCGTGCCGCCGCGCAGCGCTGCGAAGCCGATGTCGCCGACCCGGCGCGCGCCGGTCAGGCCGTCACGGCCGCGCGCGGAATGGTCCTTGAGCGCGACATTTCGGCCTTCAGCCGCCGCTTCGCCGAGCAAAAGCGCCGTGCCAGAGGGCGCATCGACCTTCATGCGATGATGCATCTCGATGATCTCGATGTCGAAATCCTTGCCCAGCGCGGACGCCGCCCGCCGCGTCAGCGCCGCGAGAAGGTTGACGCCGATGCTCATATTGCCGGAACGCACGATCGGGGCATGGCGCGCCGCCGCGTCGATCTTGTCGAGATCCTCGTCGGTCAAGCCGGTCGTGCCGATCACGCCGGCGATGCGCGCCTGCGCGGCGAGCCCCGCGAGAGCGACGCTCGCGGCGGGCGAGGAGAAGTCGATGATCGCGTCAGCGTCGAGCAGCAAGGGCAGCGGATCGGCCACGATCTGAAGGCCCTTCGCAGGGCAGCCCGCGAGCACCGCCGGATCCTGGCCGAGCCAGGGCGAGTCTTCACGCTCGAGCGCGCCCGTGAGCTTGAACCCTTCCGACTCATGGATCGTCCGGACGACCATGCGCCCCATGCGGCCGGCGGCGCCGCTCACAATCAGTCTTAAGTCGGCCATTTCCCGGATTCCTTCGCTCGGCCATCAGCGCGGCTGGGGCCCGTCGTAGCCTTCGACGATCACGAGATCGGCGTCGCTCGCGGCGTCGCGAAGCTTCGCGGCTTCCCGATATTCTTCTGAAGTCATGGCAGGCGACGGCGGTCTCGTAGTCGCGGAACTCAATCACGACGTTGCGCTCCGGCGCTTTGCCCCGGGTGACGACATGCCTGCCGCCGCGGACCAGGAACCGCGCCCCGTATTTGGCGAACGCGGTCGCATTGGCCTTGACGTACTGCTGATAAACCTCGGGATCGCGCACATCGATATGGACGATCCAGTAGCCCTTCGGCATGCGTCAAACTCCCTCGACCGGCGCCATTTCGATTTCCGCCGCGCCTTCGCGCAAAGCCCGCGCCGCATCGTAGTTCTCGAATTCAAGCACAACGTTGCGCGCTCGCGCCTTACCTTCCAAGGCCTCACTGCGCCCGCCACACGCGAGCGGCTTGCCGCCGTGGTCGGCGATGGCCTTAGTCGCTGCCGCCGCGTAGCGCGCATAGGCGTCGGGATTGGCCATATCGACGCGCGAGATGACGTAACCCTTGGGCATGACGGCTCCTTATGACGGCGCGGGGCGAGCGTAGCTCGGCTCAGCGGCCAATCAAGTCAATGCGCCTGGCCGATTTCCGCGACGATCGCCTCGGCGGCGGCGCGAGGGTCAGGGGCCTGTGTGATCGGGCGACCCACGACCAGGTAGTCGGCGCCATTGCGGATGGCCTCGGCGGGCGTGGCGACGCGCTTCTGATCGCCGACCGCCCCGCCCGCGGGACGTATGCCGGGGGTGACAAGGATGAGCTTGGCGCCGACGGTCTGGCGCGCCATGGCCGCTTCCTCAGCGCTCGCCACCAGTCCGTCGACGCCGAGCTCAAGCGTCTGTTCGGCTCGCCGCCGGACCGTCTCGACCACGCCGAAGCGGTAGACCGCGTCGAAAAGATCGGCGTCGTCGTAGGAAGTCAGCACCGTGACCGCGAGGATCTGCATTCCCGATCCTTTGGCCCCAGCGACCGCCGCGCGCATCGTTTGCGGATAGGCGTGAATCGTAAGGAATCTTGCTCCCAGTTTGGCCGCTTGCGCAGTCGCCCGCTCCACAGTGTTGGGAATGTCGTGCAGCTTGAGGTCGAGAAAGACCTGTTTGCCGCCCGCAGCGAATTCGGAGACGAGCGGCAAGCCGCCGCCATAAGCGAGCTCCATCCCAACCTTATAGAAGACCGCGCTGTCGCCAATCCGCTCGACGAGCCGTCGCGCGTCGCCGACGTCGGGCATGTCGAGGGCGACGATCAATCGATCGCGTGGCGCAAGCGAGGTCAATTCACCGACCCTCAGCAACGTCGCCGCTCTTCGTATCGAGCCGATAGGTCCACACAAAGGCCGGCGGCAGATTGCGCAGGATGGGCCTCGAGCGAATGGCGGAATAACGATTGGCGCAGGCTTCGCGCGGAACAGGCGACTGCAGCCCGTAGGTGAACTGCACGAACACTCCCGACGGTCCCATGAGCGCGAAGGCGTCGGCGATCAGTTTCGTGCGGCGAGACGGCGGTTGGTTAAGCAGGGGCAGACTGGAGACCACAGCGGCGATCGGTTGGCCCGCGAAGGACGTGAGCGTGCGGGGCAGGTCGTAAGCGTCGCCCTGGATGACGCGGACGCCTCCGAAGCGTCTCTCGAGCATGCGGCAGAAGCCCGGATCGTACTCGACCAGCACGAGCCGCTCAGGAGGGACACGGGTCTCGATCAGCGACTGGGTTACGGGGCCGGTTCCGGGCCCGAGCTCGACGACGAGGCCCTGCGACGGCGAGCCGATCGCTGCCGCCATCGCGCGCGCGAGCGCTCGCCCCGATGGCGCGACCGCGCCGGTCAATCGCGGCGCCGCTACGAGAGTCTTGAGAAAACGCGCGCTGTCGGCGAGCCCACGTCGACCTGTCTTGTCCAGCGCTCGACCCTGCATTTCGGCTCCGCGAGCGACGAGGCTCTAGATTTCTTCAGCGCGCTCCTGGCGCGGTTCGGCGCTTATACCGGTCGCTCCCCACGTCGCAAAGCCGAGCGTCAGGTGCGGCCCTCGAAAAACTCCTTCATCTTGGCGAAGAAGCCGGCGCTTTCCGGTTGGGTCGTATTCGACGATTCGGCGGCGAACTCAGTCAAGAGCTCGCGCTGACGCCGCGTGAGGTTTTGCGGCGTCTCGACAACGAGCTGCACGAACAGGTCGCCCGAATCGCGGGCGCGCAGCACCGGCATGCCCTTGCCACGCAACCTTAATTGGCGTCCCGATTGGGCGCCTTCCGGGACGCTGACCCGGGACTCGGTTCCATCGAGAGTCCGAACGTTGAACTCGCCGCCGAGCGAGGCCTGGACCATCGAGATCGGCACCCGGCAGTAAAGGTCGGCTCCGTCGCGCTGGAAGAACGCGTGCGGTTTGACGGTGAGAAAAATATAGAGATCGCCCGGCGGGCCGCCCCGCATTCCCGCCTCCCCCTCGCTGGTCAGGCGGATGCGGGTGCCGTCCTCGACGCCGGCGGGAACGTTGACCGACAGCGTCCGCTCCCGGGTCACGCGGCCGGCCCCGGCGCATTTGTCACAAGGGTTCTCGATCGTCTGCCCGCGGCCGTGACAAGTGGGGCAGGTTCGTTCGATGGCGAAGAAGCCCTGTTGTGCGCGCACACGCCCATGCCCGCCGCAAGTCTTGCAGGTCGCGGGCCGTGAGCCGGCGCGCGCCCCGGAGCCGGAGCAGGCTTCGCACGCGACCGACGTCGGCATGCGAATCGCTGCGGTCTTGCCGTGAAACGCCTCTTCGAGCGTGATCTCAAGATTATAGCGCAGGTCAGCGCCGCGCTCTCGGCCCGAGGCCTGACGGCCGCGCCGGCCGCCCATCATGTCGCCGAAGAGATCGTCAAAGATGTCGGACATCGACGACGCAAAGCCGTCGTTCATGCCGCTCTGGTCGAAAGCGGCGTGGCCGTAGCGGTCATAGGCCGCGCGCTTCTGGGCGTCCGACAGATGCTGATAGGCTTCGTTCAGTTCCTTGAACCGAGCCTCGGCCTGCTTGTCGCCGGGATGCCGGTCGGGATGACACTGCATCGCCGCCTTGCGGAAGGCGGACTTCAGTTCGGTGTCCGTCGCCGTTTTGGCGACGCCCAGAGTTTCGTAGAAATCGCGCTTGGCCATCTTCAGCGCGCCCGCAGCCTATGCATGCCTAGACCTACTAACGCTACGCCGCGTTTCAAGAGGCCGACCCGATTCCTGACGCGAGAGCCGGCGTCCTGAACGCCGGCTCGCAGTCAGCCAATCTCCTCCCGCCATCGCGGCGTCCCCTAAAGTCAAGGCCGGCCGCGCTTAGCGGCCGACTTTATTCATTCAGGACTTCTTCTTGTCGTCGTCGACTTCGCGGAATTCCGCATCGATGACGTCGTCCTTGGCCTGCGCGCCGGCCTCGGCGCCGCCATCGCCCGGCGCGCCGCTCGCCTGTTGGGCCTTATACATGGCCTCGCCAAGCTTCATTTGCGCCTGCATCAGGTCGTTGGTGCGGGCCTTGATCGCCTCGACGTCCTCTCCCTGCAGCGCCGTGCGCAGGGAAGCGACCGCCGACTCGATGGCGCTGCGATCAGATTGGGCGACCTTGTCGCCATATTCGTTCAGCGCCTTTTCAGCGTCATGCGCCAGCGATTCGCCGCTATTCTTGGCGTCGACCATCTCGCGCCGCTTCTTGTCCTCGGCGGCGTGAGCTTCCGCGTCCTTCACCATCTTGTTGATGTCGGCTTCGCTCAGGCCGCCCGAGGCCTGGATGCGAATTTGCTGCTCCTTGTTGGTCGCCTTGTCCTTGGCGGTCACGTTGACGATGCCATTGGCGTCGATGTCGAAGGTCACCTCGATCTGCGGCACGCCACGCGGCGCGCCTGGAATCCCGACCAGATCGAACTGGCCGAGCGCCTTGTTGTCGGCGGCCATCTCGCGCTCGCCCTGGAAGACGCGGATGGTGACCGCGGTCTGATTGTCCTCGGCGGTCGAGAACACCTGGCTCTTCTTGGTCGGAATGGTCGTGTTGCGCTCGATAAGCCGGGTGAACACCCCGCCCAGCGTCTCGATGCCGAGGGAGAGCGGAGTGACGTCGAGCAACAGCACGTCCTTGACGTCGCCCTGCAGCACGCCCGCCTGAATCGCGGCGCCTATAGCGACCACCTCGTCCGGGTTGACGCCCTTATGCGGCTCCTTGCCGAAGAACTGCTTGACGACTTCCTGCACCTTGGGCATGCGCGTCATGCCGCCGACCAGAACCACCTCGTCGATCTGGCCCGCCGAAAGGCCGGCGTCCTTCAAGGCCTTGCGGCACGGCTCGACCGTCCGCTGGATCAGGTCGTCGACCAGAGCCTCGAACTTCGCCCGAGTGAGCTTGAGGGCCATGTGTTTCGGCCCGCTTGCGTCAGCAGTGATGTAAGGCAGGTTGATCTCGGTCTGCGTCGCGGACGAAAGCTCGATCTTCGCCTTCTCGGCTGCCTCTTTCAGGCGCTGAAGCGCGAGCTTGTCCTTGGTCAGGTCAATGCCCTGCTCCTTCTTGAACTCGCCCGCCAGATATTCGACCAGCCGCATGTCGAAGTCTTCGCCGCCAAGGAAGGTGTCGCCGTTCGTCGACTTCACCTCGAACACGCCGTCGCCGATCTCGAGGACTGAAATGTCGAACGTACCGCCGCCGAGGTCATAGACCGCGATGGTGCCGGCTTTCTTCTTGTCGAGGCCGTAGGCAAGCGCCGCCGCCGTCGGCTCATTGATGATGCGCAAAACCTCAAGGCCGGCGATCTTGCCGGCGTCCTTGGTGGCTTGCCGCTGGGCGTCGTTGAAATAGGCGGGAACCGTGATGACGGCCTGGGTGACCGGACCGCCAAGATGGGCCTCGGCCGTTTCCTTCATCTTCTGCAAGATGAAGGCGGAAATCTGCGACGGCGAATATTGCTTGCCGTCGACGTTGACCCATGCGTCGCCATTGGGACCGCGAACGATCTTATAGGGGACGAGCGACATGTCCTTTTTGCTGATCGGATCGTCGAACTGCCGTCCTATCAGCCGCTTGATCGCGAAGATGGTGCGCTCTGGATTGGTCACCGCCTGCCGCTTGGCGGGCTGGCCCACGAGACGCTCGCCGTCGTCGGTGAACGCAACGATTGAAGGCGTCGTACGGGCGCCTTCGGAATTCTCAATCACCTTGGGGGCCGAGCCCTCCATGACAGCGACGCACGAATTGGTTGTGCCAAGGTCGATGCCAATTACTTTCGCCATTACTCACCCCTGTTCATCTGCGGGACCGCCGAGCCCCAAAGCGGCAAGGCCTAGGAGAGGCGTTTCACCGATCGCTTCGTAGCCGACGGTTCACGTCTTCTGGTCCCCATCTTTCAACCGATTTCGGCCGATCGAGCGGGCTTCGCGCCCCAACCGGCCAGTCGGGGCGTATATAGGGGGGGCGTTTTAGCGGCGCAAGGCGCGGAAGCCTTGGATTTTTCAAGCTTTGAGCTCCCTATTCCCCCGGCCGCTCGCGCCTTCCCCTTTCTTGCCAGGGCCTCTACACTTCGCCGATGACTCGACCCTTCCGCTGCTTTATTTGCGCGCTCTTCGCCGCAGCCGTCGCGGCAAGTGAGACCCGCGCGCAACTGATGCTCCCTGGCGCCGCTCCCGCAGAGGCCCAAGGCGCGAAAGTTGCGCCCGCGAAGCCGAAGCATAAGAGTTCCGGCGCCTCCGCTACGGAAGCGGGGTCCAGCGGCAAGGACGCTGAGGCTACCCCTGCGGCAGGAATCGCGAGCCTCGCCGGGCGCCCGCTCATGCTCAACGGCAAGTCAGGGTTGCTGCAGATTTCCGGC
The DNA here is from genome assembly GCA_963702825.1 of uncultured Alphaproteobacteria bacterium. Lineage (GTDB taxonomy): Bacteria > Pseudomonadota > Alphaproteobacteria > Rhizobiales > Beijerinckiaceae > Roseiarcus. The sequence goes on from CAVPEE010000051.1 coordinate 30,994, forward strand.
GATGACAAGTCGGTCACCATCGACAAGCTGCAACTCGTCGGCGAAGGCGTCTCCGAACTCGTCGCAGCGCTGTGTCGTCGACATCGTCGGCGAGACGCCAATCGAGGCGACCAACGTTGGGCGTCCAGACGGACTCGAGCGGTACGAAGCCAAAGTCCCAGCCTGCCCGATCTCGTTCGACGTTCTTAGCGGCGCGGTGCTCGTGCCGACCCAAATCACGGCCTGCGTCTTCAAGGCCGCGGATTGCCAAACCGCTCCCGGCGGACTTTGGGGTCCCGACGGCGCGTCATTGGTCGGCGATGCGGCCAAGATCGTGAAGGAGCGCGCCGCGGCGGAAAAGGCGATGGGCAAAATCCTGCACAGTATTGAGGACCGCGCCGGGGACAGCACGCAGGCGGCGGACCTCGTGCGCGATCAAAATGCCTTCGCTGGGCAGCGCGACGAGCTCTGCCGCGACTACGCGAAGGAAAGCGTTCACGGCTATTGCGCCCTGCGCGTCACCGAGGCGCGAGTGGCGCTTTTGCGCACGAGGCTCGATGAGCTTGGCCCTGCAACGGCCTCCAAGGCGGCGAGCGAAAAGGGCAAGAAGGCGAAGTCGAAAAAGGGCGCCAAGCAGCCATAGAGGTGGATCTTGGGCGCGAGCTCCATAATAGTTTGTGAGGCAATCCGATGACAGCGGATCCAACAGGCGCAAACAACGTCGTCGCGGCCGGAGCCAACGCTAACGTCGCGCGGTCCCTTAAAGCCAAAGCGGTCGACGAGTTCCGCAGGTTCTTTGTGCTTTTCCTCTATCTTTGGATTCTGTTCGGCGTCTTCGTGCTCAATCAAGGCATTGTCATGCGCGAGCACGGGATTAATTTCCCCATGCATGGCTTTGCCTTCATCAACGCCCTCGTCTTTGCCAAAGTGATGATGCTGTTCGAGGTGTTCGACCCGGGACGCTGGCTGCGCGCCCGGCCGCTCATCTATCCGATCCTCTACGAAACTCTGCTCCTGACTGTCCTTTTTCTCGTCGCCCATGTGATCGAAAAAACGATCGAGGGAATGCTTCGCGGAAAGACGTTCATTGACAGCGTGCCGGCGATCGGCGGCGGCGGTCTCATAGGGTTCCTCAGCATCACCGCCATTCTTTTCATCGCACTGATCCCGTTTTTCGGTCTGAGGAATTTGAGCCTGGCCCTTGGTGAGGGGCGGCTTTACGCGATGATTTTTGGCCAGCCTTCGGCGGAGGAGGGTGAGCGCCGAAGTGGCGCGGCGTCGCGATCCGCATAGTCTTTCCGCCGCATCGCCCGGCCGGGAGACTTTATCTCTCGGAACCGCTCGGCTAGCTTACGGTGAACGTGGAATGGGCCCAGCGCAACCGGGGTCCGCCTTTGCGAGGACAATAGCCCATGTGGGAAGAATTCAAGGAATTCGCGCTTAAAGGCAACGCGCTGAGCCTTGCGATCGGCGTCATCATCGGCGCGGCGTTCGGCAAGATCGTCGATGCCCTGGTCAACGACATCATCATGCCGATCCTCGGCATCGCAGGAAAGGCGGACTTCACCAACTATTACGTGCCGCTTTCGAGCGCGGTGACAGCGACCAATCTGGCGGACGCACGAAAGCAGGGCGGCGTTCTGGCCTATGGCGACTTCATCACGGTGGTGATCAACTTCCTCATCGTCGCGATCGCGTTGTTCGCCGCCATCAAGGCGATCAACATTATGACCCGGAAGGCGGCGAAGGAGCCGCCGCCGCCCGCGCCCCCCACTCAGGAAGTCGTTCTCCTGACCGAGATCCGCGACGAGCTCGCAAGACGCGGCGCGTAACGGCGCTAGGTCGCCGCTTTTGACGCGGCCTCGGCTTTCCGGCGTGGCGACGGCTGCGCTCCGGTTTCGCGCGATCCAGAACGACGCCTGCGCCACAATGCCTGCGGCAAGGAGCACGGACGCGGAGGCGAACGCCGGGTTCGACCCCCAGCCGGCGAGCATAACCAGCGTCCCTGCGACAGCCATCTGAACCGAACCGTAAAGTCCGGACGCTGTTCCCGTGACGCGCGGGTTCACGCTGATCGCCTTGACGAGGGCCGCGGGCGCCGCTGCGCCGACGCCGACGCTGAACACGAACATCGTTCCGACAATTGCTACGAGAGTCGCGCGGTCGGCGATCACAAAGCCGAGGAACGAAGCCGCAGCTACGACGCTGACCGCGTTGGCGACGACCACAAAGCGGGTCAAGGAAAAACGCGCGATCAATCGACTGGCGAGAAGGCTGCCGAGCCAGATGCCCGAGACAAGGAGCGCAAGATAAAGGCCGACGCTGGCGCTCGGGACATGCAGCCGATCAATAAAAATGAAAGGCGCGCAGGCGATGAACGCATAGAGCGAGGTCGTCGCGCAGGCGCCGCCGACGGCGTAGCCCAGAAACTGCCGGGAGCGCAGCAGGCCGACATAGTCCCGAGCATATCGCGAGGCGCTGACGAAGAGCGCTTCCGGACGCGTCTCCGGCAGGATGCGCCACGCCATCATAAAGTTGGCCACGCCCAGGGCGGCTAGCCCCGCCAGAATCGTTCGCCAGCCCCAGAGGGCGCTGAGTCCGGAGCCGATCAGCGGCGCAACCGCAGGGCCCGCGGTCACCAGCAGATTTGTGAGCGCCAAGCGCCGGGCGGCCTCGTGCGCCTGCGATGTGTCGCGGATGATGGCTCGCGCGAGCACCAGCCCCGAACACCCACCGAAAGCCTGGAAAAAACGCGCGAGGACGAGCGTGTGGACATCCGGAGCGAAGAGCCCGGCGACGCTCGCAATCGTAAAGATGGAGAGGCCAACCAGCAGCGCCGGCCGGCGGCCAAAGCGATCCGAAGCGGGCCCATAGACCAGTTGACCCACAGCCAATCCCAGAATGTAGAGACTGATCGTCAGCTCCAGCGCGGCCGGTCGTCGCGTGAAGGTCCTTCGCCGCGGCGGGCAGCGCAGGCACGAATATGTGCATGCCGACGGGCCCGCTGAACGTGAACAAGCCCAAAAGCCAGAGCGGCACGGCCGGCGTCGGTGACTGAGGTTCATCGCGCTGCGGATCGCTTGGGCTCCGGGGCCGTTCGCGCTTCCGCGAGGCTTAGGAGCCGGTCCCTGACGGTTTCAAGCAGGCGAAGCGAACGCGCCAGATCCTCACCCGACGCCTCGCCGAGGACGAGGTCGCGAATGTCCTGGGACACGCGCTCGACCTGATCGACCGTCCGACGTCCGCGCGCGGTGAGCACGAGGCTCTTCGCGCGCCGGTCAGCGCGGTCCTCGCATCGCTCGACAAGGCCGGAATTTTCAAGCGCGTCGAGCAGGCGAACGACCGAGGACCCATCGAGTGACAAGGAAGCGGCCAGCTCATTCTGCCGCATCGGAGCTTCGGACCGCGCGATCCGAAGCAAGGGCAGCCACGTCGCTTCCGTCAGCCCATAGACCTGCAAACGCGCGTCGACCGCACGCCGCCATTCACGCGCAACATTGGCGACGAGAGGAGCGAATCGAGCGCGAGCGTCTTTTGCGAGAACCGGCATCGGCGCTCTAATAGATGGCATATCAATTAATGAGCTATCAATTATACGTGAAGCACGAACGGGCGCGGACGAGCCCTGCCCAGAGGGTGGCTGCGACGAGCGATACTTTTGCCGCGTTGTGGAGGAGAATAGGCGAGCGCTTGCCGGACCTTGGCAACTACCGGCCGTTCTTCTCCAGCCAAGCTTTCATTTGCGCAATCTCTTTTTCTTGCGCAGCGACGATATCTGTCGCCAGTTGGCGCAATTCGGGGTCGGTTCCGTATTGGAGCTCAACCTTGGCCATATCGATCGCCCCTTGATGATGCGGAATCATCATGAGAACGAAATCGGCGTCCGGCTTGCCTGTCGTCTTCCCGTGCATGCCGTTCATCATGGTCTTCATCGAGGCCGCGAACGCCTTGTCGGCGGGAGAGGTCGCCGGCTTCATTGTCATGCCCTTCATGTCCTCGGCGCCGACAGTTCGCGCTGTCGAAAAGAATGCGGACATGACCAGGGCCGCGAGGACCATGGATTTGTTCATGATGCGCTCCTTCTAGAGAGAACGGCGGCGGCTGAGGACCAGCTGCGGACAAGCACACCGGGCGCTCAATCAACTTGCGCCCGACTTCACTGTTCCTTCGACGGTCAGATCGGGTCTACGCGTTTGACGGATGTAGCCGCACGCTCCGCAATCTTAGCGCATTGCCGACCACGCTCACCGACGAAAGCGCCATCGCTGCCGCGGCCAACACTGGTGACAGCGTAAGGCCGAACGCCGGATACAGAACCCCGGCGGCGATCGGCACGCCGGCGGCGTTATAAAGGAAGGCGAAGAGCAGGTTCTGCCGGATGTTGCGCATCGTCGCTTGCGACAGCTTCGGCGCGCGGCGAGCGACGCCGCTGAGATCGCCGCCGAGCAGCGTGACTCCCTGCGGATTCGATGGCGACATCGGTTCCCGTGCCCATCGCGATCCCGACGTCGGCCGCCGCCAGCGCCGGGGCGTCGTTGACTCCGTCGCCAGCCATGGCGACGATCCGGCCTTCCTTCCGCAACCGTTCAACAGTTCTGCCCTTGTCCGCGGGCAGAACTTCCGCCTCGATCTGCGCGATGCCAAGCTTGCGCCCCACGGCCTCTGCGGTGGCCCGATTGTCGCCGGTGAGCATCACGACTCGGACGCCCGCTTCCTTGAGCGCGCGAATTGCATCAAGCGCGGTCGCCTTGATCGGATCCGCGACAGCAATCACGCCGGCGGCCTTGCCGTCGATCGCGACAAAGACCGCCGTCGCGGCTTGGCTGCGCAATGTGTTCGCCGTCTCTTCGAGCGCGCTGACGTCTACTCCAACCGCCTGCATCATGGCCCGATTGCCGAGCGCGACTTTGCGCCCGTCGATCGTTCCCTTCACGCCCTTGCCGGGAAAACTCTGAAAGTCTTCGACCTTGGCGAGCATAAGGTTGCGATCCGCCGCGGCGTGCAGAATCGCCGCGGCGAGAGGATGCTCGCTGCCGCGCTCAAGACTGGCTGTGAGCTTGAGCAGCGTTTCCTCGCTGACCCCAGGTGCGGGCTTTAGCGCCACAACTGTCGGCTTCCCCACCGTCAACGTGCCGGTCTTGTCGACGACCAAAGTGTCGATCTTTTCGAGCCGCTCCAGCGCTTCTGCATTCTTGATCAAGACCCCCGCCTGAGCGCCTCGCCCAATGCCGACCATGATCGACATCGGAGTGGCCAGGCCAAGCGCGCACGGGCAGGCGATGATCAGCACGGAAACCGCTGCGAGCAGACCATACGCGAGGCGCGGCTCGGGACCCCAGATCGCCCAGGCGGCAAAGGCGAGCGCGGCGACCGCGATCACCAGCGGCACAAACCAGCCTGAAACCTGGTCCGCAAGGCGTTGAATCGGCGCGCGGCTGCGCTGGGCTTGCGCAACCATCTGTACGATCTGCGCCAGCACCGTGTCTCGACCAATTCTATCGGCGCGCATCACGAAGGCGCCGCTCTGGTTCAACGTGCCGCCGATAACCTTGTCGCCCGCGCTCTTGCCGACCGGCATTGATTCTCCAGTCAGCATGAACTCATCAACCGCGCTTCGCCCTTCGACGATCTGGCCGTCCACCGGGACTTTCTCGCCGGGCCGGACGCGCAACATGTCGCCGATGTTGACCGCATCGAGCGCGACTTCGTCGTCCCCGCTATCCGCGCGGACCAGCCGCGCAGTCTTCGGCGTTAGGTCGAGCAGGGCGCGGATCGCGCCGCCGGTCTGTTCGCGCGCTCTCAACTCCAGCACCTGGCCAAGCAGGACAAGGGTGGTGATGACCGCCGCCGCTTCGAAATAGACGGCCACGGCCCCATGGTCGCCGCGGAACGCGGCCGGGAAGAGGCTCGGCGCAACCGTGGCGACGACGCTATAGGCCCACGCGACGCCGACCCCCATGGCGATCAGCGTGAACATGTTGAGGTTGCGGCTCTTGAGCGACGCCCAGCCGCGCTCGAAAAACGGCCAGCCTGCCCAGAGAGCGACCGGAGTCGCGAGCGCCAACTGAACCCAGTTCGACAATCCTTCGGGCACGATCCGATGCAGATCGACGACGTGGCCGCCCATTTCGAGCGCGAACACAGGGATGGAGAGCGCGAGTGCGACCCAAAAGCGCCGGGTCATATCAACGAGTTCCGCGCTCGGGCCGGTCGCTTCCGTGGCGACCTCGGGCTCAAGCGCCATGCCGCAGATAGGACAGGCGCCGGGATGGTCCTGCCGAATCTGCGGGTGCATGGGGCAGGTGTAGATCGCGCTCGGCGGTCCAGGGATCGGCGAGGGCGCCGGGTCGCCCATGGGCGTGGCCATGCGTGCGGCTCGCCGGCGCGTCAGCTGGCGCCGCGACGAATCGCGCGGGGTCCGTGACGAATTTCTCGCGGCAACGGCCTGAACAGAAGATGAAAGTCTTCCCGCCGTGCTCGGCTTTGTGCTTGGCCGTCGCGGGATCAACCGACATCCCGCAAACAGGGTCTTTCGCAAGCGAGCTTGTGGCTTCGGCCAAGTTCGTCGACGAAGGGTGCTTGTGTTCCATGACCAAGAGGCATAGACCTTCCCATCATGGGAAGGTCAAGCGGATTCGCGAAATGAACATCGGCGCGGCCGCAGCGGCGAGCGGCGTCAACGCCAAGATGATCCGCCATTACGAGGCGATCGGCCTCCTGCGCCCGGCTGAGCGGCGCGCGAACGACTACCGCGATTACGGCGAGCGCGATCTTCACGAACTCAGATTCATTCGCCGTGCGCGGAAACTTGGCTTTTCGATTCCCGAAATCGGCGAATTGCTGGCTTTATGGCGCGATCGCGGCCGCCCGAGCCGGGAGGTCAGGCGCATCGCCGAGGCGCATATCAGCGACCTTCAGGCGCGCGTCGCCGAGATGCAGGCGATGGCGAACACACTTCGAGAACTGGTCTCCGCGTGCCACGGCGACGATCGACCGGATTGCCCCATCCTCGATGATCTCGCGCTCGGGAGCGCCAACGAGTGAACTCTCATAGCCAACCCTTGCGCGCGCCCGACCGCTGGTCCATGAGGCCGTGATGAACGTCGCTCCGCCGGCAGCCAAGACCAACTGGCCCGATCTCATCCGCCCCGTCATGCGCGATGTCGCCACGAGCGGCATCGTCGAGGTCTTCAACTACGGCCGCGGTCGGCAGGGGCTCATTCCTTTATGGGTCGGCGAGGGTGATCTCCCGACGCCCCCCTTCATTAGCGAGGCGGCAAAGGCCTCTCTCGACCGCGGCGAGACTTTCTACACCTGGCAAAACGGCGTTCCGGAGCTGCGTGAGGCGATCGCGGCTTACATGACACAGGTCTATGGCGCGGCTCCCGATGGCCGTCCTTTTTCGCCTCAGAACTTCTTCGTCACGATCGGCGGCATGCACGCGATCGAGATCGCGACGAGGCTCATCGTCGGTCCTGGCGACGAGGCGCTGATTCCGACGCCAGCCTGGCCCAATTTCGTCGGCGCGCTTGAAATTTCCGGGGCGCGCGCCGTGCCCGTCCCGCTCGACAAAGGGACTCGCTGGAGCCTCGATCCTGGCAAGCTCGAGAAGGCGGTGACGCCTCTAACCCGCCTCATCTTTTTCAACACCCCCGCTAACCCGACCGGCTTCGTCGCGACTCGGGAGGAGATCGTCGAAACGCTCGCCATCGCGCGCCGGCATGGGCTTTGGATCATCGCCGACGAGATTTACGGGCGCCTCACTTACGACGGCCGCCGCGCTCCCTCATTCCACGACGTGATGGCGCCGGACGACAAGA
>CAVPEE010000052.1:0-39109 GCA_963702825.1 uncultured Alphaproteobacteria bacterium
CAGCGCTCTTTGACATAAGGAATCCCTGACGCCCTGGGCGGGATCGCCTTGCCGATGAAACCCGCCAGCAACACGACGGTGAGGATATAGGGCAAGGCTTCGATCGCCTGCACGGGGACGGGTCCGATGACCGGCAGTTCGACCCCCTGCAAGCGGATCGCCAGCGCATCGAGGAAGCCGAACAGAAGGCAGGTCGCGAGCGCCGGCCATGGTCGCCATTTGGCGAAGACGAGCGCGGCGAGCGCGATGAAGCCTCGCCCCGCGCTCATGTGCGGCTGGAAATAGGCCTCCTGAGACAGAACGAGATAAACGCCGGCGAGGCCGACCAGGACGCCGCAGATCACCACCGCGCCGTAGCGCAAGCCTCTGACCGAGATGCCGGCTGTATCGACTGCGGCCGGGTTCTCGCCGACGGCGCGCAGACGAAGTCCGAATCGTGTGCTGTAGAGCGCCCAATAGGTGAGCGGCACCAGCAGGAACGCGATGTAGGTCACGATGTCGTGGCCCGAAATGAGGTGCTGATAGATCGGACCGATGATCGGCACAGCGCCGATCTCGTTGACGAACGGCCAATTGATGGCGCCGAACTGCGCCTCCGCCGGAAGTTGCGGCGTGCGGCCGCCCTGAGACCAGATCGCGTTGCCGATAAGCGCGGTGAGCCCATCGGCCACCATGTTGATCGCGGTGCCGGACACGATCTGGTTGGCGCGCTGGTCGATCGAGGCGTAGCCGTGAATGAGCGAGAAAACGATGGCGGCCGCGACGCCGGCCAAGAGCCCGAGCCATACGCTTCCAGTGAATGTCGCCGCGGCGGCCGAGGCGAACGCGCCGACCAGAATCTTGCCCTCAAGCCCGATGTCGACGATGCCCGAGCGTTCCGACCAAAGGCCCGCAAAGCAGGCGAGAATGAGCGGGACGGCGAGACGCATGCCGGAGGCGAAAACGACAATGAAGGCGTTGAACCATTCCATGCTCGCCGCCCGTCAGATGGGCGGCTGTGTCGTGCGCCGCGCGAGCAGGGTCGCGACAGGACGCCTGAACATATGCTCGAGCGCGCCGGCGAACAGCACGACCAGGCCCTGGATCACGACGATCATGTCGCGGCTGATCTTGGGCATGTCGATCGAGAGCGCCTGACCGCCCTGATAGAGGACGCCGAACAGGATCGCGGCGAGGATGATGCCGACCGGATGCGCGCGGCCCATGAGCGCGACCGCAATGCCGACGAAGCCGAACCCGCCAACAAATTCGAGGATCAGCCGATGCTGGTCGCCCAGGATGATGTTGGCCGCGACGCCGCCGGCGAGCGCGCCCGACAGCAGCGTGGTGATAACGGTGACGCGGGCGGGCGAGATGCCGCCGTAAACGGCTGCGGTCGGATTGGCGCCGACGGTGCGAATCTCATAGCCGAGCCGGGTGCGCCAGATGAGGAGCCAGACTGCGAGGCAACAGAGCAGAGCAAGCAGGAAGGACAGATTGAACGGCGTCACCGGCCATGTGATTCCGAAATGGGCGAGCACTTCGTGGAATTGCGGCACGAGCGCCGTATCGCGGAAGGGCGTCGTCTCGGCGTTCATCTGCCCGGGCTTGCGCAGAACGTTGACGAGCAGGTAGCCCATGATGGCGGAGGCGATGTAGTTGAACATGATCGTCGTAATCACGATGTGGCTGTCGCGATAGGCTTGCAGATAGCCAGGAATGGCCGCGAAAGCCGCGCCGAACACTGCCGCGCCGATGATTGCCGCGATGGCGAGCGTGTAGCCGGGCAGGAAGCCGAAATGAAGCGCGACAAGCGCCGCGCCGAGGCCCCCGATATAGGCCTGGCCCTCAGTGCCGATGTTGAACAGACCGGCATGGAAACAGATCGCGACCGAGAGCCCGGTGAAGATGAAGCTCGTCGCGTAGAACAGCGTGTAGCCGATTCCTTCGAGATCGCCGAGCGCGCCGAGGACGAGGCTCTGGACGGCCTCCAGCGGATTCTCGCCAATCGCCAGCACGACGAAGCCGGAGATAACAAAAGCGGCGGCGACGTTGACGAGAGGGATGAGCGCGACATCCGCCCAAGCGGGCAGAGGCTTCAAGGGCGCGCTCATGCGGCGCGCTCGCTCACGCCCGCCATCAAGAGGCCGAGGTCCTGGGCGTTGGTCTCCTCGGGCCGGCGCTCCCCGGTGATGCGGCCGCCGCAGAGCACGATGATGCGGTCGGAGAGCGCGAAGATCTCGTCGAGTTCGACCGAGACCAGGAGCACCGCCTTGCCGGCGTCGCGCTGGGCGACGATCCGCTTGTGGATGAATTCGATCGCGCCGATGTCGACGCCCCGAGTCGGCTGCCCGACGAGCAGGATCTTCGGATTGCGTTCGATCTCGCGCGCCAGCACGATCTTCTGCTGATTGCCGCCGGAGAAATTGGCGGTCTTGAGCAACGGCGCACGCGGGCGGACGTCGAATGCGTCCATCTTCTTCTCGGCGTCCGACGACGATGGCGCTGCGGTCGTAGAAGAAACCTTTGCCGTAAACCGGCTCGCGATGAAATCCGAGCATCGCGCTCTCGCAGGCTTCGAACGGCATGACGAGCCCGACGCGATGGCGATCTTCAGGGACGTGCCCGACGCCGAGCAACCGCTCCGTGTGTGGATTGCGCTCATGCGCCGGGATGGGCTCGCCTTCAATCAGGACCTCGCCTGAATTGAGCGCGCGGATGCCCGCAAGCGCCTCGAGAAGCTCCGACTGTCCGTTGCCGGCGACGCCGGCAACGCCGAGAATCTCGCCTTCGCGCAATATGAACGAAACGCCGTCGATGCGAGCGACGCCGCGGTCGTCGCGCACCACGAGATTCCGCGCTTCCAGCGCAATCGCGCCAGGGTGCGCCGGGCCTTTTTCGACCTTCAGGATCACCTTGCGGCCGACCATCGCGTCGGCGAGCTCGGGTGGCGACGTGCTCGCGGTGTCGAATGTCGCGACCATCTCCCCGCGCCGCATGACAGAGACGCGGTCGGTCAACGACATGATCTCGCGCAATTTGTGGGTGATGAAGATGATGGTCTTGTTCTCGCGCTTGAGGACGCGCAGCATCTCGAACAATTGGTCCGCCTCGGCCGGCGTCAGCACTGCCGTCGGCTCGTCAAGCACGAGGATCTCAGCGCCGCGCACCAGCGCCTTCAGGATCTCAACTCGCTGCTGCAGGCCGACCGACAATTCGCCGACAATGGCTTCGGGATCCACCACGAGGCCATATTCACGCCCGAGTTCGCCAAGGCGCTTGCGGATTGCGCCTGCACCCTCGGAGAGCAGCGGGCCGCCCTCGGCGCCGAGCATCACGTTTTCGAGCACGGAGAGCGGCGGCACCAGCATGAAATGCTGATGCACCATGCCGATGCCGTGGCTGATCGCCTCGCGCGAGGAGCGGATTCTGACCGGCTCGCCGTTGACGCGGATTTCACCTCTGTCGGCTTCATAAAAGCCGTACAGAATCGACATCAGCGTCGATTTGCCGGCGCCGTTCTCGCCGACAATGCCGTGAATCACTCCGCGTTCGACGACGAGATTGACGTTGTTGTTGGCGTGAACCGGGCCGAAGCTCTTATCGATACCGATGAGTTCGATGGCGGGAGCAGGGGGAGACGTCATCAGCTCGACCAAACGACGAGGCGACGGCCCAATATCGTTCGTCGGCAACCGAATGGCGACGATCGAGCATGAGGACAGGCGTCGATGGCCGGATTAGTCCCGGCCATCACAGTCACGAGCAACGGCTTTCGTCGAGCACGCTCTGCTCAGGGGCACTTGTTGTCGGTCATGTAGTCGTGGACCTGAATCTTGCCCGAGATGATGTCCGCTTTCGCCTGATCGGCCTTGGCTCTTACTTCGGCGCTGAGAATGGCCTTGTTGTTGTCATCGACGGCGTAATCGACGCCGCCCTCTTTCAGGCCCAGCACGAGGATACCCGGCTTCCAGTCTCCGTTCTTGGCGTCCATGAACGACTTGTAGGTTGCGACGTCGACATGCTTCAGCATCGAAGTCAGGATTTTGCCGGGGAACAGACCGTTCTGGTTGGAATCGACGCCGATGCCGAACTTGCCGGCGTCCGCCGCCGCCTTCAAGACGCCCTGACCGGTGGCGCCTGCTGCGGCGTAGACGATGTCGGCGCCGCGATCCATCTGCGACTTGGCGAGTTCGCCGCCCTTGACCGGATCGTTCCAGGCCGCGGGCGTCGTGCCGGTCATGTTGGCGAAGACTTCCGCCTTGCCGTCGGAGCCGTATTTGACGCCCTGCGCGTAGCCGCATTCAAATTTCGAAATCAACGGAATGTCCATGCCGCCAACGAACCCGACCTTGCCGGTCTTTGACGTATCCGCCGCGATCACGCCGACAACGAACGAGCCCTCATGCTCCTTGAATACGACCGACTGGACGTTGGGCAGATCGACGACGTCATCGATGATGCCGAATTTCGTCTTCGGATATTCCGGCGCGATTTTTTTCAGCGCGGTCTCCCAGGCGAAGCCGACGGTCATGATCGGCGAGAAGCCGTCCTTGGCGAACTTGCGCAGGACCTGCTCACGCTGCGACTCGTTCTGGATCTCGAGATCACGGAAATCAACGCCGGTCTCCTTCTTGAACTTTGTCGCGCCGTTGAACACGCCCTCGTTGAACGATTTGTCGAACTTGCCGCCAAGATCATAAAGAACGGCGGGCTTAATCGTGTCGGCCGCATAGACCGCGGCGGAGGCGAAAAGACTTCCGGCAAAAGCCGCCGACGTCACGAGCGTGATGCGACCGAACATATCCAGACCTCCGTTTGGCGCGGGCGGCTCCCGAGCCCGCGCCCCGAGAAACTAACCGGCTGGTCGAGTAGGTCCGCCCGCAACTTGCATGTCAAGCGGATCGAGCCGTTTCCAGCGGAGAACAACGTCGAGACTATGCGGGCAAATTACCGAGGGCAAGCGGAAGCCAGCGCCGGAGGTGGACTGCTCGACGGGAGACGCCGCCCGTCGATCAGGCCAAACCTAGTTGAACAGCGACGAGACGCTTTCCTCTTTGGCGATGCGGCCGATCGCTTCGCCAATCAGGGGAGCGATCGAGATCACCCGGATATTGCGGGCGACCCGCACCGCTTCGGTCGGCTGAATGGTGTCGGTGAGCACGAGTTCGCTGAGCTTCGACGCGGCGACGCGGGCGACCGCGCCGCCCGATAGAACGCCGTGGGTGATGTAGGCCGACACGCTCGCCGCCCCGCCGTCGAGCAGGGCGTCGGCGGCGTTGCATAGCGTGCCGCCCGAATTGACGATGTCGTCGAGCAGCACGCAATTGCGGCCCGCGATGTCGCCGATCACGTTCATCACTTCCGATTCGCCCGCCCGGTCGCGCCGCTTGTCGACGATAGCGAGCGGCGCGTCGAGGCGCTTGGCGAGCGCGCGGGCGCGCACCACGCCGCCGACGTCGGGCGACACGACCATCACGTTCTTGCTGCCGTTGTGATGGGCCTGGATGTCGCGCACCATGGTCGGGGCGCCGAACAGGTTGTCGGTCGGAATGTCGAAGAAGCCCTGGATCTGGCCGGCGTGCAGATCGACCGTCAGCACCCGGTCGGCGCCGGCGCGGGTGATCAGATTGGCCACGAGCTTGGCCGAGATGGGCGAGCGCGGCCCAGGCTTTCGGTCCTGGCGCGCATAGCCGAAATAGGGGATGACCGCCGTGATGCGCTGCGCCGAGGCGCGCCGCAAGGCGTCGATCATGATGAGCAGCTCCATCAGATTGTCGTTCGCCGGATAGGACGTCGACTGGATGATGAAGGTGTCGCGTCCGCGGACGTTCTCGAGGATTTCGACGAAGATTTCGAGATCGGCGAAGCGGCGGACATGGCAGCCGGTCAGCGGCTCGCCCAGATAGGCGGCGATCGCCTCGGCCAGCGGTCGATTGGAATTGCCGGCCAAAATCTTCATCTTGCCGGGCACGGCCACTTCTCCAAACGCGCGCGCGAGCGCGCTTGAGCGCGGACGCGGCGGGTCATAGCAGCCGCTCGGCGCTCGAACAACATGACACCAGTATTGCGGCGGGCGTTCGCCGGCCGGCTATCCACAAGAAAAAGGCCTATTGCGCGTAGCTGAGGGCTGCGCTCGCGGGCGCGGCCTCGGGGGTGTTGGAGAGATAGGCCGCCAGGTCGTCGGCGCATTTGGCGGCGACGCTGTTCAGCGCCGCATCGTCGATCATCGCCCAGGCGTCGTCGCCGGAGCCTTTGACCGCGATCGCGTCGCTGAGCCGCTGGGTACGCTGTTTGTCCGGCGTGAACACGTCCCAGACGATATCGACCTCCGCTCCGCCCTCAATCGGCGAAGCGGTGACATAGCCGCGCACAAGGTAGTGCGCCTTGGCAGGCGCCACGACGGCGATCCGGCGGGCAGCGGCCGCGTCGTCGAGGCTCTGGCGCAAGCGGGTCGAAAGATCGGCTGGGGCGCCGTCGACCGACGCGATCGCGACCGTGGCGCCAGCCATATTGGCGTCATTGCGCAGGGCGAACTGCGCCTGGGCGTCCGTGTTGGGCGGATTGGCGGCGACATCGTTGCAACCGCTGAGCATCGCGCTCGCGAACAGCAAACTGAGACCCGCGGCCAACGCCCTGACCGGGTCTTTTATGGTGGAACTCACGCTTGACCAACTCCCGCCTGCGGCCCGTCCGCCGCCGCGAAGCAAGGTTAATAAACCGTTAAGCCGCCCGCGCCAACAGCCAGCCGCAAAACACCCTTAACGTCCAATGCGCGTGGCCTTCCTCCCGCTATTCCAACCGCAGCCGCCTGCGCCTAGATAAGGCCCCCATGAGCGGCCCACCGAACACCTTCCCTCCAGGCGAAGCCCCCGCGGCCGAGGCGCGGGAAGAAGCCGCGCTCGCGCGCGACCTCGCGCCCGATTCCGCTCCTCTCGACATAACCCTCGACGAGGCGCCGGCCGAGCCTTCACGCGTCGTGCGCGGCGCCGAGACGATCCGCGCCTTCTGGCGTCATGCCCCCTCGGGGCCGGGCGTGTATCGGATGATCGGGTCTGAGGGCGAGGTGCTCTACGTCGGCAAGGCGCGTTCGATCAAGAAGCGCATCGCCGCCTATATGGCGCCTGAGCGCCAGCAGAGCCGCATCGCGCGCATGGTGGCGCAGACCCATTCGATGGTGTTCGTCACCACCGAGTCGGACGCCGAGGCGCTGCTGCTTGAAGCCAATCTCATCAAGCAGCTCAAGCCTCGCTACAACGTCACGCTGCGTGACGACAAAAGCTTCCCCTATATCCTGATCTGCACCGGGCATCCGGCGGCGAGGCTGATCAAGCATCGCGGCGCGCGCAGCCTGACCGGCGATTATTTCGGCCCGTTTGCGAGCGCCGGCGCGGTCTTTCGGACCCTCAACGCCCTGCAGCGGGCGTTTCTCCTGCGCACCTGCTCGGACAGTTTTTACGCCAATCGAACCCGGCCATGCCTGCTCCACCAGATCAAGCGCTGCTCGGCGCCATGCACCGGGGAAATCGCTCTCGACGACTATGCGAATCTGGTCACTGAAGCGCGCGATTTCCTTTCCGGCCGCAGCCGAGCGATCAAGACCCGCCTTGGCCACGCAATGAACGAGGCCGCCGCGGCGCTCGATTTCGAAAGCGCGGCGCGTCTCCGCGACCGCATCAGCGCGCTTTCCGCGATTCAGGGCGAGCAGAGCGTCAACCCCCGCTCGATTGCCGAAGCGGACGTGTTCGCGGTCACCGAGGAGGCAGGGCAGTTCTGCGTCGAAGTGTTCTTCTTTCGCACCTATCAGAACTGGGGCAATCGCGCCTATTTTCCGCGCGCCGATAGGGCTTTGTCACGCGAGGAGGTGCTCGACGCATTTCTGGCGCAATTCTATCTCGACCGTCCCGCGCCGCGCCTCGTGCTCTTGAGCCACGATGTCCCGAGCGCTGGGACTTTGGCCGAAGTTTTAAGCGCGCGCGTTGGACATCGCATCGCCATCGGCGCGCCGCGGCGCGGTGAAAAAAAGGATCTCGTGGACGCGGCTTTGCGAAACGCGCAACAAGCTTTGTCGCGCAAGCTCGCGGAATCAGCGACCCAGGAAAAGCTTATCGGTGCGCTCAGTGAGGCGTTCGGCGTCGACCATCCGATCCGGCGGGTCGAGATCTACGACAATTCTCACATCATGGGGACCAACGCGATCGGCGCGATGGTGGTCGCGGGCCCCGAAGGTTTCGTCAAGAACCAGTACCGCACCTTCAACATCAAAAGCGTAGACCTGACGCCGGGCGACGACTACGCGATGATGCGCGAAGTGCTGACGCGCCGCTTTGCTCGCCTCAAGCGGCAGGGCGAAACGGCCGAGCCCGGCGCTTTTCCCGATACGCCGGATCTCGTCATCATCGACGGCGGACGCGGGCAGTTCGAGGCCGCGCGCGAGGTCATGAGCGCGCTCGGCATCGAGGGGATAAGGCTGGTCGCGATCGCCAAGGGGCCGGACCGCAATGCGGGGCGCGAGACCTTCTTCGTCGAGGGGCGCGAGTCGTTCAAGCTCAGCCCGCGCGATCCGGCGTTGTTCTTCATCCAGCGGCTGCGCGACGAGGCTCACCGGTTCGCCGTCGGGACCCACCGCGCGCGGCGCAAGAAGGAGTTCGTGAAGAGCCCGCTCGACGAAATCCCTGGCATCGGCCCGTCGCGCAAGCGTGCGCTCCTGTTCGCTTTCGGCTCGGCCAAGGACGTCGCCAAAGCGGGCCTATCCGATCTCGAAAAGACTCCGGGCCTTAACGCTGCGACAGCGAAGCTCGTCTACGACTTCTTCCACGAGAACCGGGCGCGGTAAACGCCTTAGGCGGCAACTCGGCGCGCGACTCCCGGGCGGCGCGCTAGACCTCGGATGATTAGAAGACCCGCGCCCCCCGCCATGAGCATGAGCCAGGTCGGCGGCTCAGGAGCGGCGACCGTGGCGGAGAAGGTCAGCGACCAAACATTTGGGCCGCCAGGAACAGAGATTGAGTCGAAGGCGGCAAACGGGTCCACGTAGGAGCCGAAGTTCTCGATGGCTAGGTCCTTGCTGGAGCCGACAGCAAAAGTGCCGGTCGTCCGATCGCCCGCGGTAGGAGGCGGGTTATAGGCGTAGTCGAATTCGCCTCCAGTGCTGATAACATTGTGGTTCACGAGGACGGCTTTTAACACCGCGAGTTGCTGTTTGGTTAAGCCCGTGATGTTGAGAATGCCACTCCAAATATCGTCCTGGCTTTCAGGCCCGAGGAGCGCATTTTCCGTGAAAAACGGATTGCCGTTTAGCGAGATTTGCGTGAACGTCTGCCAAAGTACCTCTTTATCCGACGGCGGCAGAGTGTCGGAGACCGCGTAATCGCCCGTCGCCGTCACGTTGTAGGATCCATTGTTCGGAAGCTCTATTGCCGGCAGTTGATTTGGTGGTACGCCGAACGCGGCCGCCTCCGCCGAAAGATTGCTGCCGCGCTCAAACGTTACGTCGGTAAGGGCTATCGAGAAGCCCTGCACCGCGGCCTGCGCGCCGCCTGAAACCATGAGACCCGCCGCAAGCGTGGCGGCCAGAAATGCCCTAGATGCAATCGACATGGCGCGTATCCCCCTTGTGAAGAAGGCAGGCAGGTCCTGCCTAAAGCGGCATAACAATCCTGCTACGAGACTCTGCTCGGAGGCTCAGACCGTCCGCCCTGGCTAGTCCTGCTCTGCCGCCGCTAACCTCAAGCCTTGCGATGCGAAGCCAACTCTCTCCCTCGCGCTCATAGCTTCCTTGGGAACGAGAAAGTGCTGGGGACATCCCAAAAACTCTCGGATACGAGATCATACTATTGGATATGATATTGCGGTCAAGGCGAGTCTCGCTTGCAATAGCGACCGCTCGGAAACGAAAACAAGGATAGGATGGCGTTCGCCGAGAGCGAAAAGGAATGGGCGGAGCGCGTCGCCAGACATCTCAAGGCAGAACTGAAACGCGCTGGCCTAACCTACGAGGAACTGGCTCTGCGGCTCAAAGAGCTCGGCTTCGACGAAACCAAGGCGAGCATCACCAACAAGCTGTCGCGAGCGACATTGAGCGCTCATTTTCTTCTCGCAAGCTTGGCGGCTATCGGTCGTTACAGTCTGCGAATTGAAGATATTTAGATCCGTCAACGGCATGCCGCGCCGGACGGTGCTTCCTGTCATGGCTCGCGCATTGGAACGCGAAACAATCCGAGCACGCCTGAGGCGTGTTCGGATGCTTCCTGAATGGGCGTGAGAAAGACCTCAAGCGCAACGCGCTCGCCGTTCTTGTGCAAGCCTTCGACCGGACCCCAGCCATCGCTGCCTCGCCACGCGGAGCCGATCGCCCGTCGCGAATCCCGGCCCAGTGCATCGCCCGATATTCCTCCGGCACGATCAGGTCGACCCGTTTGCCCAAGGCTTCTTCTGGCGAATGGCCGAACAAAGCCTCAGCGCCCGCGTTCCAGAAGCCGATACCGCCATCCGCGCGGGCATAGATGACCGCAGAATGGCGGTTTCCCGCAAGCGCGGCGCCAAGAGCCTCAAAATGCGGGAGCGTCGACATGATGCGTATTCGTTTGACCCGCGGACTTCGCCCTCGCGGCCGTCCGCGGCAACCCTTACGCTTCAGTCTTGCGCCTTGTTACATCGAGTGGTCAGCCTGTACGCGCGACCTCACGCCTCCCGCGCCAGCACCTGCTCCAGCTTGGCGAAGAAGTTGCCCCAACCCATCTTGGCGCCCTGGTAGACCTGCTCCTGATCCGGCCGGAAGCCGGACTGCTCCATGCGCAGGGTCGTGCCTTTGTTCGTCGGGGTGAGAGTCCAGGTGACGACGCTCTCAAGTCCATGGGCCCCCCAGCTGTAGGACAGCGTCCTCATCGGCTGGATTTTGAGGACTTGGCAATCGACGGCGCCCCAGTCCCCGCGAAGATTGAACTTATGGTCGACCGTGGGCTCGAAGTCGTTCTTCATCAGCCACTCCTCGATCAGATGCGGCTCAGTGAGCGCGCGCCAGATCTTTTCCGGCGCATAAGGGATCTCGCGTTCGACGACGACGGTGCGTGTTTCGGCGGCGGCATCAGTCATGGATCCATCCTTCATGGCTTCGAACGGGTGGGGCGAGCGGCGGGTCGCTTTGACGTGTTCAGCGCCACAGCGGCGCGAATGAGCGCCTTCAGCGCCTCTCCATCGATTGGGTTCGCCCTCATGAATGTCGATCGCTCGCCGCGTCGAGCCCTCAAGGCTCGAGTTGAAAAGGCCTGAAGGGTCGTCGAGCGCGGCGCCCTTGGCGAAAGTCAGCTTGACCACGGATTTGTAGGTCTCGCCGGTGCAGAGAATTCCCCCGTGCGACCAGACCGGAACGCCTCTCCACTTCCACTCCTCGACCGCTTCCGGATCGGCCTCCTTGATGAGGGCGCGCACGTGGGCCAGCGTCTCGCCGCGCCAGTCGTTGAGCTCCTTGATCCGTGCGTCGATCAGCTCGGAGGCGGGGGGTTCCGTGTCCGCGCTGCTCGCGGCCTTCATCTTGGGTGCTTGCGTTGTCTTCATGCGTCTGTTGTCTCCCTGTCGCCTTACATGCGTCGGCCAGGCAATCGGCTCGCCTGCTCGACCCAAGCGATGAACTGGCGTTCGTCGAGCTCGTCATTCTCGCGGATGTCCAAGTAGCGAGTGCCCTCGCTCTTGGACTCGCCGGGCGGAATGGGGCTTAGCGATGCGCCCTGAAAGAAGGCCACTTTCACGGCTTTCGCGAAGCAATGAATGCCCAGGAACCAGCCCTGACCCTCGACGCCATAGAGCGGCGAGTTCCATTTGACTGCCTTACGCGCGCCTGGCGCCGCTTTCACGATCAGCGCGTCGAGGCGACGTCCAATTTCGCGCTTCCACCCCGGCATGGCGGCGATATAGGCCCCCACGGGCGCGTCGCCCTCGCCCTTGGCGATCTGAGGATTGCCGCCCGCGAGGAGCGTTGGCGTCGCTGCCTTACCGGACTGCGGTTTGGCTCGCGCGCCCTTGGCGCTCTTGGGCGATGTCTTGGACGCGCTCATTCGTCCTTCCTGTTTGGCTAGTTCGGTCAATCACGCCGTCGCGGAGACCTGCTCCAGGCGCTCCAATCCACGCGCCCAGCCGGAGGACATCGCTTCAAAGGCCATTTCGTTCCGCGGCCCGAAGCCGGAATGCTCCATTCGGACGCGCGTACCGCCCGGCTCCGGCGACAAAAGCCACTCGACGACGCTATCGAGCGCGCTGCCATAAGTGGAATTGCTCACCGACCCGCCTTTCCAGGAATAGGCGAGCCTTCGCGGCGGATCGAACGCCGTCACCGCGCAACGGACCGTGCCGTCCCAATCGCCCATCGGCTTTGCTCGAAACATGAACTCAGCGCCGAGCCGCGGCTCGAAGTCGTTCGCCATCAGCCATTGTTCGATCAGATGCGCCTCAGTGAGCGCGCGCCAGATCTTCTCAGGCGGATGGGGCATCACGCGCTCGACGACAATGGAGCGCGCGCCTGCGAGCTGTTCGTTCATTGATCCATCCTCTTGAGCAGGTCCTCGAGGCCGTCGAACCGCCTCTCCCAGAAGCCTTTCATCTCGCTCGTCCAATCGATCAGCGGGCCTAGCGCGCCCACCTCGGCGCGATAATGCGTCTCGCGGCCTTGATGGCGGTCGCGCGCCAGGCCGGCCTGTTTCAGCACCCGAAGATGCTTCGAGACGGCCGGCTGCGAGATGCCGGCCTGAGCCGTCAGCGCCCCAACCGTCTGCTCGCCCGCGCGGCAAAGACGCTCGAAAATCGCGCGCCGCGTCGGATCGGCAAGCGTTCGGAAGAGCATGTCATGAGCGTTCGGCATTATCATTCATAACCGTGTGGCTATGAAACAACTCATAACCACACGGCTATGGGTGAGTCAAGGCTGAGTTGCGGCTGGTGTTTCGGCTCGCCAGGCGTCGGTCAATCAGGCAGAGGCGGTCGGCACCCCTAGGCCGGTCACGTCCGCTGCGACGAGGAGCGGGACTAGGTCAGGCAGCGGGAATGCACAGCGTGAATCGTGTCTCTTCCTTCGAAGAGGCGACCTCGATCTTGCCGCCGTGCGAAGCGGACGAAAGGTTTGTCGGGGTCATGTCCCGATCTGCGCTCTCCAAAGTCTCCTCGAGATGGGTCATCATCGTCGACTTTGAACGGCCACCTGGGAACGGCGGTCCATCTTTCGATGGAGCCGCCCAAAGGGGTTATCGCGGTGACTGACTTTCGCATGCGCTGACGCGGGACACCAACGCAAAAATCTCACGCAGCCAATCGATGCAGCGCGCTCGCAATCTGCGCTGGCGTGTAGGGCTTCGGAAAGAAAATCCCGCGCTCTGGCAGCAGCTGCGGCACGTCCACCAAACTCAATCCCGAAGTGACGATGATCTCAATCGGGGGCCAACGGTTGCGCACCGCATGAGCGAGTTTGATGCCGTCCATCGAGCCCGGCATGTTGACATCGGTGAACACCACCCTGATGTCGTCTCTATTTTCCAGGATACGTATCGCCTCATCAGCATTTTTTGCCCCGATAGCTTCAAATCCAGCGTCCGTGACCAGGTCCAGGGCGTCCATAAGCATGAGAGGTTCGTCTTCGACGACAAGCACAACGAGGCGTTTTTGCTTTTCCATTCTCGCGCCTCGGCATACCGGGTCCTACGGCTGAATTCCGGAACCAGCTTCAACGCTCTGAGGAGGCGTGGGGTTCCTGCACGCGAGGCGATGAGCGGAAGGATCGCTCGGAGGCGCGAGGTCCCACAGGCTTACAGAGTCGGGATTCTCGTATCACGCTAACGGTTTGTTAGACCGGGGACAGCTCAAGCGCAAGTTCCCGCCGCCGCTTTTCGCGGGATTTACGGCAGCCCGCGAGGTGGTAGCTTCTCAGTGTTCGCGCTCGGCCTCGTTCCA
Organism: uncultured Alphaproteobacteria bacterium; assembly: GCA_963702825.1. Lineage (GTDB taxonomy): Bacteria > Pseudomonadota > Alphaproteobacteria > Rhizobiales > Beijerinckiaceae > Roseiarcus. Next base: position 13,915 of record CAVPEE010000052.1, read on the forward strand.
GCGCTTCCTTGCAAACTTCGAGAGACCCATGTCCAAAATCGCATTCATCGGCCTCGGCAACATGGGCGCGCCGATGGCCGCGAATCTCGTCAAGGCGGGCCATTCGGTCGCGGGCTTCGATCTCGTCGATGCGGCGAAGACGGCGGCCGCCGCATCCGGCGTCGCCATTGCGGCGAGCGCCCGCGAGGCCGTCGCGAGCGCCGACACGGTCGTAACCATGCTCCCGGCCGGACGTCATGTGCTGGCGGCTCATGCCGACCTTCTTCCCGCCGCGCAGAAGGGCGCGCTCGTCATCGATTGCTCGACCATCGACGTCGACAGCGCGAGAAAAGCCCATGACGCGGGCGACGCCGCGGGCGTGCTGACCCTCGATGCGCCGGTCTCGGGCGGGGTCGGCGGAGCGAGCGGCGGAACGCTCACCTTCATGTGCGGCGGCTCGGACGAAGCGTTCGCGCGCGCAAAGCCGATCCTCGAAAATATGGGCAAGCGCATCGTCCATTGCGGCGGGGCAGGCGCGGGGCAGGCGGCCAAGATCTGCAACAACATGATCCTCGGCGCGACCATGATCGTGACCTGCGAAGCCTTCGCGCTCGCCGAGAAGCTGGGTCTATCGGCGCAGGCTCTGTTCGACGTCGCCTCGACCGCTTCCGGCCAGTCGTGGTCGCTCACCACCTATTGCCCGGTTCCCGGGCCAGTGCCGGCTTCCCCCGCCAATCGCGACTATAAACCCGGATTTGCCGCGGCGCTGATGCTTAAGGATTTGCGGCTGGCGCAAGAGGCGGCGTCGAGCGTCGGGGCGACGACACCGCTCGGCGCCGAGGCCGCGCAGCTCTATGCTCTCTATGTCGCAGCCGACCATGGCGGCGACGATTTCTCCGGAATCATCAACTTTTTGCGTGGGGCCGCAAAGAAACTCTAGAACTTTTTCCATCATGGCATAGTTTTAGGCTTAGGACGCGGCGATAAGGGCCGATCAGCGGGAGGATTTTCCCATGCGTGTTTCGATCAGGAAGACGGTGGTTGCGGCGGTTGCCGCTCTCGGGATGGCGACGGCGGTCGCGACGATCTCGACGCCCGCCGAGGCCCAATTTCATGGCGGCTTTCATGGCGGCGGCTTCCATGGCGGCGGCTGGGGAGGCGGCGGCTGGCGTGGCGGCGGTTGGGGTGGCGGCTGGGGCCGGCCCGGATGGGGCGGGGGTTGGGGCTATCGACGCGCGGGCTGGGGTTGGGGCGGTGGCTGGGGCGGAGGCTGTTGGAATTGCGGCTGGGGCTGGGGCGGCGGTTGGGGCTGGGGCTATGATCCGGGCTGGGCGATCGCGGCGGCGACCGTGCCCATCGGGGTCGCGATCGCGTCGCAGCCGGCTTATGGCGGCGGTCCGGGTTGCTGGGTCAGGCGGCGCGTCTGGACGGCGAATGGCCACTATATGGGCCGGCGGCTCGTGAACGTCTGCTACTAAGCGCCCGTTCGCCCGTGGGGCGCAGGGTCGGCTTCAGATAAAGAAGAATTGAACCATCAAGCTGAAGCCGTCCATCCTGAATGTTTGTTCAGCATATACTCTGAACATTCATTCAGGAACGGTTCGGTACACTCTTCCCTGACAAACAAATCTCGCGTCGCCGCCCAAACGACGCGTGGCCGTCAAACCGCCGCCGGAATTTGCGGGCAGCTTACCAAATACGCCGAGGTTAGATGCGGCGGCGACAGAGTTCATTCGGCGGTTCGGCCGCCGGTCTATACGGAGGCTATAATGGTCAGGATTTCGAAGACGCTTGTCGCCGGGATCTCGGCGCTTGCGATGGCCGCGGCCATCGTTCTGCCGACGACGCCGGCGTCAGCTGGCGGCTGGCGCGCCGGTGGTTTCCATGGCGGCGGCTTTCATGGCGGAGGCTGGGGCGGCGGCTGGCACGGCGGCGGCTGGGGCGGTCGCGGCGTGTGGCATGGCGGCTACTGGCGCGGCGGTAACTGGTACGGCGGTTGGTGGGGCCCTGCGATCGCCGCGGGCGTGATCGGTGGCGCGGCTATCGCCAGCTACCCTTATTGGGGCGGCGGCTATGGGTATGGCTATGGCGGCGGCTGCTGGCAGGTTCGGCCAACGTATGACGGTTATGGCAACTACCTCGGCCAGCAGTCCGTCAACGTCTGCTAACGTTCGCGCTCTGGCGCTTTAAACAGGGCCTCGCGCAAGCGGGGCCCTTTTCATGTTCGCGCGGGCCAGAAGACGCCGCCGGTCATCGGCTTCGGGGCGCCGGTCGTGGTCGCAAAAGAGATCGGCAGCCCGCGCCGCGAGCGCAAAGCGCAATAAGCGAAACATTGCGCTTCGATGCAGTCGCCGTCGAAGCCGATCGCCTCGACCGGCTCGACCTTCACTTGCAGCCGCTCGGCCAGCCGCCGCATCAGGTTCGGATTTCGCCGCCCGCCGCCCCCGACGAGCCATCGCGCCGGCGCCTGCGGCACATGCTTCAGCGCCGCCGCGGTCGACTCGACCGTGAATGCGCCGAGCGTCGCCGCGCCATCCGCGTCGCTCAGGCTTTTGACGCAGGCCGCGGCGGCGTTGAAGTGATTGCGGTCGAGCGATTTGGGCGCCGGGCGGTCGAAATACGGATCACGCATCAGGGCCGCGAGCGTCTCGGAGTCGACGCGGCCCGTTGCGCCCAGCGCGCCGTTTTCATCGAACTTGAGCCCTCGCCTCAGAATCAGAAAGTCGTCGATCAGCGCATTGGCGGGGCCGGTGTCGAACGCGATGATCTCGCCTTCAGGCCCAAGATAGGTGACGTTGCCGACCCCGCCCCAATTGAGGATCATCAGCGGCCGCTCGAGGCCGGCAGCCATCGCCGCGTGATAGACGGGCGCAAGCGGCGCGCCTTCGCCTCCGGCGGCGACATCAGCCGAACGAAAGTTCGAGACGACGTCGATGCCCGAGCGCGGCGGCTGCGCGCGCGCCATCGCAGAGCTGCCGCGTCAGCCCTTGTCGCGGCCGATGCAGAATGGTCTGGCCGTGCAGGCCAACGAGCGCGACCTGTTCGCGAGGAAGAGAAAATTGGTCAAGAAACGCCTCGACCGCCGCGACATGGGCGTCGGTCACCAGGCGCTCGAGTTCGAGCTGCGGCGCCTGGGCTTCGCTCAAGTCGGCGACCACCGCGCGCAGCCGCTGCGCGACCTCTGATGGGTAAGGGAAGGTCGCTGAAGGCCCAGTCTTGAGCTCAGCCTCGCCGTCGCTTTCGATCAGCGCGACGTCGATTCCGTCCATCGATGTGCCGCTGATGACGCCAATCGCAGTCTCGAGTTTCCCTTTGTCACTCATCGTCTTCGGCCCGATTCGCGCTTTCGCTCTGGTTGGCGCCCGGCGTCCACAGCACGTCCGACCGGCCGAAGTCGTTGGCCGCCCGCGCGGCGACGAACAGATAATCGGAGAGCCGATTGACATAGGCGAGCGCGGCCTCGCCGACTTCCTCGCCCTCGATCGCCGCCAGCGCGACCATGGCTCGCTCCGCTCGCCGGCAGATCGCGCGCGCCTGATGCAAGGCGGCGGCGGGCGCGGCGCCGCCCGGCAGCACGAACGAGCGCAGCGGATGAAGTTTCGCGTTGAGCGCGTCGATGGCGTGCTCGAGCGCTTGAACTTGAGACGGCGCGACGCGCAGGACCGCGCCCGGCTTTTCGTTCGCCTGCTTCGGAACGCAGAGATCGGCGCCGAGATCGAACAGATCGTTCTGGATCGCGCGTCAGCACCGGCTCGATTGCGAGATCCGCTGCGTCGCTCGCATTGCGCACCGCAAGCAGCGCGAGACCGACGGCGCAATTCGTTTCATCGACATCGCCCATCGCTGCGACGCGCGCGTCGCTCTTGGACCGGCGCGAGCCGTCGCCGAGCCCCGTCTCGCCCTTGTCCCCGGTGCGCGTGTAGATGACGTTGAGCTTGACCATGCTTTTCCCGCGGCGAGGTGTGGCGACGGTGAGCCATCGACCGCTCTCCAAGACTCCCGCCTACCGCGGCATGGCGCCTGCGTCCACTCCCGTGCGGCTCAATTGACCCTGCGGTCGCGCCCTTTCCAATAGGGCTCGCGCAGTTCGCGCCTGAGGACTTTCCCGGTGATATTGCGCGGGATCGAGTCGACGAAATCAACCGACTTCGGCGTCTTGAAATTTGCGATGCGCGCCCGCGCCCAGGCCATGATGTCCACTGCGTCGGGCGGGGCCCCGGGTTTCAAGACGACGATCGCTTTTACCGCCTCGCCCCATGTGTCGTCGGGGACGCCGATCACGGCCGCGTCGGCTATTGACGGATGGCCGAAGAGCGCGTTCTCGACCTCCGCCGGATAGACGCTCTCGCCGCCCGTCCGGATCATGTCCTTCATCCGGTCGTAGATGAAGACATACCCGTCCTCGTCCATGTAGGCGGCGTCACCGGTGCGCATCCAGCCATCGCCAATCGCGGCCGCGGTCGCGTCGGGCTTGTTCCAGTACCCCTTCATGACGACGGGGGAGCGGATCACCACTTCCCCGACCGCGCCACGTGCGACTTCCAGCCCGTCGCCCCCGACGATCTTGAGGTCGACTCCTGGCCAGGCCACTCCGCATGACCGCAGCTTGCCCTTCGCCGGCTCATGATCCGCGTAGGATAAGAACGTGCCGGCGCCGCACGTCTCGGTCATGCCGTAGAGCTGGACGAACTCGCAGCCAAAGCGCGCGCTCGCGCGTGCAAGCAAATCCTCCGAGATGGGCGAGGCGCCGTAGGTCAGCGTTCGCATGCTGGAGAGATCGGCGCCCCCGAGCCCCGGCGCCTGCATCAGCATTTGAATGAGGGCGGGCGCGAGGAACGCATGGTTGACGCGCTCCTGGCTGATCGTATCGAGAATGAGCTGCGGCGCGGCGTCCCTGAGGATCGCCGACCGGGCGCCGCTCGCCATGGCGATCAGCGCGATGTTGACGCCCGCGACGTGGAAGAACGGCATCGCCGCCAGCACTGTCTCGCCGGATTTGTAATTCAGGCCGCCCGAAGCCGTGGTGAGCTTGAAAGTCGTGAGATAGTTACGGTTGGTTAGGCGAACCCCCTTGGGGCCGCCGGTGGTGCCCGAAGTGTAGACCTGAATCACGTCGTCCTGCGGGTCTGCGTCGAGCCGAGGGTCGTCTGATGCTGCGGACCCAATCCAGGCGTCGCACGGCTCGTAGCCCTCGCGTTCGAAGCCGAGCGCGATCATTCGAGGCTTCGAGGCGAGCGAGGCGACCGCCTGGTCCGCGAGGTCGGCGAGGTCCGGGCCGACGAACATGATCCTCGCCTCGCTGTCCTCAAGGAGGCGGGCGATTTCCGGCGCCGCGAGTCGAAAGTTGAATGGCGTGAGCGTCATGCGCGCCTTGCAGGCGCCGAGCAGGCAGGGGAGAAAATGATCGGTGTTTTTGCTGAGATACGCGATCCGTTCCTGCGTTCGGAGGCCGGATGCAATGAGCGCGTTGGCGATCCGCGAGGCCATCGCGTCCACCTCCGCGAAGGTTCTCGCTCGGCCCTCGAACACGAGCGCGGTCTCGCCGCCACGACGGCGCGCCTGTACGCGCGGCACATCCGCCACGCAGGCTACGCCTTCGAGCTCGACCATCGCGTTTCCCACCCCAAGACCGCATGGCGACGCGGCCTACCGTTTTTTGGTCATTATGCGCGCCCTATCCGGCCGCGCAATCCGTCAAGGCCGGACCGGAGAAACACGTCGCGCCGGGTGGAGCTAGGGCGCAGCGTCAGTTGCAGAAAAGGAGGCCTAAGAGGCTGAAAAGCTTGCGTCGCGCGCAAAAGCGAACACCTCAGGCGGCCGCCTTCGGATTGCGCTGGCGGCCTCAGTCCCGCTTCATCAGCCGTTCGAGGTAATCGCGCTCGTCCACCGCACGGTTGGGGTCGGCAAGGCGGCGGCGCAGTTCCTCTATGACGCGGCGCGCGCGCTCGGCGGCGCCAGCGGATTGCTTCAGCGGCCCGTCCTCGCGTCCCTTCTCGCCTTCCGCTCCGCGGCCGAGCGGGTCGTCGCCGGGCATTTCCCCCGGTCGGCTCCTGCGCCCGACATACGTGCCCTTGCCTCCCTTGCCCTTGCCCTTACCCTGGCCTTGACCATCCATCTGCTTCTGCAGACCCTGGGCGCCGTCGCGCAGCGCCTCGAGCGCACGACCCTGCGCGTCGACCGCAGCGCCTTTGCCTTTGCCACCCTGCCCACCCTGTCCGCTCTTGTCCCCTTCGCCTTGTTGGCCGCCTTTGAGGTCGCCTTCGGCTTCTTTCATATCGCCTTGCGCGTCGTCGAAGCCCTTCTCGCCCTTCATGCCGAGGCTCTTGAGCTTGCGCTGCAATTCGGCGAGACGGTCGCGCAGCTCCTGCTGGCGATCGCCGAGCTGCGGTTGGCCCTTGTCAGCCTGATCCTGGCTCTGCTTGTCGCCCTGGTCGGAATCGTTGTCGCTCTGGTCGGGGTTCGAACCATCCTCGTCCGGTTGCCCCTGCGAGTCCTGCTGATCTGGCGACGCTTGGTTGCGCCGCGCCCGCTTGCGCGCGCGATCCTTCTGGTCGCTGCGGAATGTGTCGTCGCGCAAAGCCTGCTGGTCGCGAAGAAGCTTCTCGAGTTCGCCGATCTGCTTGCGCATCTCGCGATCGGCCGGGCTGTCCTGGTCCTCCTGCGCGCTGCGCATGTTCTCGAACATTTCCTGCATCTGGTCGAGCATGGCTTGAGCGTCTTCACGCGATCCGTTGCGCGCGGCGTCCTCCATCTGGTCCATCATCTTGTCCATGTCTTTCGACTGAACGTTCTGGTCCTCGGGACTGCTGTCGGGCGAGTTGCGCGCCATCTCGCTCATGAAGCGGTTGGCGGCCTCTCGCAATTGCTCCATGAGCTTCTTGATTTCCTCGTCGCTCGCGCCGCGCTGAAGCGCTTCGCGTAGCGCCTGCTCAGCCGCGCGAAGATCGTGCTCGGCTTTCGAGGCGTCGCCGTTCTCGAGCTGCTGCGCCATCGCCCAGAGCAGGGCCGCCACGTCAAGCAGATCAGCATCGCCGTGGGCGTGGTCGAGCGATGTCTTGGCCTGCTTCAGACCGAGATAGATATTGGCCGGGGTGTCGAACAATTCCGGCGCGATCGAGAGCCCGGCCAGCGCCGTATCGACCTGCTTTGGCGCGTGGTCCGGGTCGAGAATGAGGTTGCGGCGCTGCTCGACGAGGGCGCGGGCGAGCGGGTTGTGGAAGATTCGCTGCGGCAGCGTCACTTCGATTGGCCCGCTGTCGCCTGTCTTGCCCGAAATGCTGACTGCGGTCAGCCGCATCGTCACCTTGGCGCCCGCCCAAGGGTGCTCCGAGAGGTCGACGGTCGTATGCCCGTCGCCGACGCCATTGGCGGTTGGCGGCAGCTGCAGGGCCGCCTGGGGCGGGGGCGCCAGCGTACGCGGGGCGGGACCGGGACCCTCGTGCGGGCGAGAGAAGTCCGCCCGAGCGTTGGCGAGCCCAAATCGATCTTGCGTCTTGTAGGCGAGCGTCAGCGTGCCGGTAAGATTGGCGCGCGGGTCCTCGGTCGAGACAATCGTCGGATTGCCAGCCGGGGTCACGGCGAGGACGGCGACCGCCACGGGCTTGCCGCCGCGCAGAATTGTCGCCTTGCCGGACCCATGGATCGTCCACCGCTTTTCGGTCGGACCGGCGTTCGCAGCCGCAGCGCTTGCGGGCGGGGGGGTCGCGGGGGCGGTGGATTTCTCGCCTGACGGGGAGGCCGCCTGCGTTTCGTTTTTCTGTTCCGAGGGCGTGATCCCCCCATCGACGCGCGTCCCGACAACGCCTGGATCGCCGCGCACCACCAGAACCGAATCTTCCGGGACGGTCAGCGTCCGCGGATCGGCGGTCTTGAAATCGATGACCAGCGGCGGCTGGCCGGCATAGGGCGGCGGGTCGATCCATGCGTCGATGCGGCTCTCCGCGACCGCGGCGACGGCCTCGTCGCTGCGCCAGTCGAAAGCGGCGACGAAGCGGCCGTACATCTCGGGTCCGGCGACGACCGCCGCCGCGAAGGCGAGCAGCGCCACGCCGAAGCGGAGCGCATAAGGGTCCCGCGCGGCCACGCCGGGCGAGGGGGGCGAGACGCGAATGGCCTCGACTTCGCGCTCAAGCCGCGCCCGATGGGCGGCCCAAAGGGCCTGCGTGCCCGGATCGCCCTGGTCGTTGGCGAGAGAATCGGCGAGCGAGGAGGCGGGACGGTGGCCCACCTTCGCATCGCGATCGAGCCTGGCCAGAACGTCGCGCGCTTGAGGACGGCGCATTCGCATGAGCGGCGAAAGGGCTGCTCCAAGGCCGAGCGCGAACAGGATCACGCCGCCGATGCGAACGGCCCGTGGGGAGAACTGCCAGGCGCCCGCCCATGAGGCGGCGAGAAACAGGATGGCGACCGCGATGGCGAAGACAAGCGGCGGCCAGATGCGCTCGACCAGAAGCGCGCGGCGCGCCCAGATCGCAAGCTCCGCGAATCGTCCCTGGTCGACCGATGATTTGTCCGAGTCCTTCACCGCGATGCCATGATCCGTGGTTGGCGATTCTCAGATTGTGCGCGATTGTCTGAGGCGCAAGTTCCGGGCCAAGTGTTTGGCTAGGCTGCGCGACAATTCCCGCGATCGCAACCTCACTCTAACCAAGGCGGAAGTGTGTCGAGGCCGATCAATTCCTCATAAGTCCGCCTCGGCCGCACGAGGGCGTAGTCCGCGCCTTTCACCAGCACTTCGGGAACGAGAAGGCGGGTATTGTAGGTTCCCGCCTGCACGGCGCCGTAAGCGCCGGCGCTCATCACCGCTATGAGATCGCCCGCGGCGAGGTCCGGCAAGTCGCGGTCGAGCGCGAGATAATCGCCGCTTTCGCAGACCGGGCCGACCACATCGCTGCGCATCGGATAAGCGCCGGGCTCCGGCTCTTTTACCGGGAGGATCTCGTGGTGCGCATCGTAAAGCGTGGGGCGGACAAGGTCGTTCATCGCCGCGTCGACGATCACGAAACGCTTGTTCTCGCCCTTCTTGAGATAGATGACCGAAGCGACCAGCGCTCCGGCGTTGCCAACGATCGCTCGGCCGGGCTCCAGAATCACCTGGCAGCCGAGCGCCGCCGTGCGCTTCGCGACGACTTTGGCGTAATCCTCCGGCGAGGGAGGCGGATTGTTGTCGTTGCGATAAGGAATGCCAAGGCCGCCGCCCAGGTCGACATGCTCGATTGTGTGCCCATCGGCTCTCAACGCCTGCACGAACTCGGCGAGCAGCACGAACGCGTCATCGAACGGCTGAAGATCGGTGATCTGTGAGCCGATATGCATGTCGACTCCGTGGACGCTCAGGCCCGGCAGAGTACGAGCGTAGGCGTAGACGTCGCGGGCGCGGGAGATCGGCACGCCGAACTTGTTCTCCGACTTGCCGGTCGCGATCTTGGCGTGGGTGCGCGCATCGACGTCGGGATTGACGCGGATGGCGATCTGCGCAACGGCGCCGCGAGCCGAGGCCGCACGCGAGAGCGCTTCCAATTCCGGCTCCGACTCGACGTTGAAGCAGAAGATGTTCTCGTCGAGCCCGAGGTTCATCTCGGCCAGCGTTTTGCCCACTCCCGAAAAGATGATGCGCTCTCCGGGCACGCCGGCCGCCCGCGCCCGTCTCAGTTCTCCCTCGCTGACGACATCCATGCCGGCCCCGAGTCCTGCGAGCGTCGTCAGCACCGCCTGATTCGAATTGGCCTTCATCGCATAGGAAATAGCTATGTTCTGGCCGGCGAACGCGTCCCGAAACGCCTCGAAACTGCCCGCGATCGCGGCGCTCGAATAGCAATAGAAGGGCGTCTCGACGGCTTCCGCGATCGTCGCCAAAGGGACGTCTTCGGCGTGAAGAGCGCCGTTGCGATAGGTGAAGGGATGCATCCGCGGGCGTTAAGCTTATTTCAGCAGGAAATCGAGGAAGAACGGCTGCTTCGGCGGCAGGATCGGCGGGATCGACGGTTTGGACAGGCCGCCGTTCATGTTGGTGGGGCTCGAGTTGGCCGGCTTGGGCGGCGCGTTGGGATCGGGCGGAGGCTCCAAGGGCCCATAGCGCCCACACGCCGCAAGACCCAGCGCGAGCAGCACTGCGAGCGTTTTCAGGCGCGCCGGCCTAACGAAACGATACGGGAATTGAGCGGCCACAAGCGACTCCGGATGGTCGCGGGCACTATACAGAAACGAGGGCAAGAGGCGAGGCGGCGCCGTGCTGCTCGCGATGGTCAGGAAAAAAGCCGGTCCGATTGGCCAAAACCCACTCAGACTATGCAGAGCCGGCGGAGCAACGGAAGAAATGGGCCAGGAATGGACCTTCTCGCCTGTTGAGACCGCAACCTGACCCAGCAATCGAGAGGCAGCCAGCTTGCGCCCTCACCTACGCTCCCGGACCGGGAGGAGGCTCAACGCCGCCACCGCGATGACGATAAGGACGAAAATCGCGATAAGGCCCAACCAAATCAGATGCACTTCGCTCAATTCGGACCTCCAGCGGCTTCGGTCCGTTTTGAAACCCTGGTTGTGCTTTGTATATGCGTATTAATACCTGCTTCGTCGCCGGACCTTTTGTGCCGGCGGAACGGAGCCATGGAGCCAAACTGCTTTGGAAGCGTCTGACGCGCTTGACGCAAGCGCCGTGGGCTCTCTTTTGCGGCCCCAATGCGCAAGCGGGGCGTCCTTCCTTGGAAGGGCGCCCCGCAAAGCAGATTTAAAGAAGCGGTGGAAGCTCAGTCAGCGTCAGTCGCGCGGTGGCGCTGGCTCGGATTGCGAACCGGGCTCGAAGGGGCGATTGCGCCGCTCGGCCATGAACTGATCGAACTCAGAGCGATCCCTGGCGAAGCGCAGTCGGGCGAGGAAATCCTTGAACTCGCGCTGCTCATCTTCGAGCCGCTTCAGCGTCTCGGAGCGATAGTCGTCGAAGGCGCGGTTGCCGCTTGTCGCAGGACCAAACCAGTCGCCGCCGCTCCTGAACTGGTCCGCCTTCGCGCGCACCACTTCCATCTTTTCCTGCAAGCGGGTCATCTTGCGCTCCCAGCGATCCCGACCGTGATCTCCGCCGAACATGGGTGCATCTCCTGCATAAGATAGGGAACGCCGGCAGCCGAACTTTCCTCGTCCAAGAAAGAGGCCGAGAAGCACCAGGCCGATCGGCCACCACCACAGGAACCCCAAAACCGTAAGAATGATAGGCATGGCATCCTCTCGTGCGTGTAAATGTAATGAACATTTACTTCACAAGTCGGAGCGGTTGTCAAGTCCTTCCTGTGGTTGAGCGCCGTGATCTGGGCGTGCAAGCCCGCGCGCTCACGGCCGCGCCGCGTTGACCCCGAGCCCGCGCAAATAGACCAGCACTTGCGCCTCCAGGAGTTCCGCTGCCGACATCGGCAGCGCGCGCTGCGCCCCATCGGCGCGTCCGAATAGCGAAGCCACGCCATGCGCCATGCCCCAGATATGCAGGGCGACCATGAGCGCAGGCGGGCGGCCGGCCGCCGGCATCGCGGCGCAGATCGCGTCAGCGGCGCCGCGCAAGACGGCAAAGGCTCGTTCACCGGCGTCTCGCAGCGCAGCGTTTGCGCCGGCCGGAACGCCGGCTTCGAACATGGCCGAGTAGAAAGCGGGCTCTGCGCGAGCGAATTCGAGATAGGCCTTGCCGAGGCGATCCAGCGCGGTGAAAGCATCAGGGCGCCCGCCATCCCATGCGCGCGCCAATGCCGCCTCGAATTGCTCGAAGCCGCGTAAAGCCACACTCGCCATCAGCTCGTCGCGGTCGCGGAAATGCCGATAGGGCGCTGCCGGGCTGACCCCGGCAAACCGAGCGGCCTCGGCGAAAGTGAAGCCGGCCGTTCCCTTCGTCGCGATCAATTCCAGCGCGGCGCGGATCAGCGCCTCGCGCAAATTGCCGTGATGATAGCCGCGCGGCGGGTCGGGCTCGCCTCGCTTGTCCTTCCAGCTCATGTAAGAGGTGTTTACATCGCGGCGGCGAATGTGTCGATGCTATTGTACCGCGGCAGCCCTCGTTACGGCTGGCGCTGCCCTAACGAAGGGATTTCACAGGCCATGCGCCTTTCGGTTTCCGCGACAGCCCTCCTGTCAGGCGTCAGTCTGATCGTCGCAGCGCACAGAACGCTAGGAGGCCAATCGGTGCAATGACAACGCCAAGAACGAGCGGGGTGCGCGACGTGAATGATCTCTCGCGAAGCAATCACTGAGGATGGAGATCGACCCCAACCTTTTTGTTGACGAATTGCAGGGTGTATGCGCTCTTGTAGTTGCTGCGCTTGTCGATCATTCTGATCGCCACCATTTTGTCGAAAAAGTCCTTCCAATGCGCGTCGGCCATCGCCCCGATGCCCAGCTTGAGCGCATCGCCGGAGTCGACGATGCCGTGCTTCTTCATCTCCGCGATTGAAAAGGCGATGTAGTCATCGGTGAGGTCCGGGTTGTCCGCTTTGATCAGCGCATTAGCTTTGGAATTGTCTCCGTAGAGATAATGATACCAGCCGATCGCTGAGGCGTCGACGAAGCGCTGAACGAGATCGGGTTTCTTCTTCACGATTTCGGTGCGCGTCACGATCAAGGTCGCGTAGGTGTCATAGCCGTAGTCGGAGAGCAGGAATAAGTTCGGCATGAAATGGCCCTGCCTTTCAATCTCGAACGGCTCGCCCGTGACGTAGCCCTGCTGGATCGAATTCTTGTTTGCGATGAAGGGGGCGGAGTTGAAATTGTACGGCCGAATGTTCTCGTCCTTGAAGCCGTACTCGAGCTTGAGCCAGGCGTAGAATGTGTTGATCGCGCCAGCGCCGAGATAGACGGGCTTGGCCCTCGGCAGGTCCTCCCACTTGTCCATTCCGACGCCGGGATGCGACATGAGAGCTTGTGGACTCTTCTGGAAGTCGGCGGCAACGGCGATCAGGGGAACCTTCGACTCGGCCGCAAGGAAATTCCCGATCATGTCGCTGCCCATGTAAAATTCGAGCTTGCCATACAGCAGCAGCAGCGCCCCGTTGGTTTGCGGGCCGCCGGGAATGATGGTGACGTCGAGTCCATATCGGGCGTAAGTGCCGTCGGCCGCGGCCTGAAAGAAGCCGCCCGCCACCGGATCTGCCAGCCAATTGGTGCCGAACTTCACTCTGTCGAGCGCGAACGCCGGCCCAGCGAAGCCGAACAATCCCATCAAGGCAGCAAGCATCGCCAATCGCATTTCGATGCGCCTCGTCCTTATGGCTTACTCCGACGCGAAGGCGGCGAGATCAAAAGCCGCTCGCGCCGAAGTCGCTTCCTTCCCTCGGTTGCCCGTCGTGTTGCGAGCCGCATCCCCGGGCGTGTCCTTCCAGCTCATGTAAGGAGCGTTTACGTGGCGGCGGGCAAAGTGTCGATTCTACTGTACCGCCGCTCGACGCCGACCCGCCAATCGTTACGGCTGGCGCCGCCGCAACGGACGGGACTTCGTGAGCGATGAGCCTTTCGGTTACCGTGACGGGCCTCGTATCAGGCCTCAGCCTGATCGTCGCGATCGGCGCGCAGAATGCTTTCGTCCTGCGGCAGGGCCTGTTGGGCAAGCACGTCTTTGCGGTCAGTCTCGCGTGCAGCCTGTCGGACGCGGCGCTGATTGCGCTTGGCGTGACAAGCTTTCGGCAGATTGCTGTCGCTGCGCCCTGGTTCGTCCCCGCCATGCGCTACGGAGGGGCAGCGTTCCTCATCTGGTACGGAGCGCGCAATCTCTATTCCGCCTTGCGATCGTCCGAGGCGCTTGCGGCCGGGGACGCCCGCGCCTCGAGCCTCGCGCAGACTTTGGCGATGGGCCTCGCGCTGACCTGGCTCAATCCTCACGTCTATCTCGACACGGTCATGCTGCTTGGCGCGATCTCGACCCGATTCCCGGGTGAAGAGACGTCGTTCGCTGCTGGGGCGATGACCGGCTCGTTCCTCTTTTTCTTCGCGCTGGGCTATGGCGCGAAATGGTTGCGGCCGATTTTCGCCAGCCCAGCGTCCTGGCGGGTGCTCGAGTCGCTCGTCGCGCTGACAATGTGGACGATCGCCTTCAAACTGATAATGGGCTTATGAGGCTCGGGATTGACCGTCTACAAGCAATGACTTTCGCACAATGCACATGGCTGAACGAGCCTGCCGTCTGGCGGCTCGATGGCGGCGCTCTTACCGTCACCACGGATCGGTCGACCGATTTTTGGCGGGAGACCCATTATGGCTTCACGCATGATACCGGCCATTTCTTCGGGCGTGAGACCGCCGGCGACTTCACGGCGGAGATGCGTATCCAGGCGCAATATCGGGAGCTTTACGACCAAGCGGGACTGATGGTGCGCCTTTCGAGCGCCGAGTGGCTCAAGGCCGGGATCGAACTCTCGGACGGCAAGCCGATGGCAAGCAGCGTGCTCACGATTGGCAAGTCCGACTGGGCCACGGCTGCGCACCATGGCGACGCAACCGACTTCAGGATGCGCGTCACCGTCAAAGCGGGCGTTCTGCGGCTCCAGCTGTCGAGCGACGGGAAGGTCTGGCCGCTCATGCGGCTCTGCCCATTTCCGAACGCCGAGAGCTATCGCGTGGGTCCGATGTGTTGCACGCCGGAGCGAGCGGGACTGACGGTCGTCTTTTCGGAGTTCCGCCTAACCGAGCCGACGCAAAAGGATCTGCACGATCTCTCTTAGGCTATGGGCCTCTAGAACCGTGGGTGATGCAATGCGGGTCTCTTCCGCTTTGCGTATCGCGAGCTGCCGGCTCGCCATCGCGCGCCGCGCCTCGCCTTGATACCCCGGAGGTGTTCCTGTGCGCACGGGGATTGCCGTATCGGTCGTAGCGATGGTGGCGCCCAAGCCGACGTCATCCCCCGTCAGTTCGACGCGTGCCCGACCGCCCAGACATAGGCGGCGACGGCGGCGACATCCTGATCGGAGAGATCCGCGCCGCCCTTCGGCGGCATGACGCCCGTGTAGTTTCGCGGGCGAGGCACGCCGGTCTCGATGGTTTTCGTGATCGCCGGCAGGCTTCCGTCGCCCCAAACCCAGATGCCGTTGCTGAGGCTGGGCCCGACCGAGGTGCCCCCGGCGTCCGATCCGTGGCAACCACTGCAAGTGCCGTTGCTCGCTTCGCCATGAAAAATACGCTCGCCAAGCGCGACCTCCTGCCCGGTCGCGCCGGGCGGCGGCCGCAGCGCCTCAGCCGAACGGCCGGCGTCGGCATGCGTCCCTTCGGGTGGCTGAGCCGAAGCCGCCGAGGCCGCAGCGACGGCGGGCGGCGGCGCCGGCGCGATTTGCGCGGTCGTCGGATCGCCCTTGTAGACGACGCGCCAGATCCGCCCGTGCACGTCGTCGGAAATATAGAGTGCGCCGTCCGGTCCCATCGCCAGTCCGGTCGGTCGGAAGGCGGCGCGGCCAGGGTCCACGTGGGCCCCTGCGAACCCATTGGCGAAAATCAGATAATCACCCGACTTCTTGCCGTCGGCCATCGGCTGGAAGACCACGTCATAGCCGCCTTGCGGCAGCGGCGCGCGGTTCCAGGACCCGTGGAAAGCGATGAAGGCGCCGCCGCGATAGGGCTCGGGAAACTGGCCTCCGGTGTAGATCAGGAGGTCGTTCGGAGCCCAATGACCGGGAAACGCGGCGACGGGAGCCTGTTTGCTGTCGCAAACGCCGGTCGCCTTGCCGCCGTCGCCGCCATATTCCGGCGCCAGCACAAGCTTGTTCTGGTTCTGGTCATAGTAGCATTCCGGCCAGCCAAAATCGGCGCCCTGATGAAGCTGCAACACTTCCTCGGCGGGCAGGTCGGCGCCCTCATCGACCGTGTAAAGCTTGGGCCAGTTCTGCGACAATTGATCACGCCCGTGCTGGGTGACGAAGAGCCGTCCGGCGGCGTCGAACGCGAAGCCCTCTCCATTGCGGATGCCGGTCGCGAAGCGTTCGGCAGCCGAGAAGACCTGGCCCGTCTTGTCGGCCTCGTAGCGCCAGGTCCCGGCGCGCGTCTCGAGTTCGGTGCAAGGCTGAATACCAGGCGAGACCGGCATGCGGTTGTCCGACTGGCAGGAATTCGTGGCCGACCCGGAATCGACAAAAAGATCACCCTTCGCGTCGATGACGAAAGGATGCATCGGGTGGTCGCGGGTAAGCGGCATGCCCGAAAGGATCACATCGGGCTTGCCGCTTGGCGCAACTTCGCCTGGCTTCAGCGCATAGCGGACGATCTTGTCCTTTTCTTCGGCATAAATCGCATTGTCATGGAAGGCGATGCCCGTGCCGCCTGCGGCGCCCTGCGCTGAGGTCGCACCGAACCGCCGAATGACGTTGGCCCGTCCGGTTCCATCGGTATCCTGCAACGCCAGCAGGAAGCCGTCGGCTGGCGGCTTGTCGTTGTGATAGTACCGCCCGCTCCAGCTATTCGCATAGAGAGTGCCGTCAGGGGCGACGACGAGATGGCGGATGTGCCCCAGGTTGTCAGCGAAGATCGTTGCGCAAAACCCGGGGGACAATGTGATGCCGGCGCCGCCCCCCGGACAGGCCGGGGCGGTCCCGGCGGGCGTAGCCGCGCTTGTCGGCAAGGCGCTGGACGCCACCACGACGGCGACAGCGAAAGCCGAGATCGTCGAGGCGCGACCAAGTTGGTTGGCAATCCGATTCATTTCTTGACGAACGCCTTCTCCTGGAGGGGATCCTGGCCTGCTTGTCTTCAATGGCGAGGGGCGCCGTCGACAAGGATGGAAACGCGCTTACCGGGGGCGCCCGCAATGGAAACCTCCGCAGTGCCGAAAGCAAATCACGATCGGTTCAGAAGTGGCGCAACCTGCCCGGCCCTCCCCCCATTCATGCGCCGAAGTTTACACCCCCTGAAAGGCATAGCCCCCATGGTCCGCGCTCTTCTTCCTGCGTTCCTCGCGATCGCGGCGGGAATCAGCATCGTTATCCAGCAGGCGTTGAACGCAAACTGGCGGAGCGCGCTCTACTCGGCCGCCTGGTCGGGCTTTGTCAGCTACGCCGTGGGCTTGGCCTGCATGGGCCTGCTCGCCCTTGCGCTCCCCGACCCGATCCCCGCAGCCAGCTTGGCGACGCGCGTCCCATGGTGGGCGTGGAGCGGCGGTCTGTTCGGTGCGATTTTCATTGCCCTCAGCATCTTCCTTGTGCCGCAGATTGGCGCGGCAGCGTTCCTCGCGCTGCCCGTCGCCGGGCAGATGCTCGGCTCGATTGCGTTCGATCATTTCGGCTGGCTCGGCCTGACCCAACGTCCGATTGACGCGCCGCGCCTGATCGGCGTCGCGCTCTTGATCGGGGGCGTCGTGCTGATCCGGCCGTGAGAAGTCAGCTGCGAAGGAGCGCGGCGGGCAGTTTGCCGTAGCCTGCGATCGTGGGATGGCTCGTGTCGAGCGGGTGCTTGTGCGTCGTGGTGACGACGATCAGCGCCGCGCCCGCGGCCTCGGCTGCCTGAATGCCGGCCGGAGCGTCTTCGAACACAAGGCAATCCTCGATTTTTTGGCCCAAGCGTTTTGCCCCCAGCAAGAAGCAGTCGGGGGCAGGCTTGCCGTGCTCGACATCTTCCCCGGTCACCAGCACGGCAGGCGGCGGCAGCCCTGCGGCCTCAAGACGACGTAGCGCAAGCTTGCGCGGCGACGATGTGACGATGGCCCATCGGTCAGGCGGCAGAGACGCGAGAAAGGCCTTGGCGCCTTCGATCGCCTCGACCCCTTCCACATCTTCGATCTCGGCGAGCAGGAGCGCGTGAACCTCGGCTTGGGGATCGACGCCTGGCAGTTCAAGCTTGGTGATCGTTTCGATGGCGCGCACGCCGTGAATGGTCGGCAGGAAGGAAGCGACATCGAGACCATGCCGCTCCGCCCAGGCGGTCCATACGCGCTCGGCCGCCGCAATGGAATTGATGATCGTGCCGTCCATGTCGAACAGCAGCGCGCCAAAGGTGCGGTCAAAAAAGGTGCTCTCGCTCATGACGGGGTCGGTACCGCGAAGGCTTCCTTGAAGCAACCAAGCGGGAACGAGCGCTCAGGAACTGCTGCTCACCTTCATCATCACCAGCCCGGCGATGATGAGCGTCGCGGCCATGATGCGGGCCGCCGTCGCTTGCTCGCCGAGGATCGTCACGCCGATGAGGAAGGCGCCGACGGCGCCGATGCCGGTCCAGATCGGATAGGCGGTGCTCAGGGGAATCGCCCGCATGGCGAGCGCGAGCACGCCGACGCTTCCAACCATGGCGCTGATCGTGATGATTGTCGGCCATGGCCGTGTGAAGCCATCGGACTGCTTCATCGCGTAAGCCCACGCGACTTCCAGAAAGCCGGCGATAACAAGATAAACCCAGGCCACGGCGAACCCATAAAAAGGGCCGGGCCGTCCCGGACTTGGACCCTTGAGAAGGGGGAGGACGTCGCCTCGCGGGATGGAGATAGGGCGTCTCGCGCGTGAATCCAATCGAAGGCTCGCTCGTGACCCTATGCGAAGGCGAGCGGGTGCTGATCGCGACGGCTCGGCACCTTCTAGGTCGCGCCAGGCGCCGGCCGCGCGTTTCGGGGTTTTCAACCTCAGGAGCTGAAAATTCGTCGAAAATCCAGCGAAAATTCGATTGTATTGCCGCTTCGGCGCCGTCAGACGTCGTTGATACCACCGCCCACGACGAGCTCGGCGCCGGTCACGAATGTGGCGTCCGCCGCCAGGAAGAGGACCGCGGCAGCGACTTCCTCAGAAGTGCCGATGCGCTTCAGCGCGACCTGCGACGTAATGTGATCCTTGAAGCCCTGGATCTGCTCCTGCGTGAGACCAGATTTTCCGAAGATTGGGGTCTCGATCGGGCCGGGACTCACAGTGTTCACCCGGATGTTGCGAGGCGCCAGCTCCGCCGCGAGCGTCCGGCCGAACGAGCGGAGTGCGGCCTTGGTGGCCGAATAGACACTGGCGCCCGCCAATCCCGACGAGGCCGCGGTAGACGCGGTCAGAACGATCGCGCCACCGTCCGGAATCACCGGCGCTGCGTGCTTGATCACGAAATATGCGCCACGCACATTGATATTGAACTGTCTGTCGAAAAACGCCTCATCCACGCTTTCGAGGGGCCCGAATGCTCCGATGCCGGCATTGACGAACAGAACGTCGATCCGGCCATGCTTCGCTTTCACCTGATCCACCAAGGCCTTGCTTGCTGCCGTATTGGCCTGGTCAGACACAATCACTTCGATACCCGGAAGGTCCTTGCGGGCGGTTTCCACGGTCTTGGCGCTTGAGCCTGTGACGATGACGGTCGCGCCTTCCGCCTGGAACAGTTTAGCCGTCGCCGCGCCTATGCCGGTGGTGCCGCCGGTGATCAGGGCGATTTTGCCGTCGAGCTTTGCCATTAGGAACGTCCTGCCTTGGTTGGCCATCGCACAATGATGACGAAGCCGAATTACACCATTGTTTCAAAAAACGAAGAACATGATATATGGACTTGCTAGTCTGAGCGGAAGGGACGATTAGCGAATGACGGCCTTCGCAGACACACTCAGTTACGCTGGGCGCATTCTTGGTTTTTGAAGCGAGCCTAGTATCCGCTTCGGGTTCGAAAACGGTCCAACTGGCTGGCTTTTGGCGCTAGGGCGGCATTCGGTCGAAAACCTTGAAGCCGGGCGGGATGATCGCCCAGGGCGGACGGCCCGCGGCGAAAATGGCGAAGGTCGGGTGGAAGGCCGAGGGGTCGTCGAGCGAGCCGGCGTAGAGCGTGTACGAGTCGGACTTGCCGATCTCGCCGCCGAACACGAGGCTCATGCACTGGGCGCAGCGGTTGCGGACCGCGTCGCCCCCGTTCGCCGCTTTCGAGCGGAACTCGCGGGCTTCGCCCGTGAAGCGGACCGCGTCCGCCGGAAAACCCATGAACGGGATGAAGCCCGAACCCGAGGCCCGGCGGCAATCGCCGCAATAGCAATGGCCGGAACCGATCGACTCGCCGACCGCCTCATAGCGCAAGGCCCCGCAGAGGCAACCGCCGGTGGTATGCTTCGCGTCAATGGTCATGGCCAAGCTCGCTGTTTTTCAAGGCTGCCCCAGATGGACTCGGCAAAAGGCGGCCGCCATCGGAAATCGCGTCTGGCTTTTATCGCGCTCACTCCTCTCTGGTCGCTTCGCTACTGCCTTCCGGTTTTCGTCATGGCCGGGCTTGACCCGGCCATCCACGGAGGGCCGCCTTGAAGACTCTCCGGCGGCAGCGACGACTATCCCTCTTGGCGGCTTGTTTACCGGCATTTCGACGCCGCGAAAACGTGGATGGCCGGGTCAAGCCGGTCAAGCCCGGCCATGACGAAAAGTGGGGATAGGAACCGTAGGGGTGGGCGCCCAGAGCTTCCAGCCAAGAATGCAAGTCGTTGCCAAAATCGAAAATATGTGTTAGATTTTTCTTCTGCGTCTAATTCAAGCCCTGCGGCCAGCGAGGGGCGAGATCGAGCGTTTTTTGGACGACCTGAGCTGAGCCAAAAGACGGGGAAGATTTTTTTATTTGAATCGGCCGTAACCCATTGAAAAGTCCCGATTCAAAAGAATAAACGTAAGCAAATGAAAGCAATTTTGCTTACGTTTATTTGCTTTTATTTTCGCTTATTTGCGCTTAGGCCGCGGCCGAGCGGATCGCTCGCTCGGGCATGAAGGCCAGGAGATCGGCGTGGAGCTCGTCCATGTGGGTGAACATGAGGCCATGCGGCGCGCCGGGATAGACGAGGAGCCTTGAGCCGGGGATGAGGTCGGCCGACGGCTTACCGGTGAGTTCAACCGGCATCGACCGGTCACGGTCGCCGTGGACGATGAGGGTCGGCACGTCGATGCGTCTCATCTCGGCGCGGAAGTCAGCTTCCACCATGGCGCGGGAGCAGGCGAGGGTGACGGGAAGCGAGGTTTGCAACAGGGTCGCGCCCCAGCGCATCATCGCGGGCGAGGTCTCCGGAATGAAGAACGGCGCGAGGTTGTCGGCGACCCATTTCGGGTAGTCGCGCCGCCACTGAGCCCACAGCGCCTCGAAGGCTTCCATCGGCAAGCCGTTCGGGTTGTCATGCGCCTTGAGCAGCATCGGCGTCGTCGGCGCGAGGAGGATAAGGCGCGCGACGCGGTTGCTTCCCTGCCGGGTGAGATACCGCACTGCCTCGCCGCCGGCCATCGAATGGGCGATGAGGGTGAGGTCGGTCAGATCGAGGCTATCGACGAGGGCGGCGACGTCGTCGGCGAACGTGTCGAAGTCATAGCCGCGGGCCGGCTGATCGGAGCGGCCGTGGCCGCGGCGATCGAAGCCGATGCAGCGGAAGCCTTCGTCCGCAAAGGCGGCGATCTGGTAGTCCCACATTCGGCTGTCGCAGCCGAGGCTGCTCAGGAACACGATCGGCGGGCCCGCGCCCCACTC
The DNA here is from genome assembly GCA_963702825.1 of uncultured Alphaproteobacteria bacterium. Classification (GTDB taxonomy): domain Bacteria; phylum Pseudomonadota; class Alphaproteobacteria; order Rhizobiales; family Beijerinckiaceae; genus Roseiarcus. Next base: position 35,281 of record CAVPEE010000052.1, read on the forward strand.
GCGCCAATGGAGCTCTGCGCCGTCTTTCGCCGTGATGAAGGGCATGGGATGTCCTTTCGTGAGGGGGGTGGATGGGGCGTGGGATTCAAGCGAAAGCGAACGGATGGTCCGCCAGGATGCGCCCGTCGTCGTCGACGATCAGGAACTCGAGCCCGCCTGCCAGCACCGTCTCGGTGTCGGCGAGCAGCATCTCCCAGCGGAACGTCACAACGTCGCCACGGAGACGGGCGGTCGGGGCGGCGCGATAGCGAATGCCCTCCCGCCCCGAGTTTCTTCCAGGCTTTGCGGGGGTGAGCCTGGTGAGTGCCGCGTATCCACGTGGCCCTTTGTCGCCGATGGCCTCCGGCGACCAGAGCGCGGCAAGGGCGGAGGAACGCTTGGCCGCGTCCGGTTCATTCCACGCGGCAACATAAAGATCGGCAAGGGCCTGAGCGTTGAGCATCATGTCTCTCCAGTCTGGCTTCGAAGCGAGGGCCTTCGCGCCCTCGGGTTCGAATCGGGACGCGGGCGTTATCCGCGCCAGCACGGCTTGTTGATTTCCGCCCAGCGCTCGGCCGACGTGACTCCAATGTCGTGGAGCTCGGCTTCTGACATCCGCGCCAGCTGGCCTCGTTCCCGATCCCGTCGACGCCACAACCGCATCGCGCCTCGCCAGCGTTCGAAACTCGGCGACGATGGCCCGAGCGCGATATGGGGCAACGCGATTCGTAGCATTTCATCCTCCGGCTTGACCCGCGCAGGTTCGCGCCGGTTGGAGCCAGAATCCATGACCCGGCTGGTCAAAAAGCGACCGCATCTCTTGACTTCGGAGGTCATGGCCTTGTGCGCCGCCCGGCGCTAAGCTTGAGCCCCATGACCGCTCATCAGCTTCCGTTCGGCGTCCTCCTGCGCCGCTGGCGCGAGCGGCGCCGCATGACGCAGGCCGATCTCGCCTATGCCGCGGAGAGCTCGACCCGGCACCTCTCCTGTCTCGAGACCGGCAAGGCGCAACCCAGCCGCGAGATGATCGCCCGCCTCGCCGAATATCTCGAGATCCCGCTGCGCGACCAGAATTCGCTTCTCCTGGCGGCGGGCTTCGCGCCGGCGTTTCAGGAGCGCTCGATCGCGGCCCTGGCGGCGGCGAAAACCGCCATCGACGCCATTCTTCAGGCGCACAGGCCCTATCCCGCCTTCGCGGTCGACCGGCATTGGAATGTCGTCATGTCCAATTCCGCCTTGCCCCAACTTTACGAGGGCTGCTCGGCGGACCTCATGCGCCCGCCGGTCAACGCCGTGCGCCTCACTCTGCATCCGGCGGGCATGGCGCCGAGGATCGTGAACTATGGGGCGTGGCGCGCCCATATGCTGAGCGTTCTTCGCCAGCAGATCGACGCCCGCGGCGATTCGGTTCTGCAGGGCCTGCTTGCCGAGGTCTCGGCCTATCCGGCGCCGCCCGAAAGCGAACCCTCGGAGAGCTTCGGCGCAGCGGAGCGCCTGGCGACGCCGCTCAGGATCGCGACGCGCCTTGGAATCATGTCCTTTCTCGGCACGGTCACTGTTTTCGGCACACCAAATGACGTGACCCTCTCCGAGCTCGCGTTGGAGATGCTGTTTCCCGCCGACGAGGCGACCGCGCGTATCGCGCACGAAATGGTCGAGGAGCAGGAGAGGGCGGCGTGAACGGGGCGGACCGAGCGGCGCCGTGGGCGACCGCCTCTTGCGCCTTGCCGCCTCATGGTCCACATAGGCGGCGGGAGGTTGGCGAAGGACGTACCGCTCGCCAACCGGGTCAGGTCCGGAAGGAAGCAGCCCTAACGAGCCAGGGCGGGTCTTTGTCCAACCTCCCACTGACGCGCTTGGGCCGTCGGCGACCAGGCGAGCGTGATCTGAGTTCGCCTTCGCCTCCGAGCGGCGGTCCATCGAGCGAAACAAAGCTTGAGATGCTCCGCCATCGACCTTTTCCCGCCAAGAGAGGGCGTCGTTGAGCGATTCGCTCTTCCCTGTCACCGAACCTGCAAGCCGCGCCGACGGCGTCGCCCTATCGGGTGCTGGCGCGAAAATATCGGCCGATGCGCTTCGAGGACCTGGTCGGCCAGGAGCCGATGGTGCGTACGCTCGCCAATTCGTTCGCCGCGAGCCGCATTCACCAAGCCTATATCCTCACGGGCGTGCGAGGCGTCGGCAAGACGACGACGGCGCGCATTCTGGCTCGCGCCTTCAATTATTCGCTGCCCGGCAGAATTGACCGCCCGAGCGTCGACATGCCCGAGCTCGGCCTCCACTGCCAGGCGATCATGGAATCGCGCCATGTCGATGTGATCGAGATGGACGCTGCCTCCCATACCGGCATCGACGACGTGCGCGAGATCATCGAGAACGCGCGTTATCGCCCGGTCTCCGCGCGCACCAAGGTCTACATCATCGACGAAGTGCACATGCTCTCGAAGCAGGCCTTCAACGGTCTCCTGAAAACGCTTGAAGAGCCGCCGGAGCACGTCAAGTTTCTGTTCGCGACCACGGAAATCGAGAAGGTGCCGATCACGGTGCGTTCGCGCTGCATTCGCTTCGATTTGCGACGCATCGAGGCGGCCCCGATGGTCGGCCATTTGAGCAAGATCTGCGCTGCTGAAGGTGTCGCCGCCGAGCCGGAGGCGCTGGCGCTGATCGCCCGTGTCGCCGAAGGCTCGGTGCGCGACGCGCTTTCGCTGCTCGATCAGGGGATTGCGCATGGCGGCGATGGGGGTGTCACGGCGCTCGCCGTTCGCAACATGCTGGGCCTCTCGGACCGGGGCGAGGTCGTGACGCTGTTCGAGCGCGTCATGAGGGGTCAGATCGCCGAGGCCCTTGAGATCGTGCGCGCGCTCCACCAGGCAGGCGCGGACGCCGCCGACATCCTGATCGATCTGGCCGAATTTTGCCATTTCGTCACGCGCGCCAAAATTGCTCCAGCCGCGACCGAGGATCCCGCTGTCAGCCAGGTCGAGCGCGAACGCGGCCGGGAATTCGCCGACAAGCTGACGGTGGGCGTTTTGGCGCGAGCTTGGCAAATCCTGCTCAAGGGCGTGGAGGATGTGAAGGATTCGCCTCGCCCGTTGGCTTCGGCCGAAATGGCGTTGATCCGCCTGGCTTATGCTTCGGATCTGCCTACCCCCGAGGAGACGATCCGCAAGCTGAGCCAAACGACCGACGGTCCCGCGTCATGCGCCGCCGCTTCCGTCCGGAGGCGGGGGGCCGCGCGCTTCGATGCGGCTTGCGGCCGCAGAGCCTGCCCCAGTCGCGTCCGCGCCGCCTCCGCCTTCGCCCGCCGTGGTTCCACGGCTCGTCCGTTTCGACGACGTCATCGCCCTCGCGCGCTCCAAGCGCGACATTCAGCTTGTCCAGTCGCTCGAGCGGGATGTGCGGCTCGCCCGCTTCGAGCAGGGCAGCATCGCTTTCACCTTAGTCGAGGGAGCCGAGTCCGGACTGGCGCAGACGCTAAGCCGACGTCTGCAGGAATGGACGGGCGAGCGCTGGATGGTGGCGCTTGTTCCGGGCTCGACCGCGGCGACGTTGCGGGAGACGGCCCAGGCGCGCGAGGCCGAGCGAACGAGTAATGCGGCGTCGCATCCCCTGGTGCAGAAAGTTCTTGATCGATTCAAAGGGGCCCGCATCGTCGACGTGCGGCGTCCTGAGGCGCCGTCCCCGACGGACGCCCCACCCCCTGCGGCGGGCGAGGTCGACGATGAGGTCGGTTACGCGGATTCTGGCGCCGACCCCGCCGACGAAGTTTGAGAAGGAGATCGCGCCGTGGATATCATGGGCATGATGAAAAAAGCGCAGGAGGTTCAGGCCAAGCTTCAGGAAGCGCAAG